>NZ_CDBZ01000035.1:8813-9300 GCF_000819985.1 Aeromonas media | reverse complement strand
CCGGGGCCGATGCAAAAACAGAGCTGCATCCTCGAGTGCCAAACAAGGTGGTGCGCCATCAGCCAGGTCATCTCGCTTGCATCAATGCAAAGCCAACGGAAACGGCGAGCAAACAGATAACAACAACTAAATCAGATGACGACACTCGGAGAGACTGTAATGGATTACATGCACACGAGTCATGGTTGCGGCGTCCTGCGCCTCAGCCTTCTGGCGACGGCCATTGCGGCCGTCCTCATGCCCACCGTTCAGGCGGTCGAAGTCGATACCGGAAGCGAAGAGTGGTCCGTTCGCTTCGACAACACCGGCAAGTTCAACTACGGCGTGCGCACCGAGAGTGCCGACGAGCGGATGCTCGCCACCCCGAACAACAACGATGGGGATTACAACTTCAAGGATGCCGGCGATACCGTCACCACCCGCTTCGATCTGCTGACCGAGCTGGACGTGGTGAACAAGGGCAACACCGGCTTTCGCATCAGCGCCG
>NZ_CDBZ01000035.1:7854-8668 GCF_000819985.1 Aeromonas media | reverse complement strand
CGGCGCTGACGAGAACCCCTTCATCAACGGCAACAGCGCCAGCTCCGGTATCGTCGGGCAGCCCCCGGTGGCGGGCAACCGTCATCTGAGCGACTATGCCGACCGCTATTACCATGGCCCCTCCGGTGAGCTGCTCGACGCCTTCGTGTTCCACAACATGGAGCTGGGTGACGAGTCCCTGCTCGGGGTCAAGATAGGTCAGCACAACCTCTACTGGGGAGAAACCCTGCTGAGCCCGGTACACGCCCTCAGCTATGGCCAGTCGGGGCTCGATCTCGCGAAGCTGGCGGCCTCCCCGGGGACGGAAGCGAAAGAGCTGTTCGTGCCCCGCAACCAGGTTTCAGCCTCCTTCACCCTGAACCCGGAGTGGACCTTCGCCGCCCAGTACTTCCTGGACTGGAACGCCGCCCGCCTGCCGGAAGCCGGTACCTATTATGGCAGCTCGGATCTGGTGGGCTTTGGTGCCCAGTCCTTCCTGCTGGGCCACACCGGCGGGCCGGGCCTCGCCGGACCGAGCGGCACCCTCAGCAACATTCGCCGGGGGGATGACATCGAGCCGGGCAAGCACGGTGACTGGGGCATCATGGCCAAGTGGTCCCCCGAGGTGTTGGATGCGACCCTGGGGGCCTTCTACCGCCGCACCGCCGACATCCTGCCCCAGGCGGTGCTCGATGCCCGTGGCCTCAGTGTCCGTGGTGCCACCGCCAACCCGATCCTCAACCTGCGCAATTCGATCTCGACCACCAGCTACTCCATGGCCTATGGCGACGACATCGACATCTTCGGCCTGAGCCTCTCCAAGGACGTGGCCGGG
>NZ_CDBZ01000035.1:6280-7718 GCF_000819985.1 Aeromonas media | reverse complement strand
CGCTCTCCAGCATCCCGGCCCTGCTCAGCGCCCCGGGCCCGGGCGGGCTGGCCGCCGGCCTGGGCGCCCTGCCTCCCCGCAATGCCGACACCGGGGTGATCACCGATGACTCCGATGGCTATGGCGCCACCGGCGATACCCTGCACTGGACCCTCAACGGCCTGATGACCATCGCCGACACGGCGCTGTTCGACGGGGCCGCCCTGCTCGGCGAGCTCTACTACAGCAACCTGCTGAGCCTGGATGACCACAACAAGGCGCTCTACAAGGGGGAGGACAGCTACACCGGCATCGACAAGCCGACCCGCGATAACTGGGGGCTGGCGGTCAACTTCACGCCGATCTGGTACCAGGTATTGCCGGGTGTCGACATGAGCATGCCGCTCTCGGTGAACTGGGGGCTGGCGGGGATCTCCCCGGTCCAGGCGGGCGGGGCGAAAGATACCGGGAGTTACGCGGTGGGCCTCGGCGCCACCCTCTACAACCAGTACTTCGTCGATCTGAAATACGTGGACTCCTTTGGCGAGTCTGCCGAGTGCAATGACGGTGCCGAGGATGGCACCACGCCCAACGCCCTCGATGGCGCCCAGCGCAACACCTGTTATGCCGGTGGTTACGCCTCTTTCTCCGGTGGCGGTGCCACCACGGAAGACAGAGGTGCCCTCTACCTGACCCTGAAGACCACTTACTGAGTCAAGCGACCGAGTCGGAGAACGAGATATGACATTCAACAAGACCATGCTGACCGCCGCCCTCACCCTGGCCCTCGCGGGCCAGGCGCTGGCCGCCGTCTCCAGCAGTGAAGCACAGCAGCTCGGCACCAGCCTGACCCAGGTGGGCGCCGACGCGGCCGCCAATGCCGACGGCAGCATCCCCGCCTACAGCGGGGGGCTGACCACGCCCCCCGCCGGCTTCAAGGCCGGTGACAGCATGCGCCCGGATCCGTATGCGGGCGAGCAGCCGCTGCAGGTGATCACCGGCAAGAACGCGGCGCAATACCAGGGGGCGCTGACCGCCACCACGACGGAGCTGCTCAAGCGCTTCCCGGACTTCCGGGTGGACGTTTATCCGACCCATCGCAGCGTGGCGCTGCCCCAGGCGGTGCTGGATAACACCAAGCAGAACGCGCTGAACGCCACCACCCTGGCGGGGGGTATGGCGGTGGACAAGGTGTTGCCGGGCATTCCCTTCCCGATCCCCAAGAGCGGGGCCGAGGCGATGTGGAACTTCCTGCTGCGCTACCAGGGGGTGAACATCGCCACCAAGTACGACTCCTGGAACGTCGATTCTGCCGGGGTCGCGGCCCTCTCCACCACGGGGCAGGCCTTCATCAACTACGCCATCTACGAGGACATGACCAAGCCCATCTCGGCCAAAGACACCTACTACCAGATGAAGCTCCATTACACGGGGCCGGCCCGGCGCGCCGGCGAGGCCA
>NZ_CDBZ01000035.1:4275-6235 GCF_000819985.1 Aeromonas media | reverse complement strand
CCGGCGCGCCGGCGAGGCCATCATGCTGCGCGATGCCGCCAACCCTCTGGAGCAGCCGCGCAAGGCCTGGCAGTACCTGCCGGGGCAGCGCCGGGTCAAGCTGGCGCCGAACCTGGCCTATGACACCCCGAACCCGGGCACCTCGGGGGCGGGCACCTATGACGATGTGTTCGTGTTCAACGGCGCGCTGGACCGCTTCGACTGGAAGCTGGTGGGCAAGCAGGAGATGATCGTGCCCTACAACACCTATCGACTGACCTATCAGCCCGATGCCAGTGCCCTGACCACCCCGAACTTCCTGTCACCGGATCACGTGCGCTGGGAGAAACACAGGGTCTGGGTGGTGGAGGGCAACCTCAAGGCCGGGGAGCGCCACATCTACGCAAAGCGTCGCTTCTACCTGGACGAAGACAGCTGGGTGGCGCTGGCCTCCGATCAGTACGACGCCCGTGGTCAGCTCTATCGTGGCTCCTTTGCCTTCCTGAGCCAGAGCTATGACAAGGAGACCCCGGATGCGACGCCCTTCATGATCTATGACCTGGTGGCGGGCAGCTACAACATCAACGGCGTGGTGGGTCCCTACGGCGGCATCAAGTACGGCACCTCCCTGTCGAAGGCAAAGTGGTCGCCGGAGTCTCTGGCCGGGGCGGGGATCCGCTGACGCTGACGGGAACCAGGCTCGCCGCAGGCGAGCCCGGCTCCCGGCTGTTCGTGCCGGCGTCCCCGGCGCATATGGAGACAAGGACGTATGGGTTCATTCAACAAGTTGGCGCTGTGCTGCGCCCTGCTGATGCAGGGGGCCGTGCTGGCGTCTGAATACATCGACGTGCTGGATCTGCCAGCCAAGCCGAGCGCCCTGGCCCGGCACAGCGCCCTGCTGGATCTGACCCGTGCCGGGTCGCGGCTGGTGGCGGTGGGGCAGCGGGGTCACATCCTCTACTCCGACGACGAAGGCAAGGGCTGGCAGCAGGCCAGGGTGCCGGTGAGTTCGGATCTGAACGCCGTCGTCTTCCCCACTCCCGAGCAGGGCTGGGCGGTGGGGGGGGATGGCGTGGTGCTGCACAGCCAAGATGGTGGCACCAGCTGGCAAAAACAGCTGGATGGCCGCCAGATAGGGGAGCTGGTCCTGCGCCATTACTCGGCCCTGGCCCGTGCCGAGCCAGGCAACGAGTCCTGGCCACAATGGGTGGAGGAGGGGCAGCGCCTGGTGGAGGAGGGGGCCGACAAGCCGCTGCTCGACGTCTGGTTCCAGGATGAAAGGGTCGGCTACGTGGTCGGGGTCTTCAACCTGATCCTGCGCACCCAGGATGGTGGCCAAAGCTGGACACCGCTGCAGGATCGCACCGACAACCCCCAGGGGCTGCACCTCAATGCCATCGCCCGGGCCGGTGACGACCTCTATCTCGTGGGTGAGCAGGGCCTGCTGCGCAAGTGGGACCCGGGGACGCAGCGCTTCGTCTCCTTGCCAAGCCCCTATGACGGCAGCTTCTTCGGCCTCATCGGCCGACCCGGTGAGCTGCTGATCTACGGGCTGCGCGGCCATGCCTATCGCAGCACGGATGACGGCCAGCACTGGGTACGGCTGGCCAGTCCGCTGCCCATCAGCATCAGCACCGCGATGCAGGGGGCCGATGGCCAGTTCCGCCTGTTTACCCAGGCCGGTCACATGCTGCTCCAGCGTGGCAACGAGCCGCTCACGCTGCTGCCCCAGGCCGAGCCTTCGCCGGTGGCGGGCGCCGCCCTGACCGCCGATGGCACCCTGGCGCTGGTGGGCAGCCGCGGGGTGCGCATGCCGACTGCGGCCAAATAACGTGTGTGAAAGCAGGCCGTCACCGGATGACGGCCCCATAACGATAACGAGGATCCAGAGATGGGCCATGTGAAGCAAGATGCGATGCCGGTGATCCGCGAGTTGGCACAGTTCGAAAGGCACTCCGGCAACCTGCTGGAGCGGCTGGTG
>NZ_CDBZ01000035.1:2990-4141 GCF_000819985.1 Aeromonas media | reverse complement strand
TCAACCATAGAGCCCTGTTCATGTTATTGATGACACTGGCGACCTTGGTGCTTGGCTACATGGGGACGACCCGCCTGGCGCTGGCACCCAGCTTCGAGAAGATGATCCCCCAGAGCCAGCCCTACATCAAAAACTTCTTGGAGAACCGGGACTCCCTGCGTGGCCTCGGCAACTCGGTGCGGGTGGTGGTGGAGAATACCCGGGGGGACATCTTCGACCCCGACTATCTCGGCGTACTTAAACGGGTCAATGACGAGCTGTTCCTGACGGAAGGGGTCGACCGGGCCTGGATGAAGTCCCTGTGGAGCCCGGCGGTGCGCTGGACCGAGGTGACCGAGGAGGGGTTCCAGGGCGGGCCCGTGATGCCGGATGCCTATCAGGGCAAGCCCGCCGACATCGAGCAACTGCGCCAGAACATCAACCGAGCCGGCATCGTCGGCAGCCTGGTGGCGAGCGACTTCAAGTCCAGCATGCTGATCGTGCCCCTGCTGGACAAGGCATCGGCCACCGGCAAGCCCCTCGATTACCATGCCTTTTCCCAGCGCATCGAGCGGCTGCGCAGCCAGATTGAATTTGACGGCAAGCCGCACCAGGCGGGGGAGGAGGGGACGGGTCAGTACAAGATCCGGGTGATCGGTTTTGCCAAGCTGGTGGGGGATCTCATCGATGGCCTCATTCAGGTGATCCTCTTCTTCGCCCTGGCGGTAGTCACCTCGCTCGTCATCATCTTCCTCTACACCCGCTGCGTGCGCAGTACCCTGCTGGTGGTGGGCTGCTCGCTCATCGCCGTGGTGTGGCAGCTTGGGCTGGTCGCCTGGCTGGGGTACGCCATCGACCCCTACTCGGTGCTGGTGCCCTTCCTCATCTTCGCCATCGGGGTCTCCCACGCGGCCCAGAAGATGAACGGCATCATGCAGGACATTGCCCGTGGCACCCACCGCCAGATAGCGGCGCGCTATACCTTCCGCCGCCTCTTCCTGGCCGGGGTCACGGCGCTGCTCGCCGACGCGGTGGGCTTCGCCGTGCTGATGCTGATCGACATCCCGGTCATTCAGGATCTCGCCATCACCGCCAGCATCGGGGTGGCCGTGCTCATCTTCACCTCCCTGCTGCTGATGCCGGTAGCCCTCTCCTATGTGGGGGTGGGCCGC
>NZ_CDBZ01000035.1:0-2937 GCF_000819985.1 Aeromonas media | reverse complement strand
GGGTGGGCCGCAAGGCGGCCGAGCGAGCGCTCAGGATAGAGACCCACGCCGCCGCCAACCAGGGGTTCGGCAGACTCTGGGCGCTGCTGGATCGCTGCACCGAGCGCAAGTGGGCCACCGTTGTGGTTCTGCTGGGTCTGGCCATGGGGATAGGCGGCTACCTGGTGAGCCTGAACCTGAAAGTGGGCGATCTGGACAGCGGGGCTACCGAGCTGCGCGCGGATTCCCGCTACAACAGGGACAACGCCTACATCACCGGCCACTACGCCCTCTCGAGCGATCTCTTTGCCGTCATGATCAAGACGGCGCCGGAGGGGTGCCTCGACTACCGTACCCTGATCCTGGCCGATCGCCTGGGGTGGGAGCTGCAGCAGCATCCCGGCGTACAGGCCACCAGCTCGCTGGTCAACGCGGTGCGCCAGATCACCGCCGGCACCTATGAGGGCAACCCGAGGCTCGCCAGCCTCCAGCGCAACCAGAACGTGCTGAACTATGCCGCCCAGCAGGCCTCGGTCAACACCCCGGAGTTGTTCAACACCGACTGCTCCCTGATGCCGGTGATCGCCTACTTGAAGGATCACAAGGCCGAGACCTTGAGCGGCGTGGTGGCCATCGCCGAGCGGTTTACCGAGGAGAACGGCACCGCGGATCGCCAGTTCCTGCTCGCCGCGGGCAGTGCCGGCATCGAGGCCGCCACCAACATGGTGGTGCATGAGGCCAACCGCACCATGTTGCTTTACGTCTATCTGGCGGTGACCCTGTTCTGCCTCATCACCTTTCGCAGCTGGCGGGCGACCGTGGTGGCGCTGGTGCCCCTGATGCTCACCTCGGTGCTGTGCGAGGCGCTGATGGTATTCATGGGGATCGGCGTCAAGGTGGCGACCCTGCCGGTGATTGCGCTCGGGGTCGGCATCGGAGTGGACTACGCGCTCTACCTGCTGAGCGTGCAACTGCACCATCAGCGCCAGGGCATGTCACTGGTGGACGCCTATCGCCAGGCCGTGGCCTTCACCGGCCGGGTGGTGGGGCTGGTGGGGATCACCCTGGCCGCCGGTGTGGTGGGCTGGATCTGGTCTCCCATCAAGTTCCAGGCCGACATGGGCATACTGCTCACCTTCATGTTCCTGTGGAACATGCTGGGGGCCCTGATCGGGGTGCCTGCGCTCTCCTACTTCCTGCTGTCCGGTACCGGGGCGGCAGCGGCCCGTGCACACCGGGAGGGGGATGTTCAAGAGGGCGGCAAGCCCTGCACCCCGGTGGGCGCCGACGCCAGCTAGCAAGACGACAGAACATGCAGAAGGAGAAAAAGAGCAGGGAGGCTGGATGCCTCCCTGCTCTCGTCTGGCCAATGCTCGGTTGTCTCAGCCGTAGGCGAGGCCGGCGCGTGCGGGTTGCGCCACCACGCCCTTGTGGCGGGAGCGCCAGGTGGCTGGCGGCATGCCGAACTGGGCGTTGAACCAGCGGGTGAAGGAGCTGGGCATGGAGTAGCCCAGCATGTCGGCGATGTGGCCGAGGGAGTAGCCGGAGTTTTGCAGATAACGCATCACCAGATCCCGGCGAACGTCGTTGACCAGTTCGCTGAAGGTGGCGCCGCTCTCTTCCAGATGACGCTGCAGGGTGCGCACGTTCATCCCCAGGGTGCGGGCGATCTGCTCTATGGTGGCGCGCCCCATGGGCAGCAGCAGGTAGACGGCCTTGCGTACGTCGGTCAGCAGGGATTGCTGGGTCTCCACCAGCAGGGTGTCGAGGTACTGGCGGGCATGGCGGGCCATGGCCTGGTTGGCCAGGGGATTCGGAATGTCCAGATCGGCGGCGTGACAGACGATGCCGTTGAACTCGCTGCCAAACTCCAGCTTGCAGCCGAACAGTCGCTTGTGGATGGTGAGGTCCGCCGGCGCATCATGGGTGAAGTTGACGCTGATGGGATGCCAGTTGGCGCCGACCCCGACCTGGGCCGCACAGAAGCGATACATGACGCCGACCGCGAGCTCGGTGGCCTGGCGTGAGGGCATGGGGGCGTCGGTGATGATCTCCTCGCGAATGATCACCGCCTTGCCCGCCTCCTCGATGAAGATGGCCAGGGCATTATTGAACAGGTGAATGTACTGGACTATGACCTGCAAGGCCTCGCGCAGGTTGGGCTGATAGCTCAGCAGCAGGCTTACCTCGCCAAAGTCCGACAGCTGACGATGCTCCGCCATGCGCAGGCCCAGGCTCTGGCAGTTCCCGGTCCGGGCGGACAGCTCGAGCAGGTTGACGATGGTGGAGACGGGGATGCGCTGATTGGGCACATCCAGAATGGAGGCGCTGAGGCCGGCTTGCGACAACAGGTTGGGGGTATTGAGGCCCAGCTGGCGGGCGATGTCGAGATAATTGGTGAGGGTGGCGGCTCTGGCAAGGAGGGTCATGATGCAATTTCCATGGCGACAGCTCATCTGCTGGTTGCTTGTTGTTAACTGGTTTTTATCATTTCATTTACAAGTTGGAAAGTGCTTATTAACTGATCTGTTAGTCTCGGGTGTCATGTGATGACCCTGTCCGTCAACCAACTTAATGGTCTTTCGAGTCCCGTTCTGCACAGACCTCTGATCCTCAGGTCACCCGGCTCCTGTCATATAAAGACAACTCCATGGCATCCAAGGTAAAGCAGCCGGGGAGCTGGCACCTTACTGTGGTCTTGATGTCATCCGGCCGTCGCCGGAGCGCCTGAACAGGGTAAGAGAGATGAAGGCATTTCAACCCGAGGCCACCGTATTGATCGTGCCCGGCCTGCGTGGGCATGTGGCAGACCATTGGCAGACTCTGCTCGCCGAGGGGCTTGAGAAGGTGGTGACAGTGCCGCCTTTAGACTCTGACACGCTGAGCTGCCAGGCCAGGGTCGAGGCCATCGCACAGACGCTGGAGCGCATCGACGGCCCGGTGATCCTGGTGGCTCAC
>NZ_CDBZ01000034.1:5833-21446 GCF_000819985.1 Aeromonas media | reverse complement strand
TGAACAGCATTGCGGCCCAGTGCCGGGCTTGTTCGTTTTACCCATCGCCCATTCAGAATATTCCGACCCCTGTGGTACTATGTCGCCCCTCTTTTGGGTCAGCGAGACGGCACTGTGCACGACAATACCTACCTTCCCGAACACTTCCTGCGTCATATCGCGGACATCATGCCGACCCACCTCTCCATGGATGCGTTCGTGGCGAGCTGTCGGCGGCCGCTGCGGCGCAGCATCCGGGTCAACACCCTCAAGATCTCCGTGCCCGACTTCGTGACACGCATGGCGCCACTGGGCTGGCAGCTGGATCCCGTGCCCTGGTGCGAAACCGGCTTCTGGCTGACCCGGGCCGACGAGAGCGTGCCCCTTGGCAACACTGCCGAGCACCTGTGCGGCCTCTTCTACATCCAGGAGGCGAGCTCCATGCTGCCGGTGACGGCGCTCTTTGCCAGCGAGCGGATAAAGCACGATGGCATGCTGCTGGATGCGGCGGCGGCGCCCGGCTCAAAGACCACCCAGGTAGCGGCCCTGATGAACAACCAGGGCATGCTGGTTGCCAATGAGTTTTCCAGCAGCCGGCTCAAGGTGCTGAGCGCCAATATCCAGCGCTGTGGCGTGACCAATGTGGCCATGACCCATTTCGATGCCAAGGTGTTTGGCCAGTGGTTGCCGGAAACCTTCGATGCCATCCTGCTCGATGCCCCCTGCTCGGGGGAAGGCACGGTGCGCAAGGATGAAGATGCCCTGCGCAACTGGAGTCTCGAAAGCATCGAGGAGATTGCCGCTGTGCAGCAAGGGCTGCTGGAGAGCGCCTTCCACGCCCTCAAACCCGGTGGCGTGCTGGTCTACTCCACCTGCACCCTGAGCCTGCAGGAGAACCAGGCGGTCTGTCAGTCGCTGCAAGACAAGTTCGGCGACGCCCTGAGCGTCGACTCCCTGGCCTCTCTCTTCCCCGGTGCCGGGCAAGCCTGCACCCCCGAGGGTTACCTGCATGTCTGGCCCCAAATCTTCGACAGCGAGGGCTTCTTCGTCGCTAGGATCAGCAAGCACCACTCAGTGCCCAACACCATGTTCAAGCCGGGCAAGCTCGGCAAGTTCCCCTTCTCCCCTCTGCCGGCGAAAGAGGCCGAGCCCATGTTGCAGGAGATAGAGGCGAGCTTCGGGGTCGCTGCGCGGGGTCAGCTGTTTGGTCGCAATGACGAGATCTGGCTCTTCCCTCACGCCTTTGAGCAGGTGCAGGGCAAGCTGCGCTTCGATCGCATCGGCATCAAACTGGCGGAAACCTTCAAGAAGGGTTATCGCCTCACCCACGAATGGGCGCTGGCCTACGGCAGCCTGGCTACCCGGGGGTGTGTCGAGCTGGATGCCGCCAATGGGCGTGAATTCATGATGGGACGGGATGTCTGGCCCGAGCTGGCCCCGGGAACGGGGGAAGTGATCGTCCGTTATCAGGGTCACCCGCTTGGTATGGGGAAATGGGTGGGGAGCCGCATCAAGAATGCCCTGCCCCGTGAGCTGGTGCGGGACAACAACCTGTTCAATGAGTGAGGTGCCGGTGGCCAGTTCATGCTGAGACACCTGTTCGAGTCTGGAAAACCCACACTCTGGTTGAACTTTTAGTCACTTCTTGAAATGCCTCGCACCTTGTCTAAGCTTAAGGCAATCCGCATATCAATTAGCGCACGGCTCTGCAAGGAGCCAATTCCCCTATGCCAGGTACAAGGAATTCGTACCTGGCTTTTTTTATTCGCTGATCTCCGTGAGTGCTTTCTCCGGTCGCCCCTGGGGCACCAGCTCGTGCTGGTAAAGCAGATCGATCGCCTGCTCGATGAGGGAGGCCTGATTGTCTTCCAGGTGCTGACCGAGCTCCTGCAACCGCTCGGCGTGGCGATTGCTGATCCAGCATTGCAGCCTGCTGTGGGTCTCCTGCTTGCGTTTCACGTGTTGGCGTTGCCGCTCGGCATTGTCTTGCGCCACATTCATCTTCATTTCCTGGCTCATATGACCTTGCTAAATAAGAGAGTGGGGTTTGTTATCTCTCACACTGGAGGGCGCCGGAATGACACTCCCCTGCCAGGGGTGAGAGCCGCCTGCTGTGCCTAGCTCTTTTCCCTTCATGGTGACCCTTCACCGGCACTGCGTCGGAGTGCGATAAATATATCATCAAATCAATCAGATGGAATTTAACATAAAAAACAACGTGGCGCGGTTATCTTACAGTAAACCTGCGAGGGCATGGTCGGAGAACTTGTGCGCATCGTCGAAATACTCCTGCAGGGTACGCATGTCCTTGTGCCGTGTCACCTCGATGATCTTGTTCATCGGTTTGCCCGCGGTCACCGCCGAGGTGATGAAGCCTCGGCGCAGGCTGTGGCCACTGACATAGAGATCGTCGATGACCTGGCCGGTTCGCCGCTTTATCATCAGGTTGATGCCTTGCGGCCCCAGGGGATCTGCGGTGAGCTGCCCCCAGCGGGTCATGCGGCGAAACAGCGGGCCCTGGCTTATGCGGCTCGCTTTCAACCAGCGGCCGAGGGCGGTTACCGGGCAATAGTGCTTGCCTGGAATGAGCGCGATTTCGGTTTCATGGAGTTGATGCTTGCTCGGCTTGAGCCGGAGCCGGATCCCCTGCCCCACGAAGTCGAGATCGCTCACCTCGATACGAGCTGCTTCTGAGCGGCGCAGGGCGCCGCTGAACATCAAGAGCAGCAAGGTGTGATCCCGCAGCCCCGCCAGGGTGGAGGTGTCTATCTCGTCGAGCACCCGGGTCAGGGGTTGCAGGGTCAGGGCTCCCGTCTTGCGTTTGCGGTTATCCCCGAGGCGCACTATGCCCCGCATCATCTCCTTTATTTCCGCATGCTCGGTCGGCATGGGATGAATCCCCTTCTGCTTGAAGGCATAGCGGATGCCGGCGAGCCGCCGCACCAGGGTGGCCGGTTTTCGAGGCTCCCCGTTGCGCAGCTCCCCCTTCCCCTCCTCTTTATCCAGCCATACCCAGTCCGCCAATATGCCGTCAGCCTGATCTGCCAGAAAGTTCATGATGTCGTGATGGCTGGTTTGCAGTGGATCCAGCCCATGCAACTGGCACCAGAATACGAAGATACGGGTGTCTGCCTGATAGGCATTGAGGGTGGAATCCGCTTTTGCACTGCGCAGGAAACGCCGCGCCCGGCTATTGAGCGCAGGATCGAATACGGTCTGCAGTGACTGATGAGCAGGTGGTGAAATGGTTGGATAGGCCACGTAAGTCTATGATTCGATATGGAGTTTAGGAGGATCTTACAGGATCTTTCAGATCCATCAAGTATCGATAATGAATATTATCGATACTTAAAGAGTATTGATTCAATGCCTCCAACCTCACGGAGATAATAAACTGGCTTACTCTATATCCGGAGAAAACGTTATCCAGAAGATGGGTCCGTGTCGGATACGTAGTGAGAGATAACGAGGCGGGTGGTTGATATTGCCGTGGGTAATCAGGCTGATGATTTTAAATAAAGAGCCCCGTCTGTCGGGGCTCCTTGGGATTATTTTTTAGCCAGCTTGAATAGCTCAAAGAAATTGTGGCTGGTGGCCTCTGCCAATTCGGCCAGCGATATCTGCCGTAGATCGGCAATAAATTGCGCGACGTCTCGTACGAAGGCAGGCTCGTTCTCCCTCCCCCGGTGAGGAACAGGGGCAAGATAAGGAGAGTCCGTCTCTATCAGCAATCGCTCCAGTGGCAATGCCTTGACCACGGCCTGCAGTGCCGAGGCATTCTTGAAGGTGGCTATCCCCGAGATGGAGATGTAAAAGCCCATCTCCATGGCGGCCTCGGCCATCTCTAGCGATTCGGTGAAACAGTGCAGCACGCCTCCCACCTGATCTGCTCCCTCTTCGCGCATGATCTGCAGGGTGTCTTGCTGGGCATCCCGGGTATGGATGATGAGGGGCTTGTTCAATGCCCGGGCAACCCGGATATGTTCCCGGAAGGAGGCCTGCTGTACCTCTTTGTTTTCCGGCGAATAGAAGTAGTCGAGCCCGGTTTCGCCTATGGCCACCACTCTTTCATCCGCCGCCTGCGTCAACAGCAAGGCGGCATCCACCCCGGGATCCTGATTGAGCGGATGGACGCCACAGGAGGCAAACACCTGGGGATAAGGGGCGATCGCCGCCAGCATGGTCGGGAACTGTGCCTGGGTCACGCTGACGCAGAGAAAATATCCCACATCCAGTTTCGCGGCCTTGGCCAAGACATCGGCCATGTCGGTCTGCTTGCTGCCATAGCTGAGACGGTCGAGATGGCAATGGGAATCAACGAGTAACATAGACAACCTTGTAACTTGTCATAACCAGCGATTGAGCCAGTTCATCAGATGGATGGTGGGATTGGAGAGCTGGCCCGGCTGGCAGGCCGCTTTCAGGACGACGAGCTGCTGCTCCGCCTCCAGCAATCTTTCGCTGGAGTGCAGCTGTGCCAGTTGCTCGCTGAGGGCGGCCAGATCCGGCATCGCCAGCTGGTGATGACCACAGCCCGCCTGGGTCTTGAGAGCATCGCACAGGAAGAGTTGCAACCAGTGCAACCTGATCTGACTCTCCTGTGCCAGCTGGGAGCAGACACTCGCCGCCCGGGTCGGCGTCTGTGACAGGGAAACGAAACTCTCCAACAGATCCCGGCGTGCACTGTCTTGCTGCTCTCCGATATAGCCCAGTACCCGAAGCGGCGCTCCCAGGCAGATCCGTACCTGGGCCTGAGTGGCCTGATGACCCTGTTCACTCAGCCAGCGCAGGGTCTCCCCCTCCGTCGGTAGCTGACAGACATGCTTGTGACAACGGCTGAGGATGGTGGGCAGCAGGCGAGAAACCTGAGATGCGATCAGCAACAGCAGACTGTCGCCGGCCGGCTCTTCCAGGGTTTTCAGCAGGGCGTTGGCGGCCGACTCCGTCATCCGCTCCGCGTCCGGAATGACCACCACCTTGCCGCGCCCCAGCTGGGAAGTGCTCTGCAGGCGGCCGCAGATCTCGCGAATGGCCTCGACCCCTATGCTCTTGCTGTCGGCGCTTATGGTGCCGAGATCCGGATGATGGCCCTTGTCCAGCAACTGGCAGGCGTGGCAGTGACCGCAGGGTTCACCGCGATCTGGCTGCTGGCAGAGGTGCAGGCGCGCCAATCGTTCTGCAAGCTGCTCCTTGCCAAGGCCGGGATCCCCGAGCAGCAGCCAGGCGTGGCCCAGGCGACCTGCCTGGGCCGTCTGGCTCAGGGCATGCCAGTCCGGGATCAGCCAGGGATACATGGGGACTCATCTTTCAGGTTGTCGGCCAGTGCAGCCTCGATGGCGGCCTTGACCCGATCCGGCGTCTGACTCGCATCGATCACCAGGATGGTGTCATCCCTGGCCGCGAGTTCCAGGTAGCGGGCGCGGGTGCGCTCAAAGAAACTGAGTTGCTCCAGCTCAATCCTGTCGAGCTCACCGCGATGGCGTGCTCGTTGCAGACCGAGGGCGGGATCGATATCGAGGTAGAGGGTCAAATCCGGCTTGAAGTCACCGAGTACCGCCTGCTTGATGGCGCCAATGAGCTGGGCATTTATGCCGCGACCGCCCCCCTGATAGGCCTGGGAGGAGAGATCGTGGCGATCACCGACCACCCAGATGCCCTCGGCCAGCGCCGGCTTGATCCGGGTCTCCACGAGCTGCACCCGGGAGGCATACATCAGCAGCAATTCGGCCTCGACGGTGAGGCGCTCGTCGTGCACCTCCTTGACGATGGCGCGCATCCGCTCCGCCAGGGGGGTGCCACCCGGTTCACGGGTGCACTCAATCCTGTCGATGCCGTGGGCATGCAGGTAGTCGGTCACATAGCTTACCGCGGAGCTCTTCCCTGCCCCTTCCAGTCCTTCAATCACGATAAATTTAGACATTAGGGTTTCTTCAATATGTATTCGCGGACCGCCCGATTGTGTTCATCGAGGGTCTTGGAGAAATAGTGGGCCCCGCCCCCCTTGGCGACGAAATAGAGATAGTCGGTCGACTTGGGGTTGAGCGCCGCCTCGATGGAAGCCTTGCCCGGCATGGCGATGGGGGTCGGCGGCAAGCCATCGATCACATAGGTGTTGTAGGGGTTCACATCGGTGAGATCGCTGCGGCGAATATTGCCATCGTACCTGTCCTTCACCCCGTAGATGACGGTGGGATCTGTCTGCAGCTTCATACCAAGGCGCAGCCGATTGACGAACACGGAAGCGATCTGCGCCCGCTCGTCCGGTTGGCCTGTCTCCTTTTCAATGATGGAGGCCATGATGAGCGCCTCATAGGGCGTCTTGTAGGGCAGATTGGCCTGCCGCTTCTCCCAGTTCTCCTGCAAGAAGGTTTTCATGTCCTGATAGGCACGGCGCAGGATGGAGATGTCGCTGGCATGGGTGGTGTAGGCGTAGGTTTCCGGCAGGAACCAGCCCTCCAGCTTGCCGTTGTCGATGCCAAGCTCTTGCGCCAGCTCAGTCTCGCTCTGCTCCACGGTCAGCCGCTCCAGGTAAGGAGCGCTCGAGAGCTGTTTCAACCAGTCTTCGAAACGGGAACCCTCGACAAAGGTCAGGCTGAAATGAAACTCCTTGCCGGAAGCAAACAGGGAGAGGGTCTCCTTGAGTGGGGCCCCTTCCTTGATCTCATAGGTACCAGACTTGATGGCGACCAGTTCAGGGTGGCCACGCAGCCAGAGCCGCACCGCCCAGGGGCTGGTTTCCCCCTCCCCCAGTTCGGCAATCAGGCGCGCCGCATGGGCACCTTTTTCGACGGTAAAGAGGCGCGTCGGCCCCTTGTTGGTGAGCGTCTCCACCTCTTGCCATTTGTAATACACATACCCTCCGGCGACGGCAACGGTCAGGGCTGCCCCCGCGAGCAGGGTGTAGAGCCGATTAAACTTCAATGACCAAACGCTCCTGTAAACGGCGGATCAATACCGGGCTGGGATAGTGCACATCCCCAATGCTGGTGACCGGCACTATGCCCATCAGGGTATTGGTCAACCAGACTTCTTCAGCCTGCCACAGTGACTCCAGCGGAGCCTCCACGACACGCAGTTCAATACCCATCTGTTTAAGCATCATCATCACGCGCTTGCGCATGATGCCATCGATCCCGGCGCGGGTTAGATCCGGTGTGAACACCGTCTTGCCACGGCGCCAAAACAGATTTGCACTGACCCCTTCTACCAGAAATCCACGGCTGTTCAAGACTATACCTTCGACTCCGCCCCGCGCGGCAAGTTCGCTTTTGAGCAGAACTTGTTCCAGACGACCCAGGGTCTTGAGCCCTGCCAGCATGGGAGCATCACCAAGCTGCTGCTGACAGACCAGGGCCGCGATGCCGTTTTGCTGCCAGTCAAGATAGTGGGCCGGGTATGGCGCCAGGGAGACAATGCGGGTAGGCGTATTGCATCCCGCGCCGTCATAGCCCCGTCCCCCACTGCCACGGGTCAGCACTATCTTGGCGACAGCCTGCGTCTGCCCTGCTGCCACTTGCGCCACTTCGGCGGCCAGGCTATCCCAGGGAAGCTCAGCAAACCCCAGTCTGGCGCAGGCATGCTGTAACCTGGCGAGGTGTGCCGGCCACCAGATCACCTGCCCCTGCTTCACCAGCATGGTAGTGAAATGGCCGTCCCCGTATGCCAGCCCTCTATCCCGGGCGGACACTGCTTCTGTCAGTATTCCATTAATCAGCAAGGGGATCCCTCCGATAAAAAAGGCCCGATACAGTCGTATCGGGCCTTATCATTTCGCCCAAAGCGAATTATACGCGTTTGAAGATCAGGGAGCCATTGGTGCCGCCGAAACCAAACGAATTGGAGAGGGCATATTCAAACTGGCCGGGTTTGGCCACATGGGGCACCAGATCCAGATCGCACTCCTCATCCGGGTTGTCCAGGTTGATGGTGGGCGGTGCCACCTGATCGCGCAGGGCCAACACAGTGATGATCGCCTCGATGGCTCCCGCCGCTCCCAGCAGATGGCCGGTCATGGATTTGGTGGAGCTGATCATCAGGGACTTGGCATGATCGCCAAACACCTCTTTCATGCCACGCAGCTCGGCCACATCACCCAGCGGGGTGGAGGTGCCGTGGGCATTGATATAACCGATCGCCTCCGGCGCTATGCCGGCATCCTTGATAGCATTTTTCATGGCGCGAGCGCCACCGTTGCCATCGGAGGGAGGCGCCGTCATGTGGTAGGCGTCACCGCTCATGCCAAAGCCTACCAGCTCGGCATAGATCTTGGCGCCACGGGCCTTGGCGTGTTCGTACTCTTCCAGCACCAGCACCCCGGCGCCATCACCCAGCACGAAACCGTCGCGATCCTTGTCCCAGGGACGGCTTGCCTTTTGCGGCTCGTCGTTGTGGGTAGAGAGCGCCTTGGCCGCCGCAAAGCCGCCCATCCCCATGGGGGTGGAGGCCTTCTCGGTGCCACCGGCGACCATCACGTCCGCATCACCGTAGGCTATCATCCGGCCGGCCATGCCGATGGCGTGGGTACCCGTGGTGCACGCCGTGGTCACGGCGATGTTCGGGCCCTGCAGCCCCTTCATGATGGAGAGATGACCGGACACCATATTGATGATGGTGGATGGCACGAAGAAAGGGCTCAGCTTGCGCGGGCCGCCGTTGACGAGGCTGCTGTGGTTCTGCTCGATGAGACCCAGACCGCCGATGCCGGAACCGATGGCCACGCCGACCCGCTCCGCATTCTCTTCGTTGATGACGAGGCCGGAATCATCCAGTGCCTGCACCCCCGCCGCCACGCCGTACTGGATGAAGAGATCCATCTTGCGGGCTTCTTTGCGGTTGATGCCGTATTGTTCGGGATCGAACTCTTTGACCAGGCCTGCGAAACGGGTCGCAAACTCGCTGGCATCAAAGTGATCGATGAGAGAAATGCCGCTCTGCCCGTTGAGCAGGGCTTGCCAGCTGGATTCGGCAGTATTGCCCACAGGGGAAAGCATCCCCAGGCCGGTTACCACGACTCTGCGTTTTGACACTGAGCTAGTCTCCGAGAGGTATTTTGAAAGGGAGTAAACATAAAAGAAGCGGCCCTTGGGCCGCTTCTTTCAGAACAGGAACTTATTCCTGATTAGCGGTGATGTAGTCGATAGCCGCTTGAACAGTGGTGATCTTCTCGGCTTCTTCATCAGGAATTTCGGTATCGAATTCTTCTTCCAGCGCCATTACCAGTTCAACGGTATCCAAAGAGTCAGCGCCCAGGTCGTCGACGAAGGAGGCAGCGTTCTTGACGTCTTCCTCTTTAACACCCAGTTGTTCGATGATGATTTTCTTTACGCGTTCTTCGATGTTGCTCATGACCTGAATTTTCCTTTAAAAATACGCTATTGCGTCTGGTTGGGGTAGTGTATTCAATTGACGTGAGTTTGCAAGTGACTTGCCGCTGGTCAAACCACGAAATTCGCCAAACTTCGGCGTACTATCGCAAATTTGAACAGATCTCACGACAAATTGATTACACCATGTACATCCCGCCATTAACATGCAGGGTTTCGCCGGTGATATAGGCAGCGTCGTCAGACGCCAAGAATACCACAGCGGCAGCAATTTCTTTCGGATCACCCAAACGGGCGGCAGGCACCTGATTCATGATGCCGGCACGCTGTTCTTCATTCAGTGCCTTGGTCATGTCGGTTTCGATGAAACCGGGGGCCACCGCATTCACCGTGATACCACGGGAAGCCACTTCACGGGCCAATGACTTGGTAAAGCCCACCAGACCGGCCTTGGCGGCAGCATAGTTGACCTGACCGGCGTTGCCCATGGTACCGACCACGGAACCTATGCTGATGATGCGACCATGGCGCTTCTTCATCATGGCACGCAACACCGGCTTGCTCAGACGGTACAGGGAGGTGAGATTGGTGTCGATGATCTCATTCCACTCATCATCTTTCATCCGCATCAACAGGTTATCGCGGGTGATACCGGCGTTGTTGATCAGGATGTCGATGTCGCCAAAGCGCTCCTTGATGGCGGCAAAGACAGTTTCGATGGATTCCTGGCTGGTCACGTTCAGTGCCATGCCACAGCCCTGCTCGCCCAGATAGGCGCTGATCGCCTCGGCACCGCTCTCGCTGGTCGCGGTCCCCACCACTTTCGCGCCACGGGCCGCAAAAGTTTCGGCAATCGCACGGCCTATGCCACGGCTGGCGCCGGTGACCAGCACAACTTTATCGGTAAAACTCATGACTTGCTCCTGTTTATTTGACTTGGGCCAGCGCCAGCTCGAACGAGGCGGCATCGTTGGCGTGAATGCCTTCCACGCGCGGATCGATGCGCTTGGCCAGCCCGGTCAACACCTTGCCCGGACCCATCTCGATCTCGAAGGTGATACCGTCGTTTGCCATCCGCTCTACCGTCTCGGTCCAACGAACCGGGCTGAACAGCTGGCGTACCAAGGCTTGCTTGATGGCGGCCGGATCCTGTTCACAGGAGACGTCGACATTATTGATGACGGCGATGGTTGGAACCTTGATCTCGATCCCATCCAGCGCGGCGGCCAGTTTTTCGGCTGCAGGTTTCATCAGGGCACAGTGGGACGGCACCGAGACCGGCAGCGGCAGGGCACGCTTGGCACCGGACTCTTTCATCAACACGTTGGCGCGCTCGACCGCTTCCTTGTGACCGGCGATGACCACTTGGCCCGGGGAGTTGAAGTTGACCGGAGAGACCACCTGCCCTTGCGCCGCTTTCTCGCAGTTGGCGGCGATGGAGTCGTTGTCCAGACCTATGATGGCGGCCATGGCGCCGGTGCCTTCCGGCACGGCTTCCTGCATGGCGAGGCCACGCAGTTCAACCAGCTTGACCGCATCGGCAAACGCCAGGGCGCCGCTGCACACCAGGGCGGAATACTCGCCCAGGCTGTGACCAGCCATGACGGCGGGGGTTGCCCCGCCCTGCTGTTGCCACAAGCGCCACAGGGCGACGGATGCTGTCAACAGTGCTGGCTGGGTGCGCCAGGTCTTGTTCAGATCCTCGGCGGGACCATTCAACACCAGGGCCAACAGGTCATAGCCCAGCACCTGGCTCGCCTCGGCGAAGGTCTCTTTAATCACGGCGTGTTGCTCGGCGAGCTCCGCCAGCATGCCGACGCTCTGGGAGCCTTGTCCCGGGAAGGCAATGGCAAATCGGGTCATCATTGATTCCTTTAAGGTAAGACGAAATCGGTAAGCGGGCGCCGAGACGCGCGGCGCCGCTTGGTATCAGAGGCGAACCAGCGCCGAACCCCAGGCAAAACCGCCGCCGAAGGCTTCCAGCAATACTAGCTGGCCCGGTTTGATACGGCCGTCACGTACCCCTTCATCGAAGGCGATGGGCACGGAGGCGGCGGAGGTATTGCCGTGGCGGTCAAGGGTCAGGATCACCTTGTCGAGCCCCATGCCGAGTTTCTTGGCGGTGGCGTTGATGATACGAAAGTTGGCTTGATGCGGGACCAGCCAGTCCAGCTCGCTCGGGTCGATATTGGCGGCAGCCAGAGTTTCGGTCACGATCTCGCTCAGGCGCGTCACCGCGACCTTGAAGACATCGTTGCCCTTCATGTACATGTAGGCTTCGAGCTCGGCACCCGGCATGCCACGGCGAGGCTGCGGTAACTTGAGCAGTTCGCCATAACGGCCGTCAGCATGCAGGTGGGTAGACAGTATCCCGGGCGTCTCGCTCGCGCCGATCACCACGGCCCCGGCTCCATCCCCGAACAGAATGATGGTGCCCCGGTCTTCCGGATCGCACATGCGGGAGAGCACGTCGGCACCGACCACCAGGACGTGGCGAGCGGCGCCGGATTTGACGAACTGATCGGCAATGGAGAGCGCATAGGTGAAACCGGCGCAGGCCGCCGCCACGTCAAAGGCCGGGATCCCCGGTACTTCGAGCAGCCCCTGCAGTTCGCAGGCAGCGGCCGGAAAGGCATTCTCGGCGCTGGTGGTCGCCAGCACTATCATGTCCAGATCGGCCGCGGTCAGACCCGCAGCATCCAGCGCCCGCAAGGCCGCCTGATGAGACAGGGTCGCGACGCTCTCGTCGCTCCCGGCGATGCGGCGTTCACGGATCCCGGTACGTTCCACGATCCACTCGTCACTGGTTTCAACCATCTGCTCAAGATCGGCGTTGGTACGAACCGAACTCGGCAGATAACTGCCAGTACCCAGAATTTTGCTATGCATAGAGTTTTATAAATCCCTGTCGGAAAAGACAGATTCAAGGCGATCTGCAATTTGCAATGGAAGTTGGTGTTTGGCTTCTTGTGCGGCCAGCAGAATCGCATGACACAGAGCGCGGCGCTCGGCCCGCCCATGGCTTTTTACCACAATGCCGCGCAATCCTAACAGACTCGCGCCATTATACTGGTCGGGGTTCAGGTAAGAAAAACGCCGTTTGAACATAAATCCGGCGAGTCGACCAAGAAAACTGCGTTTTTTGCGAGGATATCCGGCCAGTTCGGCCATCATCCTCACCACGCCCTCGGCGGTCTTGAGCGCCACGTTGCCGACGAAGCCGTCACAGACGATGACGTCGCTGTCACCGCTGAAGATCCTGTCCCCCTCGATGAAACCGACAAAATTGAGCGCAGCACACTGGCGCAACAACTCGGCACTGTGGCGTACCAGGTCATTGCCCTTGATCTCCTCCTCCCCCACGTTGAGCAGCGCCACCCGGGGGGATGCTATCCCCTCGACTTGCTCAGCCACGACGGAGCCCATCACCGCAAATTGCAGCAAGGTGTCGGCATCGCAGCTCACGTTCGCCCCCAGATCCAGCATCACGGTGCGTTTTCCACTCAATGTCGGCAGCGCTTTGATGAGGGCAGGCCTGTCGACCCCGGGCAGGGATTTGAGCACGCATTTGGCCATGGCCATCAGGGCACCGGTATTGCCGGCACTGACGCAGGCATCGGCCTCACCGGCTTTCACCAGATTGAGCACAACCCGCATGGAGGAGTCTTTCAGGGTACGCAGCGCCACGATCGGCTTTTCGCCCATGCCGACGACCTGGGATGCATGTACGAGACGAACGCGGGGATGAGTCAGCAAGCCATGTTGCTGCAACAGAGGGGCGATCAGGTGTTGGTCACCGACCAGAACAAGATTTAGTTGAGGCAGAAGAGACAGTGCCTGCACGGCGGCAGGCACTGTTTCAGAGGGGCCAATATCTCCCCCCATTATGTCTAGCGCGACAGTTTGCGTAGACAAAGGCAATCCTTAAGCGATTACCTTTTTACCGCGGTAGAAACCATCGGCAGTCACGTGGTGACGACGATGAATTTCGCCACTGGTCTGATCAACAGTCAGGGCTGCAGTGGTCAGCGCATCGTGGGAACGACGCATGCCACGTTTGGCGCGGGTTTTACGGTTCTGTTGTACGGCCATGGTAGGCTAACTCCTAAAATTCACTTACGTTTGAGCTCTTCAAGAACTGCAAAGGGATTCGGCCGCTCATCAGCAGGCTCGATATCACCCCAAGTCATTTCCATGTTTCCTCGCGGGCAGACATCCATGGGATGCATGGCCACCTGAGGCAACGAGAGGATGAGTTCATCCTCCAGGATTTGATGAAGATCTATCTCGCCGTTTTCGTCCAACTCAATGGGCTCATAAGCTTCCGGCAGCTCTTCCTCGTTTGTTCTCTCGAACAGCGGAGTGTAAATAAAACTAGCTTCACAAAGGTGCTCGAAAGCCTCTCCACAACGTTGGCAAACCAGGTCAACCTTGGCATGGGCAGTGCCTTTCATAACGGTCAACTTCTGGACATCTTTGCCAAACTGCAGAGTGACGTCCACATCACTTCGCAAGCCTTCGGTTGATGCTTCCAGTCTGGGCATCTGCGACTTTTCCACTATCCCGACATAATCGAGTAGCTTCAAGGCATTACGGACTGGATCAACCTTAACGGGCAACTTCACCTTTTGCATAGGGCGCAAATATTATAGGTCCAACAAGGGATAGTCAAAGGAAAAAGTCCTTACCGCCGATGATTTTACCTGCACAAGCCCCTGCATGCAGGAACTTGTGTTCATCGGTGGCCGATTATGCCATAAACAGCGGGATCCCGCACAGGATCCTGTGCAGTCATCCCCCTTGGCCAGGATCTCGGGGTCAGTGAGCCTTTTATGCCGTTGCACGTCCCTCCCCCATCCCGTGCCCCGCTCGCCAGGTGCCCGGCTTGACCTCCATTTCCAGATTCAGGACGCGGCAGGACAGCCTCCACCGCCGAGCAGGCGTTGCCTAGGCGCGGCTCTGGGTTGGGCCTCCATCAGGCGACGTATGGCCTGAAAACTGCCCAGCGCCGCCTTGATGGCCATTGGATTGACCAGCCAGCCTGGCAAATGGCTGCCCGGGTTGGTATGGCTTTCGAGCCTGATCAGGGTGCTGCCATCGCGTTGTGGCAGCGCCTCCCAGCGACCGGCACTCTCTCGGATCCGGTACAGACCTGGGCGAGGCGCCAGGGCGTCCGGCTCGGCCCACACCTCCAGCACCAGCGCGCAGCCAGCCCGCCGGCTCAGATGGGAGCGTGTGATCAGTTCCCTGTCTTGCACCGGCCAAGGGGACGCCAAGCGGGTGTAAACCAGATCATCATCGGGGCCGGATTTTGCCAGCAACCGTACCTCGCGACTGGACGGTAACCACTCCCGATGGCGCGCTGTGTCTCGCAGCACGGTCAGCAACGCCATGGGATCCGCCTTGACCCGCATCTCCAGGCGCAAGGCCAGAAAGGGGGACGGAGGGCGTGCCTGGGTCCAGAGCTGTACGCCGCCCTCTCCCTTCTCTGGCTGCCACTCCTGCCCCCAGCTCGTGAGGGAGAGCAGCATCAGGGCTAGCACACCGTATCTTGTCATGTCGCACTCCTGCCTCATCAAACGGTGTTATCGCCGTTCTCGGTCACCAACATGCGTGTTGCGCTGGCGCTCGGGGTGGTTTACGTGGGCCTTCTGCCACAGTTAGAATCAACCAATTGATTTATAAATGGATATCATCAACATATGCACACGCCCTTGATCCTCGCCTCCACTTCCCGTTATCGCAAGGCGCTGCTGGAAAAACTCGGCCAGCCGTTCCTATGCGCCTCCCCCGAGATCGATGAAACCCCGCTGCCCGGGGAGCCGGCCGAGGCACTGGTCAGCCGCCTGGCCCATGCCAAGGCGAGTGCCATCACCCGCCAACATGATCAGGGGTTGATCATCGGCTCGGATCAGGTGTGCGTCTGTGACGGCCGCATTCTCGGCAAACCGGGCACGGTGGATAACGCGGTGGCACAGCTGATGATGGCCCAAGGCAAGAGCGTCACCTTTTATACCGGTCTGTGTGTGCTGAATGCCGCAAATGGCCGGGTCGAGCAGCTCGTGGAACCCTTCACCGTACATTTTCGCTCCCTGGATGAGGCGGCCTTGCGCCGTTACGTAAAGGCGGAGTTGCCCCTCGATTGTGCCGGCAGCTTCAAGTGTGAAGGCATGGGCATCATGTTGTTCCAGGGGCTGGAAGGGCGGGATCCCAACGCCCTGATCGGTCTGCCCCTGATCGGCCTGATCGAGTTGCTGGCACGTCACGGCCTCAATCTGCCCTGAGCAGGAAACAGAAACAACAATGGGAGC
>NZ_CDBZ01000034.1:0-5798 GCF_000819985.1 Aeromonas media | reverse complement strand
GCTCCCATTGTTGTTTCTGTGTTCATCAACCCGGTGCGCACTCAGCCCAGCAGTTGCCTCAGCTCATCCATGGTATCGACGATGGCAACGGGATGATGTTCGGCCAACCTGACACGATCATGTACACCCCAAGTGACGCCGATGCGGGGCATCTGCAAGGCCTCAGCCATCGCCATGTCATGGATGGAGTCGCCAATCATCACCGCCTGGTGCGGGGCAAAACCCAGCTCATCCAGAATTTGCGTCAACATCAGGGGATCGGGTTTGGAGTTCGCTTCATCCGCACCACGGCTGGCGGCAAAGAGAGGACGCAAACCCGTTTCATCCAGCACCCTGTCGAGGCCCCTGCGGGACTTGCCCGTGGCAACCGCGAGGCCAATGCCCTGTGCCCGCCAGCCAGAAAGCAACTCGCTAGCCCCGGCAAACAGCGGGCTGGGTGTCTTGTCATGCAGATAATGGTGACGATAACGGGCGATCAGGGCCTGGGCCCGCTCACTCCCCTCTGCCAGATTGAACAAACGGGGAATGCCGACCGCCAGGCTGAGCCCGATGATCTGATGGATGGACTGCGGCTCGGGCACCCCCTCACCGCAGTCGCGGGCGGCCGCTTGCACGCAGGCAACGATCCGCCCCACCGAATCCATCAGGGTACCGTCCCAATCGAAAATGGCGAGTCGGACGCGTTTCATCAGCGTGCCAGCTTGTTCAGGAAGGCATCGAGCTCGGGGGCGAGCGGCGCTTCCACCTGCATCTCGCGATCATCGGCCGGATGGGTGAAGCTCAGTTTCCAGGCGTGCAAGAAGAGCCGCTTCAGCCCCAGGGTCCGCATCTTCTCATCAAACGCCGCCTCACCGTATTTGTCATCACAGGCGATGGGATGGCCGGCATGCTGGGTATGAACCCGGATCTGGTGGGTACGACCGGTGATCGGGCTGCACTCCACCAGGGTCGCTTCGGAAAATTGACGGGCAATGCGGAAGCGGGTCTCGGAGGGCTTGCCGTCACTGCTGACCCGCACCACCCGCTCGCCGGATTGCAGATCGTTCTTGCGCAGCGGCGCATTGACCACCTTGACGTGGGACTGCCACTGACCGCGCACCAACGCCAGGTACTGCTTGCGCATGGTCTTGACCCGCAACTGCTCATGGAGGCTGCGCAGGGCACTGCGCTTCTTGGCAACCAGCAGCACGCCGGAAGTGTCGCGATCGAGACGGTGCACCAGTTCGAGGAACCGAGCTTCCGGACGCAGGGCGCGCAACCCTTCGATGACGCCAAAGCTCAAGCCGCTGCCACCGTGCACCGCCATGCCTGACGGCTTGTTCAGCACTATCATGGCCTCGTCTTCAAACAGGATCTGGCTCTCCAGACGCTGGATGCTGCCGAGGTTGGCAGAGGGCAATTCGTTCTTCTCGGCCACGCGCACGGGGGGCACCCGCACCTCGTCGCCGGCGCAGAGTTTGTATTCCGGTTTGATGCGTTTCTTGTTGACGCGCACCTCTCCTTTTCGAAGGATGCGATAGATCAGGCTCTTGGGGACGCCCTTTAACTGAGTCTTGAGAAAATTGTCGATGCGCTGCCCTTCATGCTCAGCTTCGATGGTGAGCAGCTGCACTTGTTGATGTATCTGTGTCATGGCGCGGATTTTAACACCGCCGGCAGCCCTTGGCTGCATGCTTTGTTAAAAAATGGCGTCTTGCTATAAAAGTGGTTTAAATGGGATAATAAACAAGGTTTTGTCATTGTGTTCAAGCCTTGTACTAAGTGGCCAAAAAGTATGCCACCCAATCCCGAAACACCGTGTATACAAGAACATGACGGTTCCCGGGTGCGAGGTACAACGCATGGAGAACGCAAACAGAACCGATTTAATTGTCTCCACACCGGTATCCTTAATTCATGCCTTCTCGAGAAGACTGAACCAGAGTGCCCTTAGTTTGCGCCTCATGCATACCCCAACCGGGAGGTTGCCCAAGCATGCTGAAGACCCGAGGCCGGCGCCGGCAGGATCCTGTGGAGGAATCAAAATGACAAAATAATGAGAACTCAATGAAAAGAATGCTAATCAACGCGACTCAGGAAGAGGAGTTGCGCGTAGCGCTGGTTGACGGACAACAGCTCTACGATTTGGATATTGAAAGTCCGGGACACGAGCAGAAAAAAGCGAACATTTACAAGGGTAAAATCACCCGCGTAGAACCCAGTCTTGAAGCTGCTTTTGTTGACTATGGCGCCGAGCGCCACGGTTTCCTGCCGTTAAAGGAAATCGCCCGCAATTACTTCCCCTCCGGTTACTCCTATCAGGGTCGTCCCAACATCAAAGAAGTGGTCCGCGAAGGCCAGGAAGTGATCGTCCAGATCGACAAGGAAGAGCGTGGCACCAAGGGTGCGGCCCTCACCACCTTCATCAGTCTGGCCGGCAGCTATCTGGTGCTGATGCCGAACAACCCCCGTGCTGGCGGTATTTCCCGTCGTATAGAGGGTGACGAGCGGACCGAGTTGAAAGAAGCCCTGAGCGGACTGACCGTGCCGGACGGCATGGGTCTCATCGTGCGTACCGCCGGTGTCGGCAAATCCCCGGAAGAGCTGGAATGGGACTTGAACGTTCTGCTCAACCACTGGGACTCCATCCACAAGGCGTCACAGGACCGTACCGCGCCCGTGCTCATCCACCAGGAGAGCAACGTGATCGTGCGTGCCATTCGTGACTATCTGCGTCGCGATGTCGGCGAGATCCTGATTGACAACCCGGTCATCTTCGAACGTGCCAAGTCGCACATCGAGCTGGTACGCCCCGATTTCCTCAATCGCGTGAAGCTGTACAAGGGTGATGTCGCCCTGTTCAATCACTTCCAGATCGAGAGCCAAATCGAGTCTGCCTTCCAGCGTGAAGTGCGTTTGCCCTCCGGCGGCAGCATCGTCATCGATCCGACCGAAGCGCTGACCTCCATCGATATCAACTCCTCCCGCGCCACCAAGGGCGGCGATATCGAAGAGACGGCGCTGCAGACCAACCTGGAAGCGGCCGACGAAATTGCCCGTCAATTGCGTCTGCGTGACCTGGGTGGCCTGATCGTCATCGACTTCATCGACATGACGCCGGTTCGCCATCAACGCGAAGTGGAAAATCGTCTGCGTGAAGCGGTCCATCAGGACAGAGCCCGCATCCAGCTGGGCCGGATCTCCCGTTTCGGTCTGCTGGAAATGTCTCGCCAGCGTCTGCGTCCCTCCCTCAACGAATCCAGCAGCCACATCTGCCCCCGTTGCCAGGGTCAGGGTGTCATCCGTGACAACGAATCCCTCGCCCTGTCCATCCTGCGTCTCATCGAAGAAGAGGCCATGAAGGACAACACCGAGCAGGTTCACGGCCAAGTGCCGGTCGATGTCGCCGCCTATCTGCTCAACGAGAAACGCGCCGCCATCGCCAGCCTGGAACAGCGCAATGATGTTCGTGTTTACATCATTCCGAACCAGCATCTGGAAACCCCGCACTACGAAGTGACCCGCATCCGTCAGAACGAGATCCCGGAAGCGGCCAGCTACGAGCTGAAAACCGAGATTGCCAAGCCGGTCTACCAGCCCAAGCAGGCTCAGGTCATTGAGCGCGAGCAGCCGCTGCTGCAAGGCTTCGTCCAGGCACCTCAACCGGCCGTCCCTGTTGTCGCCCCTGCCCCCGTCGCAGCACCGGCACCGGTCGCCGCCGAAGCGGGTCTGTTTGGCAAGTTGTTCAAGGCCATCTCCGGTCTGTTCGGCTCCGACACCGCCCAGGTTGAGGTGAAAGCACCCGCCGAGAAACCGGCTGCCCAACGGGAAGCGCGCAAGGATGAGGGTCACCGTCATCAGCGTGACGAAACCCGCAGCCGTGGCCAGCGTGGTCGTCGCGATGACAACCGCAGCAACCGCAACCCGGCCGACGCTGGCGAGAAGCGTGAAGGCGCGGCCAACCGCGAGGGTGGCGAGAGCCGCAACCGTCGTCCGCGTAAAGAGCGCGAGCCCCGTCAGGAGCGTGAAGCCCGTAGTGAAGTGCGTAGCGAACAGCGCATGGAACGTGAACCCCGTGGCGAAGTGCGCAACGAACCGCGTATGGATCGCGAACCCCGTGAGCCCCGTCAGGAACGTGAACCCCGCGCCCCGCGCCCGGCTCGCGAACCCCGTGCACCGCGCGAGCCCCGCGCCGAGGTCGTGGTTGAAGCGGTAGAAACAGTCGAGACTGTCGCCGTCAGCGCCGAGCCGCGTCAGGAAAAAGAGCAGAAAGTGGCCGAGCGTCGCGAACGTCGCCAGCTGCGCAAGCAGGTTCGGGTCGATGTCGCCGCCACCGACACCCCTGTCCTGCCGGTAGACGAGCAGGCTCCTGATCTGGCCGAGACTGCGGCCGTGGTCGGTGAGCAAGAGGAGCAGACCGAAGGTCAGCGCCGCTCTCGCCGTACTCCGCGCAGCCAGCGGATCGAAGGCCAGCGTCGCAAACGCATCAACGAAGATGCCCGTGGCCAGCGTGATGATGAACCTCAGGCCGACGTGCAACTGACGACAGCCGCCCAGGCGGATGCTGCTCAGGTGAAGGTGGAAGAGCCCGCCGTGCCTGTCATCACCATCCCGAGTGCCGAGGCCGTTGCCGCCGCGCTGCAAGCCTCCTCCGCACTGACCGAGCACGTGGTCGCTGAAGCCGTGGCCGAAGAGGCCCATGAGCAGGCTCAAGCGGCTGCGACCGAAGTCGCCGCCCCTGTGGTCGCCGAGGTGGTTGAAGCCCCCGTTGCAGTCGAAGCGGCTCCTGCCGCCATCGAGCCGGCCCCGGTAGCAATCGAAGCAGCTCCTGTCGCTGCCGAACCTGTGACCGAGGTGGTTGTCGAGGAGACTCAGGTCGTGGTCGAGGCCAGCGTCGCTGACCAGGCTGTGGTAGAAGCCGCCCCCGTTGTGGTGGAGCCGGTTCCTGCCCCGCAAGCCGAGGAAGCGATTCCTGCCGCCGAGCCTGTTGCCCCTGTGGTTGCACAGCCCGAGCCTGTCGTCGCCCCGGCCACCAAACCGGTTGCCAAAGGCGCTGGCGTACTGGCCCGTGCCCGCAAGGCTTCTGCCCCCATGGCAACGCCGGCAGCCGTGCCTGCCCCGGCTCCCCGTGAGCCGGTTGAGCAGGCCCCGCTGGAGCGTAGCGAAGTCGCGAGCTCAGGCCGCCACGGTGGCAGCACAGCCGCCGTCAATGTAGCAACCAGCCCGGCCGGTCGTCCCTGATCCACTGACTTGTCTGGTCTGATAAAAGAGCCACACCTCGTGTGGCTCTTTTTTTGCCTGACAATTGGTCTGTGTCCTCAATCCCTTGCCCCCTTGCTCCTCTTCCTCTTTCAGGGAAGACAAACTCTGGTACCGGGGTTCTCTGCTCTGCACTCCCCTCCATCTCTTGCTTTGTCGCGACCAAGATACCACTGACAATGCCATGGGGTGCCGCCCTAGCTCCTGTTATCCAGCCCTCTCGCTTTGTGGCAAGAGAGCCCGTCACAGGGCAAGTGCAAGTTTCCCCGCAACTCGACAAGGAATCATGGTCGGTCACACCGATGCCGAGCGGCGCGCGTCATGAGCGGATGCATTCAAGGAATGAAGGACGAGAGCCGAAGCCCTGATGAGAGGGTGAGACGATGGCTTAGCCCCCTGACAGACGAGACGGACTGCAGTCAGCTCCTTCTGCTGACAAGGCGGGTAAATGAGGAAGAGGAAAGCTGGCGGGAAATTATCAGTAAATGAACACTTTTGTTTGATGGCATATATGGCTTGTTTTGTCGGTTGCCGAGCATGTGCGTATTCCGGCGAAGTTG
>NZ_CDBZ01000033.1 GCF_000819985.1 Aeromonas media | reverse complement strand
GAAGAGGCGACCCCGGGGTCGCCTCTTCTCATTCATGGGGCACAGTGTCTCCGCCCAGCTTGGCGCCGTTCTCCACCGCCTGCTCCGGGATGGCCATCACCACGGCGCCATCGGCCCGGTAGAAGCCGGTCAGCAGAAACTCCGACTGGATGGGACCTATCTGCTTGGCCGGGAAGTTCACTACGGCGACTATCTGGCGCCCCACCAGATCCTCCGGTTGATAGAGATCCGTTATCTGGGCGCTGCTCTTGCGCACCCCGAGCTCGGGGCCGAAATCCGCCCACACCTTGTAGGCGGGCTTGCGCGCCTCTGGGAAGGGCTCGACCCGCACCAGGGTGCCCACTCTCAGCTCCACCATCTCGAACTGCTGCCAGCTTATGGTCTGCATCTTGGCTCCTCCTTTCACACACCTTGCATTGACCTCAGCATGCCTCGAAACGACAGCCCCTGTCTTCGGCAAGGGGCCGGACTGTTATGGCTGCGGGCCGTTTTGCTGGCGCCAGCGGGAGGGGGTGAGGCCCGTCCCGGCCAGGAAACGCTCGGCGAAGGCTCCCTGATCCTGATAGCCGCAGCGGCTGGCCACCTCGCCTATGGGCAGGGCGGTCTGGGCGAGCAGGGTGCGTGCCAGCGCCATGCGCCGACTGCGAATGTAGTGGGAGGCGCTCATGCCGAACTGCTGGCGAAAGGCGTGCTTGAACTGGCTCTGGCCGAGGCTGGCGATGGCTGCCAGTTGCTGATTGGTCAGTGCAGCCGCAAGGTTGGCCTCGATATGGCGCTGCACTCTTGTCATGCGGGGGGCCAGGGGGGGGCCCATGCCCTGACTCTGGGCCAGGAGGCTCAGCCAGACCTGCTCCATACCGGCTACATGGCGACCCTGGCGCACCATCTGATGCAGGAAGGCGAGGTAGTGGCGCTGGGGCTCGTCCAGGGGGATGAAGGGGCGCTCGCCAAGGGCCTCCGGCAGCCAGTGGCTCTCCTGCACCAGGAAGGAGAGCGCCGGGTCGGCGGCGTCCCTGGCCCTGCACCTCGATCTCGAGGGGGCCGTCCAGGGGGATCACCAGCTGGGCGAAGTCGTGGCTGTGGCTGCTGATGTCGCTCTGGTAGCGGCGCAGGCTGAACGGGCAGGGGGCGGATAAGGATGACGCGGCACCGGGCCGCGTCATCGAAGAGGGGGGATTATGTGCCATGGGCCACCGGATTACTCGGCGTCGAAATCTTCGATCTCTTTGCCGAGCGCCTCCATGATGGCGCGGGCCTCGGCGGGGACGCTGTCCGGATGATCCTTGCGCAGATCGTCGTCACAGGGCAGCGGCTGACCGGTGAATGCGTGCAGGAAGGCCTCACAGAGCAGCTCGCTGTTGGTCGCATGACGCAGGTTGTTCACCTGGCGACGGGTGCGCTCATCGGTCAACACCTTCAGCACCTTGAGCGGGATCGAGACGGTAATCTTCTTGACCTGTTCGCTCTTCTTGCCGTGCTCCGCATAGGGGCTGACGTAGTCGCCGTTCCACTCTGTACCCATGTTCCACCTGTTCTCGTTTGGCCGTGAGCGCGGATTTTAACCCTTAAGGATCTCAATGGCAATCCAACAGCAAAGCCATTTAGACGTCTAGAAGTGTTGACGGCTTTTTTAAGGTGGCGTAGTGTGATGCACCATGGACCGGCACTCCGGCCAGCGCAAATGAGAGCGGGGCAGGACGACCCACGAGGCGGACCGGCTCCGGCAACACATCAAGGAGAGTGACATGACCCACAAGGCCACCCAGGCGGTACGCACCGGGATTGAGACAGACACACAGCACGGTGCCGTGGTGCCCCCCATCTACCTCTCCAGCAACTACACCTTTGCCGACTTTGGCGAGCCCCGTCAATACGATTATGCCCGCTCAGGCAACCCGACCCGCACCAATCTGGCGGACGCACTGGCGGCCCTTGAAGGGGGCGCCGGCGCCGTGGTGACCGGCACCGGCATGGGGGCCGTGCACCTGGTGACGACCGCCCTGCTCAAGGCGGGGGATCTGCTGATCGCCCCCCACGACTGCTACGGCGGCACCTGGCGCCTGTTCGAGTACCTGGCGGCCAAGGGCCACTACAGGGTGCAGTTCGTCGATCAGGGGGACGAGGCCGCGCTCGCCGAGGCGCTGGCGCAGCAGCCGGCCCTGGTGTGGGTAGAGACCCCCTCCAACCCGCTGCTGCGGGTGGTGGACGTTGCCGCCATCGCCACCGCCTCCCATGAGGTGGGTGCCAAGGTGGTGGTGGACAACACCTTCCTCTCCCCGTTGCTGCAACAGCCGCTCTCGCTGGGTGCCGACGTGGTGGTGCATTCGACCACCAAGTACATCAACGGCCACTCCGACGTGGTGGGCGGGGTGGCGATCGCCAAGGAGGCCGAGCTGGCCGACTCCCTGGTGTGGTGGGCCAACTGTCTGGGGCTCACCTCGGGGGCCTTCGACTCCTACCTCACCCTGCGTGGGTTGCGCACCCTGGCGCCGCGCCTGCGTGCCCATCAGGAGAACACGGACAGGATCCTGGCCTTCCTGCAGCAGCAGCCGCTGGTCAAAAAAATCTATCACCCCAGCCTGCCGAGCCACCCGGGCCACGAGATTGCGCGCCGTCAACAGTCCGGTTTCGGCGCCATGCTAAGTTTTGAACTCGATTGCAACGAGACGGGGCTGCGCGCCTTCCTCGCGGCGCTGCGCCTCTTCTCTGTGGCGGAATCCCTCGGCGGGGTGGAGAGTCTGGTGGCCCATCCGGCCAGCATGACCCACAGGGCCATGACCCCGGCGGCGCAGCAGGCGGCGGGCATCAGCGCCCAGTTGCTGCGCCTCTCGGTGGGCATAGAACACGGTGAAGACCTGGTGGCCGATCTGGCTCAAGGCTTTGAACAGGCGCAGTTGGTACAACAGGCAGAACAGGTGAAGTAATGGAACAGCAACAACAAGGAGAGAGTGCGGTGGTGGCAGAGAGAGCCTTGAAGCGGCGTCATGTGCACAAGTTTGGTGGCAGCAGTCTGGCGGATCCTGTCTGCTATCGCCGGGTCGCCAGCATTCTCGAACAACAGGCCGAGCAGCATGGCGGGGGCAGAGAGCTGGTGGTGGTCTCCGCCGCCGGCAAGACCACCAACCGGCTGATCCAGCTGGTGGAGCTGGCCGAGGCGGGTGATGAGGCCGCGGGCGAAGCCATCACGGCCCTGCACGCCTATCAGCAGAGCCTGATCGACGGTCTGCTGGAGGGAGAGTTGCGGCTCGACTTGAGCCAGCAGCTGACCGACGACATGCAACTGATCGCCAAGACCCTGGAGGGGCAGTTCGATCGCTTCGCGCGCAATGGCCTGCTTGCCTTTGGCGAGGTATGGTCGGCGCGCCTGCTGGCCGCCCTGCTCACCAGTCGCGGCGACAAGGCCATCTGGCTCGACGCCCGCAGCTTCCTGCGTGCCGAGGATGGCGCCCTGGTCAAGGTCAACACCGCCATCTCCAGCGAGTTGCTCAAGGCCCGCCTGGTCGAACACCCCGGCCGCATCGTCGTGACCGGCTTTATCGCCGCCGACATGGAGGGGCGCTCATTGCTGCTCGGTCGCAACGGCTCCGACTACAGCGCCAGCCTGCTTGCCGCCCTGGCAGATGGGGAGTCCACCACCATCTGGAGCGACGTAGCCGGGGTCTACAGCGCCGACCCGCGTCGGGTCAAAGAAGCCCGCCTGCTGGAGCGCCTGAGTCTGGCGGAAGCCAACGAGCTGGCCCGTCTCGGCTCCTCCGTGCTCCATTCCCGTACCCTGCAACCGGTGGCCGACAGCCGCCAGCGCCTCACCCTGCGCTGCAGCTACAACCCGGACGAGGGCTGCACCCATATTCTGCGCCGCGCCCCCCGCTCCGGCGGCGCCCGCATCGTCTCCTCGGTGGATCAGATTGCCCTCATCGAGCTCAAGGTGCTGCCCCAGACCGGCTATGAGCAGACGGTGGCCGCCATCGAGGCCCATCTGGCCCGCCATCGCCTCCACCCGCTCACCCTGCAGCGCCAGCCGGATAGGCGGATCCTGCGCCTGGCCTATACCCTGGAGGTGGCACAAGGAGCTTTCGAGGTGCTGCGGGACTTCCAACTGCAGGGCAGCTTCACCGGCCTCATCCAGAAAGAGGGGTTCAGCCTGGTGGCCCTGGTGGGCGCAGGGGTGACCGACAACGCCGAGCAGTGTCATCGCTTCTATCAACTGCTGGCGGATCAGCCCCTGGAGTTCGTTCAAGTGGCCAGAGACGGCCTGAGCCTGGTGGCCGTGCTGCGCCAGGTGGTGCTGGAGCCGCTGCTTATCGCCCTGCACAGCGCCCTGTTCAGCCGTCCGACCCGGGTCGGTCTGGTGGTGTTCGGCAAGGGCAACATAGGTGGTCAGTGGCTCAGCCTCTACGCCCGCGAGAAGGCGCGGCTCGAGCATGAACTCAATCTGGCGCTCACCCTCTACGGGGTGTTCGACTCCAAGGGGGGCGTGTTGGATGAAGAGGGGCTGGATCCCCTCAAGGTGCGTGACAACTTCAATCCCAAGCCGCTGATCTGGCCGGAGCTGCTCTCCCAGCTGGAGCAGCACGGTTTTGACTCCCTGATCGCGCTCGACATGACCGCCAGCGAGACGGTGAGCCGCTACTACCCGGACTTCGCCCAGCTCGGCTGCCACATCATTGCGGCCAACAAGTTTGCTGGCGCCGCCGACAGCGAGTTCTACCAGCGCATCAAGCAGACCTGCCGCGATCATCAGGTGCAGTGGCGCTACAACGCCACCGTGGGGGCCGGGTTGCCCATCCAGTCCAGCATCCAGATGCTGCGCCAGAGCGGGGATCGCATCCAGGGAGTCTCCGGCATCTTCTCCGGCACCCTCTCCTGGCTGTTCCAGCAATATGACGGCAGCCGCCCCTTCTCCGAGCTGGTGGACGAGGCCTGGCAGCACGGTCTGACCGAGCCGGATCCCCGGGAGGATCTCTCCGGTCAGGACGTGCGCCGCAAGCTGCTCATCCTGGCGCGGGAGGCGGGGTTCGAGCTCGACTCCGCCGACATCGAGCTGGAGAACCTGGTGCCGGTCTCCCTGCGCAAGGTGAGCACGGATCAGTTCATGGACAGGCTCAAGGAGCTGGATGATCCCATCCAGACCGCGTTCGAGGGGGCACGCCGGGTCGGCAAGGTGCTGCGCTACGTCGCCCGCTTCGAACACGACGGCAAGGCGCGGGTCGGGCTGGAGACCCTGGAGCCCCACCATCCGTTCGCCAACCTCCTGCCCTGTGACAACGTGTTTGCCATCGAGAGCGACAGCTATCGGACCAATCCGCTGGTCATTCAGGGGCCGGGGGCGGGGCGCGAGGTGACGGCTGCTGCCATTCAGTACGACTTGTGGCAGATCTGCGCCAGCCTGTAAGGGACTGGTGGATGATACAAAGAAGAGGCGCCCAAGGGCGCCTCTTCTCGTTGGTGGTCGCAATGCCTTACCAGAACAACTTGCCCAGCAGGGGGGCGAGCAGCACAGTCGCCATGCCGGCTATCATCATCACCATGCTGGAGACCACCCCCTCTTCGTTGCCCATCTGGTACGCCCTGGCGGTACCCGCGCCATGGGCGGAGGCGCCGAAACCCGCCCCCTTGCCGAGGCGGCTGCGGATGGCGAGCACCGTCAGCACGCTCTCACCCACCGCCATGCCGATCACCCCGGTCAGCACCACGAACAGGGCGGTGAGATCGGCGTTGCCACCGACCGAGCGGGTCGCCTCCACCGCGAAGGGGGTGGTGATGGATCGCATGGCCATGCTGCGCTGCAGCAGCTCGGAGAGGTTCAGCCAGCGTGCCAGCAGCACTGTGCTGCCCACCGCCATCACCACCGAGGCGATCACCCCCACCGACAGGGAGAGCCAGTGGCGGCGCATCAGCGAGCGGTTCTCGTAGACGGGCACCGCGAAGGCGACGGTGGCCGGGCCCAGCAGCCAGAGCAGCCAGTGGGATTCGGCCATGTAGTCCTGATAGGGGATGTGGAACAGCACCACCACGGCCACCAGCAGGGCGGGGGCCAGCAGCAGCGGCATCAGGGGCAGGATGCGCTTCTTGCCATAGAGCCACTTGCTGGCGTAGTAGAACAGCAGGGTGAGGGCGAAGCAGAGCAGGCCGAGCAGGGTGTCAGACATGGCGGCGACTCCGGCGGGCCAGCTTCAGCTCCAGGCGATAGACCCTGTCCACCACCAGGGCCGTGGTGCCGAGCACCAGCACAGTGCTTGTCACCAGCACCACCATGATGCGCCACCCCTCCTGCAGCAGCAGATCCTGATAGTTGACCACGGCCACCACGGCGGGCACGAAGAACAGCAGCATCTCTGCCAGCAGCCAGCGGGCCCCGGCGCTGAACCACTGGGCCTTGACCACCCCGAGCAGGATGCAGACCAGCAGCAACAGCATGCCGGTGAGGTTGGCGGGCAGGGGTAGGTGGAAGGTGCGTACCGCGGTGTCGGCCAGCAGCCAGATGGCCGCCAGCAGGGCTATTTGGAAGGGGGTTTGCAACCAGCGAAGGCAGAAGGCTTTCATGATGGGCGTCTTTCTGTGAACCTGGTCACAGTATAAGCGGGGGCTAAACCTGCAAAAAATGAATTTAAATTATGAAAAATATGCCAAGTTGGCATTATTTGGCGATCACCCCAGACGAGCGTCCCATGGATATCCGAGCCCTGCGTTACTTTGTCGAACTGGTGCGGGAGAAGAGTTTCACCCGCGCCTCCGAGAAGCTGTTCGTCACCCAGCCCACCATCAGCAAGATGATCCGCAACATGGAGGAGGAGCTGGGCCAGCCCCTGCTCAATCGGGAGGGACACAGCTTCACCCTGACCGACAGCGGCCAGGTGCTGTTTGCCCGTGGCCAGCTGATCCTGGCCCAGATGCAGCAGCTGGAGGCGGAGCTTGCGGATCTGCAGAGCCTGCAGCACGGGCGCCTGGCGCTCGGCATCCCCCCCATGGTGGGCCACGTCTATGCGGACCTCATCCGCGCCTACCGCAGCCGCTACCCCAAGGTGGAGCTCTCTATCGTCGAGTACGGCGGGCGCCGCATCGAGCAGGCGGTGCTGGAGGGGGAGCTGGATCTCGCCATCACCATGTTGCCGACCAGGGAAGAGGGGGTGCTGAGCGCCCTGGAGCTTGACTGCTATCCCATTCAGGTGGTGCTGCCTGACCTGCCCCGCTGGCGCGGGGGCAGCGAGATCCGGCTGGCGGATCTGCAGGAGGAGCCCTTCCTGCTCTACACCCAGGCCTTCACCCTGAGCGAGCGGCTGGAGCAGGCCTGTCAGCAGGCGGGCTTCGTGCCCCAGGTGGCGGCGCGCAGCAGCCAGTGGGATTTTCTCACCGCCATGGTGCGCAGTGGCATGGGGGTCGCCTTCCTGCCCGAGCCCATCTGTCGGCGGCTGACGCCGGACGGCCTGGTGTTGCGTCCCCTGTTGCCGGAGCTGAGTTGGCGGCTCGGGGTGATCTGGCCCGCGAAACGCTACCTCTCCCGCACCGCCGAGGCCTGGCTCGCCCTGTGTCGCGAGCAGGGGGCGCGGGGCTAGGCGCTACTTGCCGACCTTGCCTGTCTTGTCGTGGGGGGGAATACCGAACGCATCCCGGGCCGGATCATAGAGATAGGATCGGTAGTCGCTCCCCTCGGCGGGCAACTGGGGGTTGCTCAGCCTGAACAGCTGGCGCGAGGCCAGTTGGGTGAACACCAGAGAGGGTTGGAAGTGCTGGCGCCAGAGCCGCTGGAGTGAGCCGTCCTGCCAGGCCAGCTGCAGGCCGAGCTGGATGCGCTCGCGCTCCTTGTGGTAGGTAACATGGCTGTAGAAGGCGTGGATCAACGGATAGAAGAGGATCACATGGCGATCGACGGTGAGGGTCGGCAGCCTGGGGTGGTGGGTCTCCCACTCCGCCAGTATCTCGTTGGCACCGCGACAGAAGAGGTCGACCCTGCCACGAGCCACCATGCGAAACAGAGACTCGTAGTTGTCCACCTCCTGCACCTGGAAGCCGTTGTGGCGCAAGATATCGGCATCCTGCCACCCCTTGCCACTTCCCTGACTGAACGCCTGCAATTGTGCCAGGGTGCGGACCCCGGCCAGCACCTCAGCGCGGTCGGCGCCGACGAAGCAGACCCGGTAACCGAGAATGCCGAGATCGATGGGGAAGGGGATCCGGCTGACCTCTTTGTGAGGCGTCTTCTGGGGCCAGTTGTCGATGATGAAGAGGGCATTTCTGCCCGGCTTTTGCACCTCGAGTCGCATCCGCGCCTTGTTCATCTTGAGGGAGTCGTGCAGCTCGTAGTCGCCGTATTGCTGGCGGGTCTTCTCCAGCGCCAGCCGCATCGCCTCCCGGTAGTAGTCCATGCGGGCATCCTGTTCGTTTTCCGGGCTGAGCAGGGTAAATCGGGTGGCCGCCATCGGGGAGGATGAGAGGGAGAGCGTGAGGAGCAGGAGCAGGAGTCGATGCATCTTGGCCGGTTTCTACAACGGGATTGTGCCCATTATAGTTCGGGGCCCCCTGCCGACACAGCGCTATTGGCCCCCGGCTCCTCTGACCTCTGGGCCTGGCTTCAGACGGTTTTTACCTGCGAACCCGACTGGGGACACAGTGCGATTGCGGGACCCGGGCTCTTCTGGCCTAACCTCAGACCGATTCCATCAGGGCGCCCAGCTGGCGACACAGCTGGCGCAGGGTCTGGTTGTCGAGACAGCCGAAGCCGAGCAACCAGCCCTCCCGGGTGGGCGGGGCGAGGTGATACTGACGCAGGGGGCGCAGCCCCAACCCCCGGGCGTTGGCCGCCTCAGTCCAGCGGGCCTCTCCCCCGGCGGGCAGCAGCACGGCGCACTGCAACCCGGCGCCGCTGTGGACGGGGGTGAGCCTTGGGCAGTGCTCGGCCAGCTCGGCCAGCAGCAGATCCCGTCGACTCTGGTAAACGAGACGGCTCTGGCGCAGGTGAGTGGCGAAGTGGCCGGCGCGGATGAAGTCCGCGGTGACCGCCTGCTGCAACTGGTTGCTGTGGCCGTCGACGGCGGCGCGAGCCCGGCTGAAGGCCTCCATCAGGGGGCGCGGCAAGACCAGGTAGGCGAGGCGCAAGGAACCAAATAGCACCTTGCTGAAGGTCCCCACATAGAGGACACGCCCCTGGCCATCCAGCCCCTGCAGGGCGGGGAGCGGCCGCTGATCGTACTGGTACTCCCCGTCGTAGTCGTCCTCCAGGATCCAGGCGCCGCGCCGCTCGGCCTCCGCCAGCAGTGCCATGCGGCGCGGCAGGCTCATGGGGACCCCGAGGGGGTACTGGTGGGCCGGGGTGCAGTAGATGAGCCTGGGGCTGGGGTGTTCGCCGGCAGGATTGAGCCCCTCGGCGTCCACCTGCACCGGGTGGATGCGGGCGCCGGCGCTCTCCATGGCGGTGCGGGCACCGGGATAACCCGGATCCTCCACCCAGACGGTGTCACCGGCATCGATGAGCAGCTGGGTCGCCAGCAATATGCCCTGCTGGGAGCTGGTGAGGATCAGGATCTGCTCCGGCTCGCACACCACGCCCCGCGATTGCACCAGGTAGCTGCTGATGGCGGCGCGCAGCGTGGCCAGCCCTTGCGGATCCCCGTAATTCATCCAGTCGCTGGCCCCCTGACGCCACTGCTGCTGCATCAGGCGACCCCAGAGTGCCTGGGGAAAGAGGCGGGGATCCGGCTGGCTGGAGGCAAAGGAGTTGCCCACCTCGGGCACCTCGTGGCAGGCCCCCCCTTGCGCCATCTCCTGACCACGGCGTGAGAGCCCCGCCGCCGACTGGGGCGGGCGCGGAGCGGGGCGCACCGCCGCCAGGGCGACGAAGCTGCCGGCCCCCACCTTGCGCACCAGATACCCCTCCGCCTCCAGCCGGCCATAGGCCAGCTCCACAGTGCTGCGGGAGATGCCGAGATCCCGGGCCAGTATGCGGCTGGCCGGCAGCCTGCCGTGCAGCGGCAGATGACCCGCCAGTATTGCCTCCCGCAGGGTGCGCACCAATTGTTCGTGCAGGGGAAGATCGTTTTGCTGCTGGTCGGCAAAGAGGGTTGGCAGGACTGTCATGATTGGCCTCCGCGGGGGCGGGGCAGATGGCCCCCCCATCCGGATATCGCCTCCCGCAGGGTGCGCACCAACTGTTCGTGCAGGGGAAGATCGTTTTGCTGCTGGTCGGCAAAGAGGGTTGGCAGGACTGTCATGATTGGCCTCCGCGGGGGCGGGGCAGATGGCGCCCCCATCCGGATATCGCCTCCCGCAGGGTGCGCACCAACTGTTCGTGCAGGGGAAGATCGTTTTGCTGCTGGTCGGCAAAGAGGGTTGGCAGGACTGTCATGATTGGCCTCCGCGGGGGTGGGGCAGATGGCCCCTCCATCCGGATATCGCCTCCCGCAGGGTGCGCACCAGCTGTTCGTGCAGAGGAAGATCGTTTTGCTGCTGATTGGCAAAGAGGGTTGGCGGGACTGTCATGATTGGCCTCCGCAGGGCCGGGGCAGATGGCCCCCCCATCCGGATATAGCTTCCCGCAGGGTGCGCACCAACTGTTCGTGCAGGGGAAGATCGTTTTGCTGCTGGTCGGCAAAGAGGGTTGGCAGGACTGTCATGACACTTCCCGTTGCGGATAAATTGGTCTGCCCATATTGGCAAAATTGGTCGGCGTGGCAAGGCCATTTTGTCGCTACATTGGTGGGCAAGGAAGTGAAGCAATCCCATTGGCTACAGAAGGAGTCTGCATGTCGGAATACAGCGCCACCATCAGTTGGCAGCGAGGGGCCAGCGAGCCCTTTGTCGATCAGCGTTACAGCCGTGCCCATGAGTGGGCGTTTGATGGCGGAGTCAGGGTGCCTGCCTCCTCCTCCCCCCATGTGGTGCCCTTGCCTTACTCGGTGGCCGAGCACGTGGATCCCGAGGAGGCCTTCGTCGCATCCCTCTCCAGTTGTCACATGCTGACCTTCCTGTGGCTGGTCGCCAGGGCGGGTTATCTGGTGGAGAGCTACCGTGATGAGGCCGTCGGCATCATGGAGCAGAACGAGCGAGGTCGCCAGTCCATCACCCGGGTCACCCTGCGCCCCAGGGTGGTGTTTGGCGGCGAGCGTCGGCCCGATCTCGCCGTGCTGGAGCGGCTGCACCACCAGGCCCACGAGGAGTGCTTCATCGCCAACTCGGTCAACACCGTCGTCACTACAGAGATAGCGCTCTAATCACAAGGAGGTTCAGGATGAGTCATGTATTGAGTACCGGGGTTGCTAGCCCGCTGGAGGCCAGCGCGTTTTTCGAGGCCCAGTTGAAGTTTCGCACCGATCCGGCGGATCTCGCCGCCGATCTGCTGGCCGGGGAGGCGGACGAGGGGGGCAGCATAGTGGTCATCGACACCCGCTCCCCCGCGCACTACGCCGAGGGCCATATCCCGGGGGCCGTCTCCTTCCCCCATCGCACCATGAGCCCGGCGACCACCCAGGGGCTGTCGCGGGACAAGGTCTATGTCTGCTACTGCGATGGCATCGGCTGCAACGGCTCGACCCAGGGGGCGTACAAGCTGGCGGCCCTGGGCTTTCGGGTCAAGGAGCTGATCGGCGGCCTGCACTGGTGGCGCCAGGACGGCTTCGCCGTCGCCACCGGCAGCGAGGCCGGCGTCTTGCTGGAAGGGGGGATCGCCTGTGCCTGCTGAACCCCTCTTCAACGGCCATGGCCAACCCCTGGGCGAGTCTCTGCCCGACTGGCGGGGCGCCGAGTTTCCCCCTCACCGCGTGCTGAGCGGCTGGGGCTGTCGCCTGGAACCGCTCGATCCCGAGCGCCACGGCAGCAGCCTGTGGCAGGCCTTCTGTGCCGACAGCGGGGCCATGTGGACCTACCTCACCAGCGGCCCCTTTGAGAATGAGGCGGCCATGCTGGCCTGGCTGCGAGGGGTCGCCGCCAAGGCCGATCCCCAGTTCTATGCCATTGTCGATGAGAGGCGCGGCCGAGCGCTGGGGCTCGCCAGCTACCTGCACATCGACCCCGCCGCGGGCAGTGTGGAGGTGGGTTGGCTGCACTTCTCGCCGGCCCTGCAGCAATCGCGGCTGGCGACGGCGGCCATGGCGCTGATGATGGCCAATGCCTTCGCCCTGGGGTATCGCCGCTACGAGTGGAAGTGCAATGCCCTGAACCGACCCTCCTGGCAGGCGGCGCTGCGGCTCGGCTTTTGCTATGAGGGGACGTTCCGCCAGGCGCGGGTGGACAAGGGGCACAGCCGGGATACCGCCTGGTTCTCGGTGATAGACGGCGAGTGGCCCGCTTTGAAGGGCTGTTTCGAGCGCTGGCTGGCGGATGCCAACTTCGACGAACAGGGGCGCCAGCGGCTGCGCCTCTCCGAGCTCACCGCCGCCTGCCGGGTGACGCCATAAGCCTGTGGTCCCTTGGGCCTGAGGGGCAAAACGAGAGAGGCCCCGATTGCGGGGCCTCTCTCATGCTGGATGTTGCTTGATGAGTGAGCTCATTCATGGTGCTCGCCGATGGGGGCGGCGATCCACTTCATCAGGCGCACCATGTCCTCGGGCGCCACCCCGACCGAGAGGCCGCGCTTGCCGCCACTCACCAGGATCTCGTCAAACGCCATGGCGGAGTCGTCCAGCACGGTCGGCAACAGCTTCTTCTGGGCCAGCGGGCTGATGCCGCCCACCTTGTAGCCGGTCAGCTTCTCGGCGTCGGCCGGCTTCATCATCTCCACCTTCTTGAGGCCGGTGGCCTTGGCGAGCTGCTTGAGGCTGCACATGCCGGAGGAGGGGACTATGGCGACCACCGCCTGCTTGTCGTGGTGAGCCAGCAAGGTCTTGAACACCTGAGCCTGGGGCAGGCCGAGCTGGGTCGCGGCATGCTTGCCGAAATCGTCGTGGGCTTCGCACTCGTAGGGATAGAGCTTGTGGGGGATTTTCAGCTTCTTCAGCAGGTTGATGGCGGGTGTCATGGGGTCTCCTCGGGCCTGAACAAGGCCAGACAGTCTGCGCCCGAGGGCCAGATGTGGCAAGTGTCAGCCTTCACCCCCCATGGGGGCCTCTGTTCGCGCAACCGGATGCCGGATCCTATGATCTGAGCTCTTGTTCCCGCATTCCTCCGCGATGCGATGGCGATCGAAAGGAATCGTAGCCATGAATACCCCAGCAATCCGCTCTCGCGATATCGACACGTTCGATCGTTATGAGGCCCTGGCCCGGCTGACCGCCCTCGACCGGACCTACGGCATGGTCGAGTTCGATCTGGATGGCCGCATGGTGTCGGTCAACATGCTGTTCTGCCGCATGTTCGGCTATGCCCCCGATGCGCTGGTCGGCCAGTCCCATCTGCTGCTGTTGCCGCCGGAACTGCACGCCGAGTACGGACGCTTCTGGCAAGGCGTGTTGAAGGGCGAGATCCACTCGGGGGAGTTTCGCCGCGTCATGCACGATGGCGGTACCCTCTGGATCCACGCCACCTACATGCCCATCACCGACGAAGCGGGGGCCCTGCTCGGGGTGATCAAGCTGGCCCACGACATCACCTCCGAGGTGCTGGCCAAGCAACGGGTCGAGCAGCAGAGCCAGCTGTTCGACATCGTCGTGGCCGCCCATCAGAGCTTTCTGCTCGACCGCAACCTGGCATCCGCCTGCGACACCGTGTTCGAGCGGCTGCTGAGCGTCAGCCAGAGCACCTATGGCTTCATTGGCATCGTCCAGTACGAGGAGGGGCTGCCCAGCCTCTACATCCCCTCCATCTCGAACGTCTCCTGGGACGATGCGACCCACGCCTGGTACGAGCAGCAACGCCAGAACCGGGGCGGCCTCATCTTCAGCAAGCTCGACAACCTGTTCGGCCACGTGGTGACCCACAACACCCTGGTGTGCTGCAATGATCTGCCGAGTCATCCGGCGAGTCGCGGCGTCTCCCCCCGGGGGCACCCCCGTCTGGACAGCTTCCTCGGCATCCCCATCCGCCACAAGGGGGAGGCCATCGGGATGATCGCCCTGGCGAACCGTCCCTGTGGCTTCGACGAAACCCTGGTGACTCAGCTCGAACCGCTCACCACGGCGCTCGGCACCCTGATCCACGCTCGCAATCTGGAGGATGAGCGCAGCCGGATGGAGCGGGTGCTGCGCTTCAACGCCGAGCACGACTTTCTCACCAAGCTGCCCAACCGCAGCAGCTTCTTCACCCAGGCGAATGTCCTGCTCGATCATATCCAGCGTCATCCGGCCGAGGGAGAAGCCTGTTGCCTGGTCCTCATCGATATCGACTTTTTCAAGCAGATCAACGATGAGCATGGTCACCTTGCCGGGGATGCTGTGCTCGAGGAGCTGGCGCGTCTGCTGATGCAGGCGGTGCGCAGCCAGGATCTGGTGGCGAGGTTCGGCGGGGAGGAGTTCATCATGCTGCTGCGCGGCACCACCCTGGAGGAGGCTCGCGCCATCATGGAGCGCATCCGGCAACTGGTCGAGCAGCACAGCTTCCTGTATCAACAACAGACGATCACCGTCACCATCAGCCTGGGCCTCACCCCCTATCAGATGAGCTACCGCTGCATGGATGACTGGTTGTTGTGCGTGGATCAGCGCCTCTACGAGGCCAAGCGCCGGGGACGCAACCGGATTGCCTAGGCTGGCTGGACAGCAGAAACAGAAAGGGCGCCATATAGGCGCCCTTTTATATCAGGAAGAGGTGCTTGATGGCCCGGCCATCAACCCGTGTTGCGCATGCCGGCGGCGATACCGGCGATGGTGACCATCAGCGCCTGATCCAGCTCGGGGTGCAGAGTTTCAGGGTTTTTGCGCGAGCGACCCAGCAGCTCGACCTGCAGCACGTTGAGCGGGTCGGTGTAGGGGTTGCGCAGCTTGATGGACTCCTTGATCCAGGGCTGGTCGTCCAGCAGGTCTCCCTGCGGGCGCAGCTCCAGCACCACCTGAATGGAGTCGGAGAGCTCCTGACGCAGTTGCTTGCCGAGGGCCCACAGCTCTTTGGGCACCAGACGGGTGTCGTAGTACTCCGCCAGCCAGAGGTCGGCCTTGAGGAACACCATTTCCAGCATCTCGAGACGGGTGCGGAAGAAGGGCCACTGGCGGCTCATCTCGTCCAGCACGCTCTTCTGACCGTCATCTATGGCCTGCTGCAGACCCTTGTGGGCACCGAGCCAGGCTGGCAGCATCAGCCGGTTCTGGGTCCAGGCGAAGATCCAGGGGATGGCGCGCAGGCTTTCGACGCCGCCGTTGGGCTTGCGCTTGGCGGGACGGGAACCGAGCGGCAGCTTGCCGAGCTCCATCTCCGGGGTGGCGGCGCGGAAGTAGGGCACAAAGTCCGGGTGGCCGCGCACTATACTGCGGTAGTGATCGCAGGAGACGGTGGCCAGCTGCTCCATCACGGCGCGCCAGCACTCCTTGGGCTTGGGTGGCGGCAGCAGGTTCCCCTCCAGCACGGCGCTGGTGTAGAGGTTCAGGCTGTGGATGGCGACCTTGGGCAGACCGAACTTGAAGCGGATCATCTCGCCCTGTTCGGTGACCCGCAGACCACCGCGCAGGGATCCCGGCGGTTGGGACAGGATCGCCTGATGGGCGGGGGCGCCGCCGCGACCGACGGTACCGCCACGGCCATGGAACAGGGTCAGGCGGATGTTGTTGGCTTCCGCCAGCCCCACCAGGGATTCCATGGCGGCGTACTGGGCCCAGCCGGCGGCCATCATGCCCGCGTCCTTGGCGGAATCCGAGTAACCGATCATCACGTACTGACGACCCTGGATGTAGCCGCGATACCAGTCCACCGACAGCAGGCGATCCATCACGGCGGTACCCGCCATCAGATCTTCCTGGGTCTCGAACAGCGGGGCGACCGGCATGCGGAACTTGCAACCCGCCTCCTTCAGCAGCAGCTGCACCGCCAGGACGTCGGACGGTGCACCGGCCATGGAGATGATGTAGATGCCGAACGCATCGGGGTCGTGACCGGCGATCACCCGGCAGGTGTCTATGGTCTCGCGGGTCTCGTCGCTCGGTGCCCAGTCGGTGGGGATCAGCGGGCGGCGGGAGTTCAGTTCGTTGAGCAGGAAGGCCTGCTTGTCGTCCTCGCTCCACTCGGCGTAGTCACCCATGCCGAGGTAGCGGGTCAGCTCGGAGAAGACCTGACCATGACGCTCACCGTCCTGGCGGATGTCCAGCTTGACCAGATGGATGCCGAAGCAGGCCAGCTTGCGCAGCACGTCCAGCAGCATGCCGTCGGCGATGTTGCCCATGCCGCAGGCGTGCAGGGAGTGGTAGCAGAGCTCCAGCGGCTCGCGCAGCTGGGCCGTGGTCTTGATGAGATCGCGGCTCTCGCTCGCCTGACCCTGCACCTTGGCGGTGAGGAACTCCTGGGTCTCGCGCAGCTGCTCGCGCAGCTCGCGCACCAGGGCGCGGTAGGGCTCGGGGTTGTCACCGACCCGGGCGCGCACGGCCTCGGTACAGTCGGCCATGGAGAGCTCTGAGGTGAGCTCCTTGATGTCGCGGTAGAAGAGGTTGACCGCCATCCAGCGACCCAGCTCCAGCACCTCGGCGGTCACCTTGGCGGTGACGAAGGGGTTGCCGTCGCGGTCACCGCCCATCCAGGAGGTGAACTTGACCGGCGCGGCATCCAGCGGCAGGCGCACACCCAGGTGGTGTTGCAGGCGCTCGTCCAGATTGCGCATGAATTCGGGAATGGCCGGCCACAGGCTGTTTTCCACCACGGCGAAGCCCCACTTGGCCTCGTCCACCGGCGTCGGGCGCTGCTCGCGGATCTCGTTGGTGTGCCAGGCCTGATTGACCAGCTGTTCGATGCGATTGAGGATCTTGTCCCGCTCGCGGGGCAGCAGATCGGAGAGCTCCAGCGCTTCCAGGCAGTCGTTGAGCTGCACGTGCTTGTGGATCAGGGTGCGACGGGTCACCTCGGTGGGGTGGGCGGTCAGCACCAAGTCGATGTCCAGCTCGCGTACCGCCTGGATGATGGCCTCCTGGGAGAGGTTGGAGGCTTTTAGCTTGGCAAACATCTGCTCAAGCGGGTCCGGCGTGCACTCCTGCTCTTCGCAGCGGCGGGAGATGGTGTGGAACTGCTCCGCCACGTTGGCCAGATTGAGGAACTGGCTGAAGGCGCGGGCCACGGGCAGCAGCTCGTCATCGGAGAGAGTACGCAGGGTCTCTAGCAGGCGTTCCCGGTCTGACTCGTTGCCCTTGCGGGAGGACTTGGCCAGTTGACGAATGGTCTCAATCTTGTCGAGGAAGGCTTGACCCTGATGATCCTTGATGGATTTCCCCAGCAGTTGGCCCAACATGCCTACGTTGGCCCGTAGGGCGGCGTACTTTTCGTTCATTCCACATCCTTATTTGGTTGGTGCCCCTTGACCTTCCGAGGGGAGAGGCAGCCTCACTTATTGTTGTGCGATTACAACATATGCTCCGTCATCTTAGGGGGACAATCTACCCAGATTGTCTGCGCAAGGTCAAATAACAGGCCGATTCAGAACATGTATTTCCCTCACCTGTCCCGAGGCGGCATGTCATGTAACTTACTTACATTCCCCTCGACCTAGGCGCAGAAACGCCGGATCAGGTGCTGCAGCACCGCCGTGGTCGGTTTGACGAACGAGAGATCCAGGTATTCATCGGGCTGATGGGCCTGAGTGATATGGCCCGGGCCCATCACTATGGTCTGGCATCCCAACTGCTGGATAAAGGGGGCCTCGGTACAATAGTTCACGGATTCGGCGGCCCGACCGCTCGCCCGCTCGGCCTCGCGTACCAGATCGGAGCCGTCCTCGCAGGCATAGGCCGGAATGGGTTCGTGCAGGTGTTGCAGGTGCAGGCAGCCCGGCTGGTGAACTTCGATGGGGGAGAGCGCCTCTTTCAGCAGGCCCATCAGTTCATCCGGTCCCACCTGAGGGGTGGGCCTCATGTCGATGTGCAGCTCGCAGCAGCCGCAGATGCGGTTCGGGCTGTCGCCCCCCTGGATGTAGCCCAGATTCAACGTGGGCTGGGGCACGGCGAATCTGTGGTCGGCATAGCGATCCTTGAGATCCTGCTGAAGTTTGAGCACCTGGCCCATGGCTTTGTGCATGATCTCCATGGCGTTGACGCCGTTGGCGGGATCCGAGCTGTGACCGCTTCGGCCTGTGATGCGAATGGCCTCCGACATGTGGCCCTTGTGAGCCACTACGGGCACCAGACCGGTCGGTTCACCGATCACCGCATAGTCGGGTTTGATCTCGGCCGCCGCGGCGATGGCACGGGCCCCCGCCATGGTGGTCTCCTCGTCAGCGGTGGCCAGGATGCGCAGCGGCTTGCTGAGGGTGGTGAGATCGATCTCCTTGAGCGCCTCCACGATGAAGGCGAAGAAGCCCTTCATGTCGATGGTGCCGAGCCCGTACAGGCGGTTGCCCTCCTCGGTTACCTTGAAGGGATCCTTGCTCCAGCCTCCCTCGTCGAACGGCACAGTATCGGTGTGACCTGCCAGCAGCAGGCCCCCTTCCCCCTGGCCATAGGTCGCCACCAGATTGAATTTGCCCGGCAGGTCGGGCAGTGCCGTCACCTCGCACTGGAAGCCGAGCTGGCCGAACCAGTCGGCCAGCAGCCGGATCACCGCCTCGTTGCTCTGATCCCAGCGAGGATCCGTGCTGCTGATAGAGGGAATCGCAATAATATTCTTATAAAGTGAAAAAAAATCCAGATTGGCCATCAGCTCCTCCTTGCGTCCCCGGAGTGTTTCTGTTAGAAAATACAAATGCAAAGTGAGTGCATGAATATTCTTTTCAAGTGCTCATCAACAAGGCTTCTAGTTGTAAGGGAAAGTTAATGTTCTGTCACCTGATCTGTAACCGACGACGCATATCCGCCTGAATTGCCCCTCCGCATTCGTTGCATCTAAGGGGCGATAGCCGACCCCTTGCACCGCAGCACCACGCTGTGAATTTCGAACCCAGACTTGGAATACTCAAACATGCTCAATACCGTTATCGTCGGTGCCAGTGGCTACGCGGGGGCCGAACTGGCCGCACTGGTCCAGAACCATCCAGAACTCAAGCTGTTCGGCCTCTATGTCTCCGCCGGCAGCCAGGACGCCCACAAGCGTTTCTCTTCCCTGCATCCCCAGTGGGTCGGTGAGCTGGATCAGCCGCTGCTGCCGCTGGACGAGGACGGCATGACCCGGATCCTGACCCAGGCCGACCTGGTGCTGCTGGCCACCGCCCACGAGGTGAGCGCCGAGCTCGCCCCCAAGTTCCTGGCCAAGGGGCTGCCGGTGTTCGATCTCTCCGGCGCCTTCCGGGTCAAGGATCAGGGGTTCTACGCCTCCTTCTACGGTTTCACCCACGACAGCGAGCAGTGGCTGGAACAGGCCGTCTACGGTCTGGCGGAGTGGAATGCCGATGCCATTGCCGCTGCCCAGCTGATTGCGGTGCCCGGCTGCTATCCGACCGCCTCCCTCTGCGCCCTCAAGCCGCTGCAGCAGGCCGGTCTGATTGCCGAGGAGTGGCAGCCCATCATCAACGCGGTTTCCGGTGTCTCCGGAGCCGGTCGCAAGGCCGCCATCAACACCAGCTTCTGCGAGGTTAGCCTGAGCCCCTACGGCACCTTCAATCACAGACACCAGCCGGAGATCAGCCACCACCTGGGCAAGGGGGTGCTGTTCCAGCCCCACCTTGGCAACTATGTGCGGGGCATACTGGCCACCATCTATGTGCAACTGGCGGATGGGGTGACGCAAACCCAGGTGGATCAAGCCTATCTCAAGGCCTATGAAGGCAAGCCCCTGGTGCGCCTCACCGGCCAGATGCCCTCCATCCGTGGCGTGGCCAATACCCCTTACTGCGACCTCGCCTGGCAGCAGCAGGGCAACATGCTGGTGGTGGTTTCCGCCATCGACAACCTGCTCAAGGGCGCCGCCTCCCAGGCGATGCAGTGCATAAATATCAAGTTTGGTTTTGAACCGGCCACCGGCCTGATTTAACGCTTTAAGGAAGGATCGAGAAGATGGACAAGCAGACGCTGGTAATCAAGTTGGGCGGCGCCCTGATCGAGAACGACGAGGCCCTGACCGCCCTGTTCGCCACCCTGAAAACCTTCCTGGACGATCAGCACCGTCCCCTGGTGCTGGTGCACGGTGGTGGCTGCCTGGTGGATGACCTGCTCAAGGGGCTGGGGATGACCTCCACCAAGAAGAACGGCCTGCGGGTCACCCCGTTCGAGCAGATCCCCTTCATCGCCGGGGCCCTGGCGGGCACCGCGAACAAGATGATGATGGCCAAGGCCATCGCCACCGGCATCCCTGCCGTGGGGCTCTGCCTCGCCGACGGCGGCCTCTGCCAGGTGACCCAGCTCGACCCGGATCTCGGCGCCGTGGGTGACTGCCAGCCGGGCAACCCGGCGCTGGTGGCCGGCATCCTGGGACAGGGCTTCCTGCCGGTGGTGAGTTCCATCGGCATCACCGCCGACGGCCAGCTGATGAACGTCAACGCGGATCAGGCGGCCACGGCGATTGCCGAGGCGCTGGGCGCCGATCTGGTGATGCTGTCGGACGTGAGCGGCATCCTGGATGGCAAGGGCAAGCTGGTGCCGCAGCTGGACAAACAGAGCGTGCTGGACCTGATGGAGAAGGGCGTTATTACGGACGGCATGGCGGTCAAGGTGAAGGCCGCGCTGCACGCCGCCGAGACCCTGGGCAAACCTGTCTGTGTCGCCAGCTGGCGCTACCCGGACCAACTGCTCAAGCTGCTGGCGGGCGGCGCCGTCGGCACCCAAGTCACCCTCTAACCCTGGCCGGAAAAAGGAACATCCGATGCAACATCTTCTGAAAGACAGCGACTTGAGCAAGGCCCAGATAGAGGCGCTGATTGCCCTCGGCAAATCGGTCAAGGCGGACCCCAAGAAGTACGGCCAGGCGCTGGCGGGCAAGAGCGTGGTCACCCTGTTCGAGAAGCCCTCCCTGCGCACCCGGGTCACCTTCGACATCGGCATCGCCCGGCTCGGCGGTCACAGCGTCTACCTGGATCAGCAGAACGGCGCGCTCGGCAAGCGGGAGTCGGTGAAGGATTTCGCCGCCAATCTGTCGCGCTGGTGTGACGCCATCGTCGCGCGGGTGTTCGATCACCAGACCCTGGTCGAGCTGGCGGAGCATGGTTCTGTGCCGGTGGTGAACAGCCTGTGCAACCTCTACCACCCCTGCCAGGGGCTGGCGGACTTTATGACCATCAGCGAGCAGTATGCGGATCTGTCGAAGGTGAAGCTGGCCTACCTCGGCGATGGCAACAACGTCAGCCACTCCCTGCTGCTGCTGGGGGCGACCCTCGGCACCGACGTGACCCTGGTCTGCCCGAAAGGCCACGGCCCGGATACCCAGATCTTCCTGCAGGCCCAGGCGCTGGCGGCACAATCTGGCGCGCATATCAACATCAGCGATGACGTGGGTGCCATCGAAGGCTTCGACGTGGTTTATACCGACACCTGGGTTTCCATGGGTGACAACACACCAATGGAGCAGGTAAAAGATATCTTCATGCCTTATCAGATCAACCAGGCTCTGCTCGATCGCACCGGCATCCAGCATGTGCTGCATTGCCAGCCGGCGCACCGGGAGCTGGAGATCACCTCGGAGGTCATGGACGGACCAGCCTCCCTCATCATGGATGAGGCAGAAAACCGGATGCATATCCAGAATGCCGTGCTGCTGACGCTTTTGGGTCATAAATAAGCCGGCGACCGACCCTGAATCACAACCTTATCGAATCATCACGGAGAGAAGTAAATGAGCGGAATCAACAAGATCGTACTGGCTTACTCGGGCGGACTGGATACCTCGGCCATCATTCCCTGGCTCAAAGAGAACTACGATGCGGAGATCATCGCCTTCGTCGCCGACGTCGGTCAGGAGCGTGACGATCTGGAAGGGATCGAGCAAAAAGCCATCGCCTCCGGTGCCACCAAGTGCATCGTCAAGGATCTGCGCGAAGAGTTCGTCAAGGAGTACGTCTATCCGACTCTGAAGACCGGCGCCGTCTACGAAGGCACCTACCTGCTGGGCACCTCCATGGCCCGTCCCATCATCGCCAAGGCGATGGTGGAAGCGGCTCTGGCAGAAGGGGCTGACGCCATCTCCCACGGCTGCACCGGCAAGGGTAACGACCAGGTGCGTTTCGAAGGCGCCGTGGCCGCCCTGGCTCCCCAGTTGAAGGTCATCGCCCCCTGGCGTCTCTGGGACATGCGTTCCCGGGAAGATCTGCTGGCCTATCTGGAAGCCCGCAACATCCCCTGCAAGGCGACCTTGAAGAAGATCTACAGCCGCGATGCGAACGCCTGGCACATCTCCACCGAGGGTGGCGAGTTGGAAAGCACCTGGAACGAGCCGTCCGAAGCGGTCTGGCAGTGGACTGTCTCCGCCGAGCAGGCACCGAACGAGCCGGAATACGTCAAACTGACCGTGGCTCAGGGCGAAGTGGTGGCTGTTGACGATCAACCGCTGACTCCGCTCCAGATCCTGATGACCCTGAACGAGCGTGCCGGCAAGCACGGCGTGGGCCGTATCGACATCACCGAAAACCGCATGGTGGGCATGAAGTCCCGTGGCTGCTACGAGACCCCGGGTGGTACCGTCATGGTCGCCGCACTGCGCGCCGTGGAAGAGCTGGTCTTGGATCGCCCGACCCGTGCCTGGCGGGAGAAGCTGGGTGCCGAGTTCTCCCACCTGGTCTATGACGGCCGCTGGTTCACTCCGCTGTGCAAGGCCATTGTCGCCTCCGCCAATGCCATCGCCGAGGATCTCGACGGCGAAGTAGTGCTGAAGATGTACAAGGGTCAGGTCACTGCGGTACAGAAGAAGTCGCCGAACAGCCTCTACTCCGAAGACTTCGCCACCTTCGGCGCCGACGAAGTGTATGACCAGAGCCACGCCGAAGGCTTCATCCGTCTCTACACCCTGGCGAGCCGGATCCGCGCCATGAAGGAGCAGCATCAGGCCATCGGCGGCGATCACACCCACGGCTAAGCCGCAGGATTAAATCCGCTGGTACCGGAGAGGGGGCATTGCCCCCTCTTGTATCAGTGGGGTGTGAGCAGAGCGGCAGCGTCCTGGCCGCTTCTGTGAGATAACAGGCTCGCAGAACAACAGGGCACGATTTCAAGTTCGACGGCGCAAGGCGCCGCCGACAACGCATTCAAGGAGAGCAGTATGGCACTTTGGGGTGGACGCTTCAGTCAGGGAGCCGATAGCCGGTTCAAGCAGTTCAACGATTCGCTGCGGTTCGATTACCGGCTGGCGGAGCAGGATATCCAGGGCTCCATGGCCTGGGCCCGTGCGCTGGTCAAGGTGGGTGTATTGACCGCCGATGAGCAAGGCAAACTGCAACAGGCGATGGAGGTGCTGCTCGCCTCGGTGCAGCAGGATCCCCAGCAGATCCTGAGTTCCGATGCCGAAGACATTCACTCCTGGGTCGAGGGCAAGCTCATCGATGCCGTCGGCACCCTGGGCAAGAAGCTGCACACCGGCCGCTCGCGCAACGATCAGGTCGCCACCGACCTCAAACTCTGGTGCAAGGCCCAGGGCGAGCTGCTGCTCGGCTCCATCACTGCGCTGCAACAGGGGCTGGTCGCCTCTGCTCGTGCCAATCAGGCCGCGGTGCTGCCCGGTTACACCCACCTGCAGCGGGCCCAGCCGGTCACCTTCGCCCACTGGGCGCTGGCCTATGTGGAGATGCTGGAGCGGGACCATTCCCGTCTGCAGGATGCCCTGAAACGGCTCGACACCAGCCCGCTCGGCTGTGGCGCCCTGGCGGGCACCGCCTATGCCATCGACCGCGAGGCGCTGGCGCTGGACATGGGCTTCAGTGGCGCCACCCGCAACAGCCTGGACTCGGTCTCCGACAGGGATCATGTGGTGGAGCTGATGCACGTGGCGTCCCTCTCCATGGCGCACCTTTCTCGTTTTGCCGAGGATCTTATCTTCTACAACACCGGCGAGGCGGGCTTTGTCGAGCTCTCTGACGCGGTCACCTCGGGCTCCTCTCTGATGCCCCAGAAGAAGAACCCGGACGCGCTGGAGCTGATCCGTGGCAAGACCGGCCGGGTGGTCGGCGCCCAGATGGGCATGCTGATGAGCCTGAAGGCGCTGCCGCTGGCCTACAACAAGGACATGCAGGAAGACAAAGAGGGGCTGTTTGACGCCCTTGACACCTGGCACGACTGCCTCGACATGGCGGCCCTGGTGCTGATCGATCTGAAAGTGAATGGCGAGCGCACCAAGGCAGCAGCCCAGGGCGGCTACGCCAACGCCACCGAACTGGCGGATTATCTGGTGGCCAAGGGGATTCCGTTCCGCGAGGCGCACCATATCGTCGGCGAAACTGTGGTCTACGCGATCCAGGTGAAGAAGCCGCTGGAAGATCTCTCTTTGGCAGAGTTCCAGCGCTTCAGCCCGGTGGTGGGGGAGGATGTGTATCCGAACCTGGAGCTGGAAGCCACCCTGGCCAAGCGGGTCGCCAAGGGCGGCGTCGCCCGCGAGCAGATAGAAGCGGCCCTCACCGCCGCCGAGGCCTGGTTGACCAAGCGCGGCTGATCGCCGAACCGGATGAAACGAAGAGGGCTCAGGCCCTCTTTTTTTATGTCTGTACCATCGCCTGCCGACCCCGATTGCGCAAGAATGGGCCTCTGCATGGAAGCCAAGTTATCGCTCAAGGAGCCCTTATGTATCTGCCACCCCACTTCGCCACCCCCGATCCCGCTGCGCTGCACCAGCTGATCCTGGCCCATCCCCTGGGGGCCCTGGTCACCTGTGGCGAGCAGGGGCTGGATGCCAACCACCTGCCGTTCGAGTTCGATGCCGATGAGGGGGTGCATGGGATCTTGCGGGCCCATGTGGCGCGCAACAACCCGCTCTGGCAGGAGGTGAAGGAAGGGCAGGAAGTGCTGGTGATCTTCAGGGCCGCCGAGGGCTATATCTCCCCCAACTGGTATCCGAGCAAGCAGGCGCACCACCAGCAGGTGCCTACCTGGAACTATGCCGTAGTACACGCCCATGGCCGCATCCGGGTGCGGGACGATGCCCGTTTCGTGCGCCGCCTGCTGGCGAGCCTGACTCGTACCCATGAGGCTGCGGAGCCCGCGCCCTGGAAGATGGCGGATGCACCGCGCGACTATCTCGAGGCTATGGTGCAGGCCGTGGTGGGCATAGAGATCGAGATCGATCAGCTGGTCGGCAAGTTCAAGCTGAGCCAGAACAAGGAGGCTGCGGACCGGCAGGGGGCTATCGATGTCCTGCAGGAAAGGGGGCATACCGCGCTAGGGAAGGTGCGAACAAGTCCCTGATATGAGATCATGTTTGTCATCTGGAGCCATGAAAAAGGGTTCATCATGAGTCATCA
>NZ_CDBZ01000032.1:529-986 GCF_000819985.1 Aeromonas media | reverse complement strand
CTGGGTGCCCTCGCCGATGAGGCGCACCACCATCTCCCGCACCAGATGGCGGTTCAAGGGATCCAGCCCCTGCAGGGGCTCGTCCAGAATGAGCAGCGGCGGATGCTTGACCAGAGCCCGGGCGATCAGCACCAGGCGCTGCTGACCAAAAGAGAGGGCGTGGAAGGACTGCGCCCCCTGATCCTTTAGCCCCAACAGAACCAGCCACTGGTTGGCGAGCGCCAGCTGGCGATCCCCCGGGCGGGTATAGAGGCCGATGGAGTCATAAAAGCCGGAGAGGATCACCGCCTGCACCGAGCAATTGACGCGATAGTCCAGATGCAAGGCCGGGCTCACCAGGCCGATGTGGCGCTTGATCTCCCAGATGCTCTCGCCACTGCCCCGGCGCACTCCGAACAGGCGCAGGTCATTGCTGTACCCTTGCGGATGATCCCCTGTGATGAGGGCGAGCAGGGTC
>NZ_CDBZ01000032.1:0-182 GCF_000819985.1 Aeromonas media | reverse complement strand
TGATGAGGGCGAGCAGGGTCGACTTGCCGGCACCGTTGGGCCCCACCAGTTGCCAGTGCTCTCCCTCCTCTATGGTCCAGTCGAGACCGTCGATGACAACCTGCTCCCCGTAGGCAACGCGCAAGGCGCGCATCTGTACCCGGGGGCCGGCGGGCAGGGGCGTGGGCGCCACGAGCGGAGGG
>NZ_CDBZ01000031.1 GCF_000819985.1 Aeromonas media | reverse complement strand
CTGTCTCTTGATCAGATCTTGATCCCCTGCGCCATCAGATCCTTGGCGGCAAGAAAGCCATCCAGTTTACTTTGCAGGGCTTCCCAACCTTCCCAGAGGGCGCCCCAGCTGGCAATTCCGGTTCGCTTGCTGTCCATAAAACCGCCCAGTCTGGCTATCGCCATGTAAGCCCACGGCAAGCTACCTGCTTTCTCTTTGCGCTTGCGTTTTCCCTTGTCCAGATAGCCCAGTAGCTGACATTCATCCTGAGTCAGCACCGTTTCAGCTGACTGGCTTTCTACGTGTTCCGCTTCCTTTAGCAGCCCTTGCGCCCTGAGTGCTTGCGGCAGCGTGAAGCTTTCTCTGAGCTGTAACAGCCTGACCGCGACAAACGAGAGGATCGAGACCATCCGCTCCAGATTATCCGGCTCCTCCATGCGTTGCCTCTCGGCTCCAGCTCCGGTTTTCCATGCCTTATGGAACTCCTCGATCCGCCAGCGATGGGTGTATATGTCGATGACCCGCAAGGCTTGGGCTAGTGACTCGACGGGTTCACTGGTTAACAACAACCATTTCAACGGGGTCTCACCCTTGGGCGGGTTAATCTCCTCGGCCAACACCGCATTGAGCGTGATATTCCCCTGTTTTAGCGTGATGCGCCCACTGCTCAGGCTCAAGCTCGCCTTGCGGGCGGGTCGATTTTTACGTTTACCGCGTTTATCCACCACGCCCTTTTGCGGGATGCTGATCTGATAGCCACCCAGCTCCGGTTGGTTTTTCAGATGGTCGTACAGATACAATCCGGAGCCAGTGTCCTTGCGCGGGTGCTTGGAGCGCACTACAAATCGCTCTTTATGTGTCAGTTTGTCCTGCAGGTAAGCATGGATATCGGCTTCGCGGTCACAGACCGCAATCACGTTGCTCATCATACTGCCCATGCGTAACCGGCTAGTTGC
>NZ_CDBZ01000030.1 GCF_000819985.1 Aeromonas media | reverse complement strand
ATTCGGAACAGCTATTTAGCATCAAAAAAAGAAAATTTATTGTTGTTGATTTTCCCCACAAGAAAGCCTAGACAATGGGAGATGTGGAAAGATGCAACGGTGGCGTGAATTTCCACCAAACAGAATTATTTTCAAACTTTTTCACATCCCCCCACTTGAAAAATTCGGAAAACTGTCCATTTACTAATTATGAGAGCTATAAATTAATTTTTTCCATTTCAACATTCCGCTGCTGCGCAGCGAAGAGAAACCAGTTTTACTACCCCCCCCATAAGCTATTTTTTTAAATAAATGAAATTTAAAGAGCACTGATAAATTAAAGTTCCTTAACTTAGCTTAAGACATCAATGCTCCATCACTCAGTAATAAATTAGATTCATATAAACAGAAAACAGAAAACAGAAAACAGAAAACAGAAAACAGAAAACAGAAAACAGAAAACAGAAATGTAACCTCAGTTAAGATGTGGTTATATTCGCCCTGTAGGGCGGAAAATTTAAAAGGTGTTTTTGCTAGGCACGATAACCCTACCTGTGCAAGCGCTTCTCTGTTAACATCCGCAGCCCATGAACAAGTCGCATACTGGCGTGACTGTAACGCCGCCTTAACCCCTCCCTCTGCGGCTCCTGCCGCTTGACTCTGGTTGTCACAACCGGAGCGTTTTTTTACACCCATTAGATCCCAGTACAACAATCTGATCCTGCCCGAACTCCATCTGACCCCCAAGTCGATGGATGCGCTATGGATCCTGAACAAGCGAGAAAATCCCCCCATGCTGGAACGTGCAAGACAAGAGTGGTTCTCCAACATCCGTGGAGACCTGTTAGCCGGAATCGTGGTGGCCTTGGCGCTGATCCCAGAAGCCATCGCCTTCTCCATCATCGCTGGAGTAGACCCCAAGGTCGGCCTATATGCCTCCTTCTGCATCGCAGTGGTCATCGCTTTTGTCGGCGGTCGTCCAGGCATGATCTCGGCAGCCACAGGCGCTATGGCGCTCTTGATGGTGACCCTGGTCAAAGAGCACGGCCTGCAATATCTGCTGGCAGCAACTCTGCTCACTGGGGTACTCCAGATCGCGGCTGGTTACTTGAAGCTCGGCAGCCTGATGCGGTTTGTCTCCCGTTCCGTGGTCACCGGCTTCGTCAATGCGTTGGCGATCCTCATCTTTATGGCCCAGCTACCAGAGCTTACCAACGTCACCTGGCAGGTCTACGCCATGACGGCGGCGGGCCTTGGCATCATCTATTTGTTCCCGCTTATTCCGGTGGTGGGCAAGCTAGTGCCTTCTCCGCTGCTCTGCATCGTGATCCTGACGGCAGTCGCCATCACCATGGGCATCGATATCCGCACTGTTGGCGATATGGGCGAGCTACCCGATACTCTGCCCATCTTCCTGTGGCCCGAAGTGCCGCTCAATCTGGAGACGCTGGCGATTATCTTCCCCTACTCTGCGGGCCTAGCCGTGGTTGGTCTGCTCGAATCCATGATGACGGCAGCCATTGTCGATGACCTGACGGATACCAGCAGCGACCGCAATCGCGAGTGCAAGGGCCAGGGGATCGCGAATATCGGCGCGGGCCTGATGGGTGGCATGGCGGGCTGCGCCATGATTGGTCAGTCCATCATCAACATCAAATCCGGTGGCCGTGGCCGCCTCTCCACCTTTGTCGCTGGCACCCTGCTCATCCTGATGGTGGTCTTCATGGATGAGTGGATCCGCCAGATCCCCATGGCAGCCCTGGTAGCCGTGATGATCATGGTCTCTATCGGGACGTTTTCCTGGGAGTCGGTTCGTAATCTCAAGAAGCACCCGCTCTCCACTAATATCGTGATGATCGCAACAGTGGCAGTGGTCGTCGCTACCCATAACCTGGCGCTCGGGGTATTTGTCGGGGTACTGCTCGCCTCCTTGTTCTTTGCCAACAAGGTTGCTCGCTTCATGCTGGTCAAGAGTGACAGTGAGCGTCATGGCGAGGTACGCACCTATCAGGTTCGGGGCCAGGTGTTTTTCGCCAGTGCCGAACAGTTTTTTGCCGGATTTGATTTCAAGGAAGTGGTAGAAAAAGTGGTGATCGACCTCACCCACGCCCACTTCTGGGATATCACCGCTGTCACCGTACTGGACAAGGTGGTCATCAAGTTCCGCCGTGAGGGCACAGACGTTGAGCTGATTGGCTTGAACGAGGCGAGTACCACTATCGTTGACCGCTTTGGCGTTCACGATAAACCGGAAGAAGTTGAAAAGCTGCTGGCTGGACACTGATCACAAGAAGGAATTTACCATGACAAACATTTTTGCCTGTATCGATGGTTCACCTGCCATGACAGCTGTGTGTGATGCTGCGGCATGGGCCGCAGCCAACACTGGGTTACCTGTCACTCTACTGCACGTATTGGAAAAAAATGAGTTTGAAGGACAAGCCGATCTCTCCGGCAATATCGGCCTGGGCAGCCGCGAGCATTTGCTCAAGGAGCTCGCCGAGCTGGATCACCAACGCAGCCGTCTCGCCCATGAACAGGGGCGCATTCTGCTGGACAGTGGCAAGGAATATCTGGCTGGTTTGGGGGTGTCAGGGGTCGAGGCCCTGCAACGCCACGGCCAGTTGGTCGAGACGACCCTGGAACTCTCATCCGGTATGCGGATGTTGATCATGGGCAAGCAGGGCACCGCCCATGCCCACGCACTGATTGGCAGCAATATCGAGAACGTCATCCGTACCTTGGCTAATCCCATCATGGTAGTGCAGCCGGGCTTTCAGGCCCCAAGCCGCTTCCTGTTTGCCTATGACGCCAGCCCGACCACCAAGAAGGTGCTGGAATTGATCGCAAGCAGTCCTCTGCTCAAGGGGCTGGAGTGTGACTTGGTGATGGTCGGCGAACCGAGTGATGAGCACGAGCGCCAGCTGGCACAAGCCAAACAGTTGTTGAAGAGTGCGGGTATCAGGGTTGAAGCAATGCTGCTGCAAGGAGAGGTGGTGCCAGTGATTTGTCAGCATGCCACCGATGCGGGCTGTGAGCTTATCGTGATGGGGGCTTACGGTCACTCTCGGATCAGGCAGTTCATTGTGGGAAGTACGACAACAGGTATTTTGAAAAAGACTAATGCTTCTTTAATGTTGCTCAGGTGATAATTCTGCTGTGGGGGGATGGAACTATCCTCCCCACTATGAGTGTTGGTGTTATGGGACGTCACCCAATCACCCGAGCCAGCAGGTTAGCCATCCCTCTACATTGATGATTGCGCGTGATAGTTTCATGCAACTTGTGCCACAGCCGTTCGATGTGATTAACCCAAGGACTGTAAACTGGCTGGAATACCAAGCAAAACTTGGGGTTCTGCTTCAACCATCGATCGGTCTGTTGGCTTTTGTGAATGATGTAGTTATCGAGGATAAGCGTGATGGTTTTGGCTCGTCGGTAGTGGCGACGCAGCTTTTCCAGCATAGCGATAAACAGGGATGAGTTTTTCTTTATCCCACTGACCTAAAGCACTCTTCCGTTGCCTGCATGGAGAACGCCTGCCTGGTAATGTTTCGCGTTCTGTCCCGGTGTGACAACCCGCTTTTGCTGCGATCTGAACATCCAGTCGGCCCCTAATTTGGGATTGAGATCTATATCGACTTCATCCTCATAAAACACCGGATTATCGGCATCACAGCGGGCCTGCGCCAAACAATGCCCATACGAGGTAACCATCGGCGGAGCGTGGAGGCTGCCATATTGAGGCCTGTTAACTGATTGATTTTGATAGCCAATAGTTCGGTACACCAGCGGCTGTGCTGATAACCAAAATCTTGCGGAGAAAACTGCATGAGCAGCACCAGTAAGGTGACAATCTTGGCGACAGGTAAGATCGGGGCACGGCCAGCCGGTAAGGCGATAAACATCAGTGATCGTGCGTCCTTCATGTAACAGCAAGATGGCCATCAAGCGACGAGCATGCCTTTATCACGCGTGGCATGGATGATTTTGTGAATGCGGCGCCGTTGTAGTCGTGGCAGGGGTGGTTGATCACCGCGAGTGCCTTGTTCGCCTCCGTCGGAGACGCAAAAAATTTTAAGAATGGCAGACAGTTGGCGGCGTGGTTGGGACTGGTACCACGCCAACATTCCAGCGGTGGCAAGCAAACATTGCTGGGGATCAGCAAACGCGGCGACAGCTATCTGCGCACCCTGCTGATCCATGGCGCTCGGGCTGTACTCCGGGTAGCGGAGCGCAAGGCGTAGCACGCAAACAGTTGGTTAGCCGGGGTGATGGGGCGGCGCAATCATAACGTTGCCGCCGTGGCGCTCGCCAACAAGAATGCCCGCATAGTCTGGGCATTGCTTGCTCAGGAAAGAGAATATGAAGCTAATTATGGCGTGGTAGCCAGACCAACAAGTGTCCCGAGACACCAACTGCGTAGCGACTCTAATAGTAACTGATACCGATAAGAACAACCGATTGCACAGGCAATCATGACGTGATGGCGAGACAGGTCAGACCGTGATGGGGAAAACCCGTGGACTACAGGGCTTTGTAAGAGCGAACAGCTGATAGAGGTCCCCATCAGCGAATTCCATCAGGGATAGAGGCAGTAGCCTCGATCAAAATCCGGATCTATGGCTGCAATCTCCACCTGACTCACTTTCATCGATTGAGGGCTTGGCAAACCGGGGCGACCATCTATGTAGTCCGGGGCACACAGCGGCACATTCATCAGCTCGAACAGGGAGTCGAGTAGCCCCTGAGTGGCTCGCAGCGTGAGGCTGAAAATCCCTTTGAGCATCAGAAAGGTACAGATGCTCTGGTCGGTGTAGAGCTGGCTGCGTCCCCGTTTTCCGTGATGGTCTTGGTGAAACCAGTTATCCATGGCCACGGCATCAACCCAGAAAGTGAGAAAGCCACGGTTGATCAGAGACCTGTTGTATTGAGGCCAATTGTTGATGGGGTGAAGCGCTTTACCCATGATGCAGACTTGAGGGGGATGGTGGTGATCAGATCACTGGGTTTTCAATTAGTTCCATTCAAGCTGTATCGATTTAGGAAACAACACCGTTTGTAGGAAACCTGATGCGCGTTTACCAGTTGCAAGGCATTGAAATGACGGTGTAAACCGGCAATGTCATTGACCTGGTCGCCCCCATGGCCAGCAGCAGTGCAGAGTCGAGCAATGCGCTCGAGTGCGGCGGGAGCCAGGAGTTGCTCCAGATAGTGATTAGCATTGATAATGGTCATAGGCTTCGCGCGTGTTGATTTTGTTTGGCGATAAAATCAGATCACAAACGATGCCTTTTTTATATCTATTTCAATTGGTTGCAGCTAAAGACCCTGTACATGAAACTTCATTATGATAGGCCTGACTTTATCGGCAGATCGTGAATGCCTTTTGATGAATCAAGTTAACCATATGAAGTTTATGGTTAACTTGTAACAAGTGGTGAAACAACCGTGCTTTTAACAGATTAGGCAGATCCCTGCATTTCCGTAATCAATTATTGCATATGCCATATACGAGGTGTATATATAGCATATGCCAATAAGGAGCCCCTATGGCTAGACCCAAGATCCCACGCAACATCTGCGGCCGCCCAGCAGATAGTTGCTTCAAGCCGAATGCTCGCCCCATGAGTCAATTGGAACAAGTGCGCTTGAAAGATGATGAATTTGAAGCCTTGCGATTGGTTGATTTACTCGGCATGCAGCAGCAAGAAGCGGCAGTAGAAATGGGGGTTTCCCGGCAGACACTCGCCAATGTCCTGAAAGCAGCTCGTTTCAAGGTTGTGGACTGTTTGACTCAGGGCAAGGCGCTCATGATGCACCTTGAGGACGAAGGAGATACAAAACATGATCACTGCCATTCCAATGAATGATGATCGGGTCGCAAGCCATTTCACCAAAGCTGATTGCCTGGTGTTTCTGGATGAACGAGGCGTTGAAATAAATCGCATTGATAACCCTGCACTGGCAGCCAATTGTGCAGGAAAACAGGAAATGGTCGATCTGTTGGCGGAACAACAGGTTAACCGAGTCGTGGTGCGCAATATTGGCGAACAGATGTTAGGTAAGTTGTTAGCTCGACAGTTTGCCGTCTACCAGACTAACTGCGGGCGTCGTTTAGCCAGCGACCTGGGTAATCCAGTCGCCAGCGGGTTGGTGCAACTCAATCAGGCCAGCCAAGGTCGTCAATCCTTGAATCACGAGACGAAGAAGAAGTCAGGAGGTTGCGGTTGCGGGCACGAAGGACACGAGGGGAGCGAATCAGCGGGACATTGTTGCCAGTCGAGTGAACAACATCACCCCAAAAAAGCAAACTGCCGTCAGGGACAAGTGCAAGGTCGAGGCCATGGGCGTTGCTGTCACTCCTAAGTGGATATCGTTGAGTTTCGGTAACGAACAACAATAACGGTAATAAAACTGGCTTTATTGTCATCAGGCGATTCTGACAAAAATAGTGAACTTGACTGTATATCTACTCGATATACAGTCAGGACTTTTATTGCCCGAATAAAAATTTGATGTCGAATATTAACAGTTTTTCTAGTTTTAATCGCCGGATAATCAAAAGCTTATGCATGCTTATATCGTCATGATGATGCTTTGTGGTGAAAGAATCATTGCATTAGAGATATCTAATGTAGTAATTTCGAATCACCTCCCTAATTGTGGTGACTAAAATGAATCCAAATGAAATATTGAATGAGTCAGGCCAGGATACACCAAGAATTGAATATTTCCCTGTTTCTTTCTTTTCCGTAATCATGGGGTTATCTGGTTTTACATTGGCATGGAAAGGTGCTGATAATCTGTTTTTTCATAATTCTACAATATGGCTGTGTTTGGCTTATGTCACATCAATTAGCATGGCAGTCATTTCTATTATTTATGCTATCAAAATATGGCGCTATCCGGGGGCTGTCCTTGAGGAAGTTAGGCATCCAGTCCGTATAAACTTCTTCCCCGCATTTTCTATTAGCCTGCTGTTGCTGTCAGTCGTCTGGCAACAGGAAATTATGGTTGCAACCACCTTGTGGGGGATAGGCTCCGCCTTGCAAATTGCGCTCACCTTATATGTGATGAGCAGCTGGATACACCATACTCATTACACATTATCACATGCGAACCCAAGTTGGTTTATTCCTGTGGTAGGTAATATTATTGTTCCCATTACGGGCAGCCAATTGGGTTATACCGAGTTGAGCTGGTTTTGTTTCAGCATCGGGATCGTTTTTTGGATCGTATTACTCACGATCATTATGTACCGACTGTTCTTTCATGAGCCTTTACCTGCTCGTATGACCCCCATGTTGTTTATTCTTTTGGCCCCACCCTCTGTAGGATTTATTTCCTATATCGGCATGGTGGGTGAGCTAGACGTTTTTGCGCGGATTATTTATTACATGGCGCTGTTTCTAGGCCTGTTGCTTGCGATGAATATATTTAGATTTCTCAAAGTGCCATTTTTCATCTCTTCCTGGGCCTATTCCTTCCCTTTAGCAGCTTTAACTATTGCCACCATGAAAATGACGCATTTGACATCATATATATTTTTCCAAGCGTTATCGGGCGTGCTGTTGTTTTTATTGACTGTTTTATTGTCCTGGTTGGTAGTCCGCACCATAAAAGCTGTATTTGATGCTGAATTGTGTCGACCTGAATAAAAGTTGTTAATTGATCGTACCGTAAGGAATTTTTATGACGAAGATTGTAATTGTCGGTGGTGTCGCCGGTGGGGCATCAGCCGCTGCACGAGCAAGAAGAGTGGCAGAAGATGCTGAAATCATAGTTCTCGAGCGTGGGGAGTTTGTTTCTTTTGCCAACTGTGGTTTGCCGTACCATATCAGTGGTGAAATAGAGTCACGGGATGCCTTGCTACTTCAAACGCCTGATAGTTTTAAAAACAGATTCAATGTCGATGTTCGTGTATTTAATGACGTTATAGACATTGATGCCAAGAATAAAACCGTAACGGTTCGGCAGACGTTGACGGGGGAAACCTATCAGGAGTCGTATGATAAGTTGTTATTAAGCCCTGGCGCGTCACCGATCAAACCGCCAATACCGGGCATTAATAGTCATCATGTTTACAGTCTGCGCAATATACCGGATATGGATAAGATCCTGGTCGCACTGGCCGCAGAGAAGCCTAAGCACGCCACTGTTGTCGGGGGTGGTTTTATTGGGTTGGAGATGGTTGAAGCACTGCACCATAGAGGGATTGACGTAACCCTTTTGGAGCTCTCCGATCAAGTTATGGCTCCGGTTGATCGTGAAATGGCCAATATGTTACACCGGCATATGTGTGAAAAAGGCATCGATTTGCGTCTTAAAACCGGTTTGGCGGCCATTTCAGTGGCTGACTTCCATCCTGCCGAGCCTGAAGCGACCGCTGTATATGACAAACCCGTCACACATACCCATGATCTGGATTTGATGCTGAGTTCCGGCGATATGTTGCAAACAGGCATGGTCATCCTTGCCATTGGGGTAAAACCTGAAACGACACTGGCCGCAAAAGCTGGTCTGGAATTAGGTGCTCTGGGCGGTATCAAGGTAAATAGCGCCATGCAAACGTCTGAACCGGATATTTATGCGGTTGGCGATGTGGTGGAGACGGAGAATTTCGTTACCGGCGATGCGGCACTGGTGCCGTTGGCAGGGCCCGCTAATCGGCAAGGACGTATTGCTGCGGACAATATGCTCGGTCGCGATGAACATTATCGCCGGACACAAGGCACAGCGATCTGCAAATTGTTTGACATGGCCATTGGCAGTACAGGCTTGAATGAAAAAACACTCAAGCGCTTGAATATGACCTATGAAAAGATTTACGTGCATGCTGCTAGCCACGCCAGTTACTACCCCGGTGCTCACCCAGTGACCTTGAAATTACTGTTTGATCCAAGGGATGGCCAGATCCTAGGGGCCCAGGCTGCTGGTTTGGATGGTATCGACAAACGAATTGATGTTTTAGCTGTTGCACAACGTGCCCGCATGACCGTTCAGCAGTTGGCAGACCTGGAACTGACGTATGCGCCCCCTTTTGGCTCTGCGCGAGATGTGGTGAACCAGGCAGGCATGGTCGCCAGTAATGTGATGAATGGTGATGAGGCGATTTGTCACACCGAAGAACTACTGCTGGGAGCTTCCGATCAAGTTGTGCTGGATGTTCGAAATCCGCCAGAGCTGGAGGTATCAGGCTCCTTTCCGAATGCGTTGAATATTCCACTCGATGAGTTACGGGATCGCTTATATACGCTGCCCGTCGATAAAGAAATTTTGGTGGCTTGCCAAGTCGGTTTGCGCGGACATGTTGCCTATCGCATGTTGGTACAAAACGGGTTTCAAGCCCGCAATCTGACTGGGGGCTATAAGACCTATCAGATGGTTATCGATTCGTTTTGACCTGCAACAACAACTAGTCGAGGTACTTTATGGCTAAGAACTACACAGAGATTAATCAGGAACAACGTCAATTCGGATCGGCTTATCGCAAGGCCAGTCCAGATACCATGAATGCATTTTTAGCTTTGCATAAAGCAGCGATGTACGAAGGTGAACTCAGCATTAAATATAAAGAGTTAATGGCAACGGCAATTGCGATTGCTTCCCGCTGTGATGGGTGCATCGCGGCCCATGTGGCAGCAGCGCTGAAGGCTGGGGCGAGTAAGCAGGAACTGGTTGAAACCATTGATGTTGCCATCCTGATGGGCGGCGGTCCTGCGGTGATCTATGGCACACAGGCGCTGGCAGCCGTAGACGAGTTAGCCAGTTAATTGATGATCCGATGCGGCAGTCTGGTTATCGGCCTGCCGCTAAGAAGGAATGGATGACACCCTATCTCAATGCCAAACAAAGTCATGCTCACTGTATGGTTTGTGGCTCCCGTGACAACAATCAGGATTCCTTGGAACTAGCGTTCTCGCAACAACTGGATGGCTCCGTTCGAGCTCCTTTTCTGGTGAGCCCGAAACATCAGGGCTACACCGGACTGTTGCACGGTGGCATGACCAGCACCTTACTCGATGCTGCGATGACACACTGTTTATTCACGCAGGGAATAAAGGCGCTGACTGCGGAGTTGACGGTTCGATTCGTGGCACCGATCTGCGTGGGTCAGACTATTACGATCTGTGCCCAGCTACTTGGGCAGCGGCGGGGCATCTATCAGCTCGAAGCATGGCTACTCTCTGGGTTGCATATTGCCGGACAGTGCATCGCCGGAGAGCAGCGCCTGGCTCGTGCCTCTGCCAAGTTTATCGCACCACCTGATGGGAGTATGGCCCATGATTGCTGAAATCCAGATCACGGTGCTTTGTGACAATCATGGTCAAGGTGAGTTACAGACTGAACATGGCTTTGCGCTCTGGTTGCATTCACCCGAGCTGAACTTGCTGTTTGATACCGGCTCGGGTCAAACACTGCTTGCCAATGCCGAGCGGCTAGACATCCAGTTAAACGACTGTAAGATGGTGGTGCTCAGTCATGGCCACTATGATCATTCCGGTGGCTTGGACACACTCTGGCAGATGGGTGTCCAGTGTCCGGTCATGGCCCATCCGAGTGTGATTTTGCCGCGTTATAGTCGTCACCCCCACAAGCCGGTACGTAGTATTGGAATGCCAACGTCAGTGGTGACTCAGTTATGGGATCTCCCGCCCCAGATGCGTCTGTGGGCTATGACGGCACAAATGCTGACACCCTATTGGGGAACCAGTGGTGAGATCCCGCGTCAGGACCCCCTCGAAGATGTCGGTGGCCCCTTTTTCCTCGATGCCGAAGGATTTGCTCACGACAATATCGAAGATGACTTGGCCTTATGGCTGAATACCCCACTAGGCTTGGTGATCGTGTTGGGGTGCTGTCATTCTGGACTCATCAATACGATTACGCATATCCGTAAAGTGACCGGAATTGACAAAGTCGCGGGGATCATCGGCGGCTTGCATCTGTTGTATGCGGGTGAACCGCGTCTGGCCCATACCCTGGATTTTTTGCGGCAGTGTCAGCTTGATTTCCTGAGGCCAGGGCACTGCACCGGGGATGCGGTGATCGAGCGCTTACAACAGCAGTTACCCGAGGTCGATGTGCAATTGCTGCATGTTGGCGCACGTTACGATATTGAGGTACAGCCCGCCACATCCCAAGAGGCGCTTTCATTATGATTGCCTATCTGCAAGGGATCTCCCGTCAGCGTGCATCCTGGATCTTGTTGCTGGCCTCTGCTGTTTTGCTAGAACTCGGTGCCATGGGCTTTCAACATGGACTCGGATTATCTCCCTGTGTGATGTGTATTTATGAGCGAATAGCCACCATGGGACTGGTAGCTGCCGCGTTGATTGCTCTGATCAATCCGAAACAGCGAGTGTTTCGTTGGCTGGGGATCCTGATCTGGGGCTACAGTGCATTCCGAGGGTTTCAGCTTTCGTTACGGCATATTGATTATATGGTAAATCCTTCCCCTTTTAATACCTGTAGTGTATTTCCTGATTTTCCAGCCTGGTTGCCACTTGATTCGTGGGCTCCTTGGTTTTTTGCTGCCTATGCCGATTGTGTCGAACGGCAGTGGTCATTTCTCGGCTGGGAGTTGCCTCAGTGGTTGGTGCCGATCTTTGCGCTGTATTTGATGACTTGGCTGGTGATCCTGATTGCAAATTTGGCGCAGAAGGGGCGCTTTGGCACCTGTGTTGAATAAATGGCCAGAGCGTGAGCGACACGGAATATTCCATTGCATTGATACCAAAATCTATAGGAAATAAAGGAGGTATATATGTGGATACGTACCTGGTTACTGATCGGCGCTTTGTTGAGTAGCCTGAATGTGTCGGCCAAAGAGTGGTTGATTGATGTGCGGACCGCTGAGGAATACTCGGCTGAACATGTGCCTGGGGCAACCCATATCGACTATCAGCAGGTAGTGCCGGAAGTGACCAAACTGGGGATCAGCAAGCAAGAGCCAATTCAGCTTTATTGTCGCTCGGGTCGTCGAGCTGAGATTGCGCGACAAGCGTTGATTCAACACGGTTTTCAACTGGTAACCAACTTGGGGTCTGTGGCAGCTGCACAAACAAAGGCGCAAGGTCGTAAAAAGTAATAAATAAATGTGGTGCCACAACCAAAACTCATTACCAAACGAGCCTGTAAATAATTCTGTGTAACTGCCCACGCCATTACGGGAATTCAGATAATAA
>NZ_CDBZ01000029.1:573-19161 GCF_000819985.1 Aeromonas media | reverse complement strand
GGCTGGGGTTGATACAGCAGGGGATCCAGGTGTTGTTGCCACTGGGCTATCCACTGCCACCAGTCGGGATCGCGGGCCATCAGGCGGGTCATCCTGGCCTGCACCCGCGGGCTCAGGGTACCCAGCACATACTCGCCGGCGAGCCGCTCGCGCAGGGCGGGGTCTCGATAGCGTTTGGGGGTCATTGAGTCAGGCATAGCTTGAGCTCCTCCAGTCCGCGCCGGATCCAGGACTTGACCGTGCCGAGCGGGGTCTGGGTGTGGCTGACTATCTCCTGGTGGCTCAGGCCGTGGCGATAAGCGAGCACGATGGCGTTGCGCTTGTCGGCACAGAGTCGTCCGAGGCAATGCTCGAGGGAAAAAGAGGGGGCCAGCCCCTCTGTCTCCTGGCCGGGCTTCTCCTCCCAGGACTCATCCAGTGGGGTCTCCCCGTGGCGTATCTTCGCCCTCAGGGCGTCGATGGCCAGATGGCGCATGCACTGGCAGAGCCAGGCCCAGGGGTAGTCGACGGGATAGGCGCTCTGACCGTGCCAGATCTTCAAAAAGCCCTCCTGCAGGATGTCTGCGGCCCACTGCTTGTCCTTGAGCAGGGCGTGGAGCATGGCATACAGAGGCTGGCCCGTCAGCCGGTAGAGCGCTTCAAATGCCTGCTTGTCCCTCTGCTGGCTGCGGGCGAGCAGGTGGGCAAGTTGCTGGTTGTCGATATTCACTCAGACCTCATAGTTGGACGCGGTGCCAGACATTCTTCACGCCGTCCCCGCTGCTCTGGCCGGGCTGCTCATCCTTGATCCAGCGATAGAGCGGTTGGCCACGGTAGCTCCATTGATAGTTGCCATCGTCGCGCAGGATCAGGCTGATGCCGACGTCGGCCGCGCTGCCGATCCCCGCCTTGGCCTGCTCCGCGCTGGCCAATGCCGGCGGCCATTTTTCGGCGCACTCAGCATAACAGGTTGATTTTCCTTGGGCATCCTTGTCGAAGCGGTAGAGGCTGAAGCCCTTGGCATCGACCAGATAGGTCTTGCCGTTCTCAGTCATCCGGGCGATGGGCAACTGCTCGGCCCCGCTCAGGGGCTGGGTGTCCAGGGCCCAGGCCGAGGCGAGGGGCAGGCAGGCGAGGGTGATGAGGAACTTGTTCATGGTGTTCTCCTTGGGTCTATTGGCGATGAGAGGGCAGGGGTTAACGGGTCCAGCCATCCTGGGCGAAGAAGGGCTCGCCTTGGGGGCTGTCGATGAAATCGATAAAGCGCTGGGTGCTGGCATCCGCGCCCTGCGCCTTGCTGATCAGCAGACCGCGATAGATGCGGCGTTCCGGCTCGATCTCGACGAAGTCGGCCTTGTCCTGGTGGTTCAGGGGCCAGTGCACCCAGGTGATCCAGGCATCGGCCTGCTGATGGGTGAAGGCCCGGAAGCTGGCGCCGCTGCCCTGCTCGAAGGCGACGATGTTGCGCCTGAGCTTCTGCACATCGGCCAGCTTGCCCTTGCGCCCGGCCACGTCTTCCCAGAGCCCGGTGCCCGAGGTGTTGTAGCTGCCGAGCCCCTCGGTCACCACCACCTTGAGGGATCGGTTGATCAGATCCTCCACCCCGGTGATCCGCGCCGGGTTGCCCTTCTGTACCGCGATGACGCTGCGGCGCAGGTAGTAGGCGTGGGCGCTCTCCCTGTCGAGGAAGGAGTAGCTCTGCAGGTAGGCGGACATGGATTGCTCGGCCCCGGCGAAGATGAGATCCGCATTCTTGACGGCCCTGTCACGCCAGCTATGTTCGGGGCCGGCGGTGACCTCGACCGGGATCCCGGTCTCCTGCTGGAAGGCCGCGGCCGCCCGTTTCAGGGCGGTGTCCGGGCCACCTGGGCCGTATAGGCGGATCACGCCATCACCGGCCTGATGGACAGGGTCGGTCTGGGCAGACTGGGAGAGGGGGGCCGCCTGCAGCGGCTGGATGAGGGCCGAGCAGAGCAGGGCGAGCCAGAGGGGTTGGGATTTCATCGTCTCTCCTTGATTGAGGTTCAAGCAAGAGACGAAGGAGGGAGGCGATTGGATGCAGTTGAGGAAAAATTAATTTATCAATAAAGCCGAACCCGCCTCAGGCGCAGCTATCGATAAAGGCTAGGAGCCTCCCAGCTGCTGGTGGACCAACGCCGCCAGCCGGGTGAGGGCGGCCTCCAGCGCCGGGCTCCAGGGATGGGCGCTGTTGAGGCGCAGGCAGTGGTTGTGCTGGCCTTGGCTCGAGAACAGGGCACCGGGGGCCAGCGAGAAACCGTTGGCCAGCGCCTGGGCATAGAGGGCCCGGCTGTCGAGGCGCACGTCGAATGTCAGCCAGAGGAAGTAGCCGCCGTCCGGGGTCGAGATATGCACCTCGTCCTGGAAGAGGCGCAGCAGGGCCGCCCGCATCTGCTGCTGGCGCTGGGCCAGAGTGTGGCGCAGGCGGCGAAAGTGGGCATCCACCCCGCCCTGGCGCAGCATGTCGGCGAGCGCCAGCTGGCTCGGCACATTGGTGGACAGCGTCGACATCAGTTGCAGCCGCTGGATGCGCTCGGCATGGGATCCGGCCACCACCCAGCCGACCCGAAAGCCCGGCGCCAGGCACTTGGTCCAGGAGCCGCACAGCAGGCTGTCGCCCCGGGCGTCCCAGCGCTTGATGGGGCTGGGGCGTTCGCGGCCAAAATAGAGCTCGGCGTAGACGTCGTCCTCCACCAGGGGCACCCCATGGGCGTTGAGCAACGCCATCAGTGCCTGTTTGTGGCCATCCGGCATGGTGTGGCCGAGCGGATGCTGGACGTTGCCCATCAGCCAGCAGGCCTTGATGGGGCGCTGAGCGAGGGCCTCGGTGAGCAGGGCGAGATCGATGCCCACCCCGGGGATCACGGGTATTTCCACCACGTTGAGCTTGAGCCGCTCGATGGCCTGCAGGGCGCCGTAGAAGGTGGGGGACTCCACCACCACCCAGTCCCCGGGCTCGGTCAGCACCTGCAGGCTTAAGGAGAGCGCCTCCATGGCGCCGGTGGTGATGATGATCTCCTGGGGATCCACCGCCAGGCCGTCGTTGGCGTAACGCTGGGCGATGGCGCGGCGCAGCGCCTCGTTGCCGGGGGGAAGATCTGCCACCGTGCTGAAGGGATCGAGGCGGCGCATGCAGCTCGCCAGGGCCCGGCCGAGCTGGGGGTGGGGGAAGAGGGCGGGATCCGCCACCGCGAGCCCCAGCGGCACCAGCTCCCGGGACTTGCTCGCCTGCAACACCTCGAACACCAGATCGTTGATGTCCACCGAGCCGCTGTAGTGGGCCTGCTGGGCTGCGCTGGCAGGCAGCGGGGAGGGGGCGGCCTTGACGTAGTAACCGGACTGGGGCCTGGCCAGAATGAGGCCGAGGCTCTCAAGCAACTGGTAGGCCTGCAGCACCGTCATGGGGCTCAAATGATGGGTCTTGCAGCTCTGGCGGATGGAGGGGATGCGCTCCCCCGGCTGCCAGAGGCCGCTCTCTATCTGCTGTTGCATCAAGGCAGCCAGCTGACCGTAACGTGACATGGGGTGGCCTAACTGTTATAGGTGTATTTCACTATAACTGCATCTGTTATAGGTGTCATGGGGCGTGTTGTACTTAACGGGCGAAAACCTGTCTGTTAAATGCAACATAGAGAGTCATGCATGATAAGCTTGGATGATGTGGTCAGCCTCTCCCGAATACAGTTCGGCGCGACGGCGATGTTCCACTTTCTGTTTGTGCCCCTCACCCTGGGACTGTCCTGGATCCTGGTGATTGCCGAGTCCGCCTACGTGATGACCGGCAAGGTGATCTACAAGGACATCACCCGCTTCTGGGGCAAGCTGTTCGGTATCAACTTCGTCATGGGGGTGACTACCGGCATCACCCTGGAGTTCCAGTTTGGTACCAACTGGGCCTATTACTCCCACTACGTCGGCGACATCTTCGGCACCCCGCTGGCGGTAGAGGGGCTGATGGCCTTCTTCCTGGAATCCACCCTGGTGGGCCTCTTCTTCTTCGGCTGGGAGAAGCTCTCCCGGGGTCAGCACCTGCTGGTGACCGCGCTGGTGGCGCTCGGCTCCAACCTCTCCGCACTCTGGATCCTCATCGCCAACGGCTGGATGCAGAACCCGGTCGGCGCCGAGTTCAACCCCATGACGATGCGCATGGAGCTGACCGACGTGGCGGCGGTGATCTTCAACCCGGTGGCCCAGGTCAAGTTCGTCCACACTGTCGCGGCGGGCTATGTGGCGGCCTCCCTGTTCGTGATGGGGGTGAGCAGCTGGTATCTGCTGCGCCGCATGGAGGTGCGCTTCGCCCTGCGATCCTTTGCCATCGCCTCGGGTTTTGGCCTGGCCGCCATCCTCTCTGTCATCGTGCTGGGGGACGAGTCGGGCTACCGCTCCGGGGAGGTGCAGAAGGTCAAGCTCGCCGCCATAGAGGCGGAGTGGGAGACCGAACCCGCCCCTGCCTCCTTCACCCTGTTCGGTCTGCCGGATCAGGGTGACGAGACCACTCACGGGGCCATCAAAATTCCCTATCTGATGGGCATCATCGCCACCCGCTCTCTCGATGAGCAGGTGACCGGCCTTAAAGATCTGAAAGCGCAGCACGAGGTGCGCATTCGCAGCGGCATGCTGGCGTACGGCGCCCTGGAGGCGCTGCGTTCAGACGGTAGCAATGCCGAGGCCCGCGCCACCTTCGAGCGTCACCGCGCCGATCTCGGCTACGGCCTGCTGCTCACCCCCCATGCCAAGGAGATAGGCAAAGCGGACGAGGCGGCCATCGCCAAGGCGGTCGACGATTCCATTCCCCAGGTGGCGCCGCTCTTCTGGAGCTTCCGGCTGATGGTGGGCATAGGGGTGGTGTTGCTCGGGCTCTTTGTCGCCGCCTTCCTGCAGCTGTGCCGGGGCAAGCTGGTGCAATCCCCGCGCCTGCTCAAGGCGCTGTTCTGGTCTATTCCGCTGCCCTGGATTGCCATAGAGGCGGGCTGGTTCGTGGCCGAGTTTGGTCGTCAGCCCTGGACCATCAGCGACGTGCTGCCGGTGTCGGCGTCCGTCTCCTTGCTGCAACCTGGGCAGCTCTGGTTCAGCCTCATCTCCATCTTCCTTATCTACAGCACGCTGCTGGTGGTGGAGCTGTTCTTGTTGCGTCACGTGATCCGCAAAGGGCCCGCGAGCCTGCAAACGGGTCGTTATCAAGGTGAAGTGTTGAAAAACGGGAGTCCCGTCTGATGGATTACGAAACCCTGAAACTCATCTGGTGGGGGCTGGTGCTCTTCCTGCTCATCGGCTTCGTGGTAATGGACGGCTTCGATCTCGGGGTCGGCATGTTGCTCCCCGTGGTGGCCAAAACTGATGAGGAGCGGCGCGTGCTGCTCAACAGCGTGGGCCCCGTGTGGGAGGGCAACCAGGTGTGGCTCATTGCCGGTGCCGGCACCCTGTTCGCCGCCTGGCCTCTGGTCTATGCCGCCTCCTTCTCGGCGCTCTATGTGCCCTTCATGTTCCTGCTGTTCGGCCTCTTCCTGCGCCCGGTGGGGTTTGACTATCGCAGCAAGCTGCCGGACCCCCTGTGGCGTCGCTGGTGGGACAGGGCCCTGGTGATGGGGGCCCTGCTGCCGACCCTGGTGTTTGGCGCGACCCTCGGCTTCTTGTTGCAGGGGCTGCCGTTTCGCTTCGACTCGGCCCTTCGCATCCACTACGGCGCCTTTGACTTCAACTGGCCGCTGCTGTTGACCTGCATGGGCACGGCGCTGGCCCTGCTGATGCTACATGGCAGCAGCTTCCTGCAGTGCAAGACCCAAGGGGTGATAGCACAGCGTTGCGCCCGCCAGAGCCGCTGGCTCGGCCCATTGGCTAGTATTCTCTTTGCCCTGGGTGGTTTCTGGCTTAGCCAGATGCGCGGTTACCGGATAGCCGAGATCGGGGATCTCAACAGCGCCCTGACGCCCCTGATGAAGCGGGTGGTGACAGCGCCGGATGGCTGGTTGGGCAACTTCATGGCGCACCCCTGGCTCTGGACTGTGCCTGCCCTGGGTCTCTTGCTACCGCTCTTAAGCACGCTGGCAAGCCATCTGGGCCGGGCGCGGCTGGCCATCGTCACCAGCGGTGGTGCCTGCGCCGCCATGATGCTGACCATCGCCATCGCCCTCTTCCCCTTCGTGCTGCCCTCGTCCCTGGATCCGTCGAGCAGCCTGACCCTGTGGGACGGCACCTCCAGCGAGGGCACCCTCTTCATCATGCTGGGCATAGTCGCCGTGCTGATGCCCATCAACATTGGCTACACCCTCTGGGTCTACTGGGTGGCGCGGGGCAAGATGAGTACCGAGCAGGTGCGCGAGCAGGGCCATAGCCTCTACTAACACCGGAATTGAGGAGTCTTCGATATGTGGTATTTCACCTGGATACTGGGGCTGGGGTTTGCGCTGCTGTGCGGCCTGGTCAATCTGCTCTGGCTGGAGGCGCGCTGGGCCGCGGATGAGGATCTCAAGGAACCTTGATCCCCCCTGAAAACGAGAAAGGCCGACACTGGGTGTCGGCCTTTTTGTTTTTTTTCGCGGCGGATTAGATTGCCAGCGCCAGTCTGGCTTCGCGCTTCTCGCTTGCATGGGTGAGGCCATAGGCCAGCAGCACTATGAGGGCCCCGATCCAGGGGGTGTGCATCAACCCCAGGTGCTCCACCACGAAACCGCCCACCACGGATCCCAAGGCGATGCCGACGTTAAAGGCGGCGATGTTGAGGCCGGAGGCCACGTCCACGGCATTCGGGGTATGGCGCTCGGCCTGTTTCACCACCAGCACCTGCAGTCCCGGCACGTTGCCAAACGCAAAGGCGCCCCACACCAGCACGGTGAGCACCGCCAGCACCGGATGGGGCGCGGTGAAGGTGAGCATCAGCAGGATGAGTGCCAGACCGCCAAACATCAGCTTCAGGGCGGGCAGCGGGCCCATCTTGTCCGCCAGTTTGCCGCCCCAGATATTGCCGACCGCTACCGAGACCCCGTACACCAGCAGGATCAGGCTCACCGCATTGGCACCGAAGCCGCTCACCTGCTGCAAGATGGGGGCGAGGAAGGTAAAGGCGGTGAAGGCGCCGCCGTAACCCAGAGCTGTCTTGGCGTAGACCATCAGCAGGGGCTTGTGGGTCAGCACCGAGAGCTGTTCACGAATACTGGAGGCCGTGCCTTTTGGCAGGTTGCTCGGGATCAGCAGCAGGCTGCCCAGCATGGCGATGACCCCGAGCAGGCTCACCACCAGGAAGGTCTCGCGCCAGCCGAACTGCTGACCAATCCAGGTGCCGAGCGGCACGCCGGTCACCAGGGCGACTGTGAGGCCGCTGAACATGATGGCGATGGCGCTCGCCGCCTTCTCCTTGGCCACCAGACCCGTGGCGATGGTCGAGCCCACCGAGAAGAAGACACCGTGGGCCAGGCCGGTGAGGATGCGGGCGACGATCAGGCTCTCGTAGCCCGGTGCCTGCCAGGCCAGCAGGTTGCCGGCGGTGAAGAGCGCCATCAACCCTACCAGCAGCCACTTGCGCGGCAGCTTGCCGGTAAGCGCCGTCAGCACCGGCGCGCCTATGGCCACACCCAGGGCGTAGAGGCTGACCAGCAGGCCCGCCGAGGGGAGCGAGACATCGAGCTGCTCGGCTATGGTGGGGATGAGCCCCACGATCACAAACTCGGTGGTGCCGATCGCAAAGGCACTCAGGGTGAGGGCAAATAACGCCAGTGGCATACAAACTCCTTGGATAGTGGCTCCCGACGGGAGAATGGCGCCAGTATGCCGATGAGCTTTGTTGGCAAAAATGACGGCAACGTCAAATTACTTTTGCCAAATCAGCAGCAATGGGGCCGTGGAGTGGGGTAGTGGGAGTGGCTGAGGCTGCGCAGACAAGAGCGGGCGGTACAGCGCGAGTCGAGTGCAGAGGCAAAGCGCGTAGAAGCAAGGCGTACAGACCGAGCTGGGAACAAAGAGGAAAGGGGCAAGGGCAGGTTGCAGAGGTGGGGGTCAGCGGCACGGGCGACTGGAGCGATACTGGAGACAAAAAAGCGGGAGGCATGATGCCTCCCGCTTGGGTTCTCGCCGATGGTGTCGGGTTATCTGTGCTCCCTTCTCCCCTGGCGGGAGAAGGGCTGGGGATGAGGGGGCTCAATCCCAATTCGGGGCGAAGTCCGGGTTGGCGCAGCGCTCACCCCGCTCCAGGGTGGCAATCTGTGCCATCTCCTCGGGGCTGAGTTGCACCTTGAGGGCGGCCAGGTTGGCGGCGAGATTCTCCCGCTTGGTGGAGCTCGGGATCACCGTCATGCCTTGGGCCAGCAGCCAGGCCAGGGACACCTGGGCCGCCGAGACGCCGTGGCGCTTGCCGATCTCCATCAGCAGCGGCTCGCTCAGCACCTTGCCATAGGCGAGCGGCATATAGGCGGTGATGGCGATGCCCTGATCCTGGCAGAACTCCACCACCTTGCGGTTTTGCAGCAGGGGATGGATCTCCACCTGCTGGTGGGCGATGGCGCCCGGCCCCAGAATGTCGATGGCTTCTTTAAGCTGGGCGACCGTGAAGTTGGAAACTCCGATCTCCCGGGTCAGGCCCCGGGCTTTGGCCTCGGCCAGCTGCTCCAGGTAGACCGCCATCGGCACCTCATCCTTGGGGGAGGGCCAGTGAATGAGCGCCAGATCCAGATAGTCGGTGCGCAGTTTCTCCAGGCTCAGCTCCAGGCTCGGGATCACCTTGCCCGGGCCGAACTCGCTGATCCACACCTTGGTGGTCAGGTAGATATCCTGGCGGGGGACGCGGCTCTCGGCCATCAACTGGCCCACTTCGGCCTCGTTGTCATAGATCTGGGCGGTGTCGATATGGCGGTAGCCAAGTTCAAGCCCCTGAAGCAGGGAGTCGCGCAGGGGCTGATCTTTCAGGCGGAAGGTACCAAGACCCAGGTTGGGCATCTTCATCATTCAGTTCCTCAAGTTATTGTTTCTACGCTCAATATTGTGTCGGCCCATCCTCGCATCCAGGGCGGGCAGGGAACAGGCCGCAACTGGATTCAGGCTAGTTGATAGCGGCGAACGCTGGTGCTGGCAAACCAGCCCCGGATGTTGGCCACGAAGGTGAGAAAATGGGGTTCTTGCTGGTGGGCGCTGAGGGCTGCCTCGCTCTCCCACTCCTCGTGGATCATCCAGACGTGGGGGTTCTCCAGGCTCTGGTGCAGCCGGTAGCCAAGGCACCCAGGCTCTTGCCGGCTGGCGTTGACGAGCGGCGCCAGGGCGGCCCGACACTCGGCGGCGAATTCAGGTTTGGCCTCGAGCTCGGCAATCACGATCAGGGGGGATGACATCTGCACCTCCTTGCAAAAAACGACGGTCAGTATGCCCCCGGCAGACTGGGGGATACAGGGCAGCAGTCGCAAAACACTATTGAGATAAGAGCAGCAATAGATGGGCAGGGACGAGGTGGAGGCGAGGAGGTAAAAAGAGCAGGGAGCGCCGGGACGCCCCTCGCCATCAGGCCGCCGGTTCGGACCAGACCGCAAACTCGTTGCCGCTGGGCTCGAGGAAGTGGAAGCGGCGGCCACCGGGGAAGTCAAACAGCGGGCGGTTGAGGGTGCCGCCATGCTGGATCACCTTGGCCTGGGTCGCCTCTATATCGGCGCTGTAGAACACCAGGAGAGCGCCGCCCTGGGCGCACTGGCCGCACAGATCCGCACGATAGAAGCCGCCGTCCAGCCCTTCCCCTTCGAAGGCGCAGTAGTCGGGGCCGTAGTCGGCGAACTGCCAGCCAAAGGCGGCAGTGAAGAAGGCCTTGGTGGCGGCGAGATCCCTGGCCGCAAATTCCACATAGTTCAGTTTTTCATGGGCTTTCATAAGGTGCAGCTCCCTGCTGATGAATGAGGCCGAGTGTAATCTATCTGGGTTGCCAGCGCTTTTGCGTGCGGATCGTGGAGTGGGGCAAGGTGTCCCAGGGGGTCAGTTTGAGCTGCTTGCGCCTAAACCAGAACCAGGTCGCCATCAGCAGGCCAACGCCAATGCCAAACAGCAGTCCCTGGTGCAGGCCGAATGCCGGGCTCACCTCATCCTGCCAGCCGAGACACCACATCAACACCCCCCAGATAGCGCCGATGGGGAGTCCCAGGGCTAGGACGTTGATCATAAAGCGTTCGTAGTGGGGCGGCCTGATGGTGAACCCTGCCTTTCGCAGCAGCCAGATGATCGGCGGGTTGTAGTTGAGCGCCTGCACGCCCTTCTCGGCCAGCTCCCGATGGGCTGCATCCAGCCTGTGTGCGAATACTAGGGGGTCGTCTCTGTGCATGTTTGGCTTCATACGGTGCTATTTGGCGGCATTGTACTGGCAAGGGCGGAGATAAAACAGGCGGTGCGTCACGATACGGCGAAGGGAGAGCGCCGACGGCGCGACGCAGGTCTTGCCAACTCCAGGTCACTGCGCCTATAAAGCCCCATGACTCTGGCTGGGATAACAACAATGAAGACCCATTCCGATGAATTGACCCTGTTTGTGGCCGTGGTGGAGGCGGGCAGTTTTCGCCAGGCGGCGGAGAACCTCGGCATGGACAACTCTGTGGTGAGCCGCGGCATCAAGCGCCTCGAGGAGAAGCTCGCCACAGTGCTGCTCAATCGCACCACCCGGCGGGTCAGCCTGACCGAGGAGGGGAGCTGGTTCTATCAGCGGGCGGTGAAGGTGCTGACCGAGATGAGCGAGGCGGAGAGCCATCTGCTGATGCGCCGGGAACAACCCGAAGGGATTCTGAGGGTCGATGCCGCCACCCCCTTCATCCTGCACCGGCTGGTGCCCATCATAGGGGAGTTTCGCCTCCGCTACCCCGGCATAGAGCTGCAACTGCACAGCTCCGAGGGCTTCATCAACCTGATGGAGCGGCGGGTGGACATGGCCATTCGCATCGGCGAGCTGACGGACTCCTCCCTGCGCGCCCTGCCGCTCGGGCGATCCAAGCTGCGGCTGCTTGCGTCCCCCGACTATCTGAAGGCGCGCGGTACCCCGCGCCAGCCGGCTGACTTGCTGGCGGGCCATGAGCTGCTCGGCTTTTTGCACCCCGATCACCTCAACCACTGGCCCCTGCTCAGCACTGAGCAGGGGGACAGGTTTGCCATCACCCCGACCTTGCGGGCCAGCAGCGGCGAGACCCTGCGCCAGCTGGCGCTCAGAGGTCAGGGGATCGTCTGCCTGTCGGACTTCATGACGGGAGAGGACAGGGCGAGCGGTGCCCTGGTGGAGGTGCTGGCCCGCAGCAACAGCGGCGCCTCGCGCCCCATCCATGCGGTGTTCTACTCCGATGCCCAGCGGGATATCCGACTGCGGGTCTGGCTCGATTTCCTCAAGGAGCAGCTCGGCGCCGAGGCGTTGTAGGAGGTGGGCAGGAGGTTGCACTCTCTGCCGACCGCTTTCTACCAGAGGGAGGAAATTGCACACCTTTCCTGACGAAGAGGAGGGGACAGAGGGGGCGCTCGCGAGCGCCAATAAGAAGAGGCCGACATTGCTGTCGGCCTCTTTGTTTTCTTCATCTCAAGGATGTGCCGGTTACCCGATCACTCCTCTTCGGCCCAGCGGCGTGAGCGCTCCACCGCCTTCTTCCAGCCGTTGTAGCGTTTGGCGCGATCTTCCTTGTCCATCTGGGGGATGAACTCGCGATCGACGCTGAACTTGTCTTCCAGCTCTTCGGAGCTCTTCCAGAAACCGACGGCCAGGCCTGCCAGGAAGGCGGCGCCCATGGCGGTGGTTTCGATGCGGGTCGGGCGCACCACAGGGGTGTGCATCATGTCGGCCTGGAACTGCATCAGGAAGTCGTTGGCCACGGCGCCGCCGTCTACCTTGAGGGCAGCCAGCTTGATGCCGGAGTCCTGCTGCATGGCATCCAGCACGTCGCGGCTCTGGTAGGCGATGGATTCCAGCGCGGCACGGATGATGTGGTTGCGGTTGGCGCCGCGGGTCAGGCCGACCATGGTGCCGCGAGCATACGGATCCCAGTAGGGGGCGCCCAGACCGACGAAGGCCGGCACCAGGTAGACGCCGTTGGTGTCGCCAACCTTGGAGGCGAAGTAGTCGGTGTCGCGGGCATCATGAATGATTTTCAGCTCGTCACGCAGCCACTGAATGGTGGCGCCGCCCATAAAGACAGCACCTTCCAGCGCGTAATTCACTTCCCCTTTCGGGCCGATGGCGACCGTGGTCAGCAGGCCGTTGCTGGAGCGAACCGGCTCTGTGCCGGTGTTCATCAGCAGGAAGCAGCCGGTGCCATAGGTGTTCTTGGCCATGCCTTTCTCGAAGCAGAGCTGGCCGAACAGGGCGGACTGCTGGTCACCGGCGATGCCGGCGATGGGGATGCGGGAGCCGCCGCCACGGGTGGTGTAGCCATACACCTCGGAGGAGGGTTTGACCTCCGGCAGCATGGAGGCGGGGATGCCCAGCTCGTCCAGCATCCGCTCGTCCCACTTCAGATCGCGGATGTTGTAGAGCATGGTGCGGGAGGCGTTGGTCGGGTCGGTGACGTGCACTTCGCCGTTGGTCATCTTCCACACCAGCCAGGTGTCGATGGTGCCGAACAGCAGCTCGCCGTTCATCGCCTTCTCGCGGGCCCCTTCAACGTTGTCCAGGATCCACTTCACCTTGGTGCCGGAGAAGTAGGCGTCCAGCACCAGGCCGGTGTTCTCGCGTACGTACTCTTCCAGGCCGCGGGCTTTCAGTTCTTCACAGATGGCCGCGGTGCGGCGGCACTGCCAGACGATGGCGTTGTAGACGGGCTTGCCGGTGGCCTTTTCCCACACCACTGTGGTTTCACGCTGGTTGGTGATGCCGATGGCGGCGATCTGCTCGCTGTGCAGGCCGCTCTTGGCCAGCACCTCTGTGAAGACGGAGGACTGGGTCGCCCAGATCTCCATGGGGTCGTGCTCGACCCAGCCCGCCTTGGGGTAGTGCTGGGTGAATTCGCGCTGTGAGGTCGCGACGATGTTGGCGTCCTGATCGAACACTATGGCACGGGAGGAGGTGGTACCTTGATCCAGCGCGACGACAAATTTCTTTTCAGCAGACATGATGTTCTCCACGTTTGGGGGGACCGCTCTTAGGCGGCGGCCTCTTCTTTATTGGACAGCTTGGCGGCTTCTTCGGTCGCGACACGGTTGCCCGGGACGCAGGGAGCCAGCACTTTCACATACAGAGCGGTACCCAGCTGGGCGCCGACTATGGGGCCGAGGATGGGGACCCAGAAGTAGGGGTTGTCGCGACCGCCGGTCAGGGCCACATCGCCCCAGCCTGCAAAGAAGGCGAAGAGTTTGGGACCAAAGTCACGGGCCGGGTTCATGGCAAAGCCGGTCAAGGGGCCGAGGGAGGCGCCGATCACCGCGATCAGTATGCCGATCAGCAGGGCGGCGGCGAAGCCTTTGGGGGCACCGTTGTTGTTGTCACCCAGCGCCATGATGCCCAGCATCAGGACGGCGGTGATCACCAGCTCGACCGCGAATGCCTGCATGTTGGAGAGCAGGGCATTGGGGTAGGTGGAGAAGATGCCGGCGGTGCCGAGGCTCTCTACGCTGCCGCGCACCACGTTGTGGGTCAGTTCCCACTGGGTGAAGAGGTTGCCATAGAGGAAGTAGACCAGGGCGGCGGAGGCGAAGGCACCCGCTATCTGGGCGATGATGAAGGGCACCACCTTGCGCTTGTCGAAGCCGCAGAAGGTCATCAGCGCCAGGGTCACGGCCGGGTTCAGGTGGGCACCGGAGATGCCGCCGGTCACGTAGATGGCGATGGCGACCCCCAGGCCCCAGGTAATGGAGATTTCCCATTGCCCGAAGTTGGCGCCAGCCAGCACCAGGGCGGCCACACAACCAACGCCGAAGAAGATCAGCAGGCCGGTGCCGATAAACTCGGCGAGGCACTCGCCGAGCAGGGTATTGGGTCTTTGTATGCTCATAGTTGTTATTCCTTATATCCACCCAGAGTAGGTTTGATGTTCCGTTTCGTTATCTTGCATTCCCATTTCTTGCGTCCGAAAACGTTTCTTCTTGTTGTTTGAGCTGACGCAAACGTTATGCTCGTTTGCGCTCGTTCTTGGACGAGAGAGAAAATAAACCTTCTGTGCCAATTCACCAGACCCCCGCCACCGGAAATGTGGACAAGATCCCATTCATTGCTAAGAAAATGTGACGAAAAGCAACAGTTAGCGGCACTAATACTCCTTAGTGGGTAGCCAAACTCCGTGCCCTACAAGGGCTGGAGGCCGATGCGCGATCACTCATCGGGTGACATTCTTTGTAATAAAACTGCAATAATTTAGCCTTCATCACAGATTAAATGTTCACATATGAGCACAATAGGCTCGCTTGCGAAGTAAGGACTCAACTGGTCGCAGGCACGATCGGGGCACCCTCAATCGCCCATAACAACAATAAGGAAGCAGAACATGCTTAGTCTCTTCAGGCCTGCACCCCACATCGACCGGCTACCGGCCGACAAGGTGGACCCCTTCTACAAACGCATGCGTTGGCAGGTGTTTTTCGGGATCTTCTTCGGTTATGCCGGCTACTACCTGGTGCGCAAGAACTTCAGTCTGGCGATGCCCTATCTCATCGAGCAGGGCTTCTCCCGCGGTGATCTGGGGCTGGCCCTGTCCGGTGTCTCCATCGCCTACGGTCTCTCCAAATTCCTGATGGGGAACGTGTCGGACCGCTCCAATGCGCGCTACTTCCTCTCCGCCGGCCTGCTGCTCTCGGCCGGCATCATGTTCATGATGGGGACGGTGCACTGGGCCACCTCCAGCATCGCCATCATGTTCGTGCTGTTGTTCCTCAACGGCTGGGTCCAAGGCATGGGCTGGCCGCCCTGCGGTCGCACAATGGTGCACTGGTGGTCACAGAAGGAGCGGGGCGAAATCGTCTCGGTCTGGAACGTGGCCCACAACGTGGGTGGCGGCATGATAGGTCCGCTGTTCATCCTCGGCATGGGCTGGTTCAATGATTGGCGCAGCGCCTTCTATGTGCCAGCTGCGGCTGCGGCTGCCATCGCGGTGATCGCCTTCTTCGTGATGCGTGACACCCCGCAGTCCGTGGGTCTGCCGCCCATCGAGGAGTACAAGAACGACTACCCGAAGGATTACAACGAGAGTCACGAGCAGGAGTTCTCCGCCAAGGAGATCTTCATGAAGTACGTGTTGCACAACAAGCTCTTGTGGTATATCGCCATCGCCAACGCCTTCGTCTACCTCATTCGCTACGGCGTGCTGGACTGGGCACCGACCTACCTCAAGGAAGCCAAGGATTTCAGCGTGGATCACTCCTCCTGGGCCTACTTCCTCTATGAGTGGGCGGGGATCCCGGGCACCCTGCTGTGTGGCTGGATCTCGGACAAGATGTTCCAGGGCCGCCGCGCCCCGGCCGGTATCCTGTTCATGGTACTGGTGACCGTGGCCGTGCTGGTCTACTGGTTCAACCCGGCGGGCAACCCGACCATCGACATGATGGCCCTGGTCGCCATCGGCTTCCTTATCTATGGCCCCGTCATGCTGATAGGCCTCTATGCCCTGGAGCTGGCGCCCAAGAAGGCCGCCGGTACCGCGGCAGGTTTCACCGGTCTGTTCGGTTATCTGGGCGGCGCCGTGGCGGCCAATGCCATGCTGGGCTACACGGTCGACCATTTCGGTTGGGACGGCGGCTTCCTGGTGCTGACCATCTCCTGCGTGCTCTCTATCGTACTGCTGGCCCTGACCCTCAAGCACGAGAACATCTCGATCGCCCACAAGGCCGCTGCCGACAAGGCATAAAACGTGATCCTGCCCTTATCAGTCCGAAAAGGGATAGGGTACACTGCCAAAGGCCCCGCAATGCCGGGGCCTTTTTTCGTCTCTCAAGCGGAGTGCAAGCGTGAAGCAAACCCAACGACATCTGGAGATCCTGGACGTCCTGACAAGGCAGGGCTTTGTCTCGACCGACGATCTGGTGACCCATTTTGACGTCAGCCCCCAGACCATTCGCCGGGATCTGAACGATCTCGCCGAGCAGAACAAGATCCGGCGCCATCACGGCGGGGCCTCCCTGCATTCGAGTACCGTCAATACTGCCTACAGCGCCCGCAAGGTGATGCAGCTCAAGGAGAAGGAGCGCATCGCCCGCGAGGTGGCCGCCAACATTCCGGACGGCTCCTCGCTCTTCATCGACATCGGCACCACTACCGAGGCCATCGCCCGCGCCCTGCTCGATCACCGTGAGCTGCGGGTGGTCACCAACAACCTCAACGTCGCCAGCATCCTCACCGCCAAGGATGACTTCACCGTCATCATCGCCGGTGGCGAGATCCGCAACCGGGACGGGGGCATCGTCGGGGAGGCGACCCGTGACTTCATCGGCCAGTTCCGCATGGACTATGGCGTCATCGGCATCTCCGGCATCGACAACGACGGATCTTTGCTCGATTTCGACTACCACGAGGTGAAGATCGCCCAGGCCATCATCGCCCACTCCCGCCAGGTGTTCCTGGCCGCCGACCACACCAAGTTCGGGCGCAATGCCATGGTCAACCTCGGCAACCTCAACCAGATCCACGCCCTGTTCACGGATCAGGAGCCGCCGGAGAAGTTGATGCGACTGATGTCCCAGCATCAGATCGCCTGCCACATCTGCTGAGTATTCCCACGCCGCACTAGCATCAGGCCGCCGTCAGGCGGCCGCTTTCTTGCTGCTCTCTAACGGGGTCCCCATGCGGGACGCCTTGCCCCTGCAGCCTCTCTCCGTCTGTCTCTGTGGCGCCGTCTCGGCCGGTCGCTGCCAGCTTGAGCTAAAAGCAAGGGTTCTCTTCTCGTCCTCGGTGGTTTGCCTCTGGGCAATCTCTGCTTCAGGGCCGGGCTCCTTCGGCCTCGGCCAGCCACGCCCGCATCCGTTGCGGCAGCTTAGTCCCGGCGGTAGGGACAATGGCGAGGGCTTGGGGCGGCACTTTGTCACCGACCGGCAGCATTTTTAGCATTGTCAGAACAATCGCGATCACATTTCCCTCATAAAATGTTCGTTTATCATTTTTTCATGTTCTAATATGAGCGAAATCAAACATTGCCGGCATGGCGAACACAAAATAAGAAAGTAGGTGAACATGAGCGAACATTATGATCTGGTCGTCGTCGGCGGCGGCATCAACGGGGTCGGCATTGCGGCGGATGCGGCGGGGCGGGGGCTGAAGGTGGCGCTGTTCGAGGCGCAGGATCTCGCCTCGGCCACCTCGTCCAACTCCAGCAAGCTGATCCACGGCGGCTTGCGCTATCTCGAACATTACGAATTCAGGCTGGTGAAAGAGGCGCTGGCGGAGCGGGAGGTGCTGCTCGGCATGGCGCCGCACATCGCCCGTCCCATGCGCTTCCGCCTGCCGCACCGCCCGCACTTGCGCCCGGCCTGGATGATCCGTGCCGGCCTCTTCCTCTACGACAACCTGGCCAAGCGCGACAAGCTCAAGGGCAGTTGCGGCCTGCGCTTCCTGCCGCAAGATGGTCTCAAGAGTGGCATCAACAAGGGCTTCGAGTACTCGGACGCCTGGGTCGACGACGCCCGCCTGGTGGTGCTCAACGCCATGATGGCCCGGGACAAGGGCGCCGATGTGCAGACCCGCACCCGCTGCGTCAAGGCGGTGCGCGGATCCAAGCACTGGACCCTGACCCTGGAGCGAGAAGGGGGCGAGCAGTTAAACGTCACCTGCCGTGGCCTGGTCAATGCGGCCGGCCCCTGGGTCAAGACCTTCTATGACGAGAGCCTGCACGAGAAATCCCCGCGCGGCATTCGCCTCATCAAGGGCAGCCACATCATAGTGCCGCGCATCCATGAGCGCGAAGAGGCCTATATCCTGCAAAACGAGGACAACCGCATCGTCTTCGTCATCCCCTACCAGCAGGACTACTCCCTCATCGGCACCACGGACGTGGAGCACCATGGCAGCCCGCGGGAGGCGAAGATCAGCGAGGCCGAGATAAATTACCTGTGCAAGGTGGTCAACGCCCACTTCACCCGCCAGATTGCCCCCTCCGAGGTCATCTGGACCTATGCCGGGGTGCGGCCGCTGTGCGATGACGAGTCAGACTCTCCCCAGGCGGTGACCCGCGACTACACCCTTGAGCTCTCTGGCGAATCCGACGGGGCGCCGCTGTTGTCGGTGTTTGGCGGCAAGCTCACCACCTATCGCAAGCTGGCCCAGGCCGCCTGCAACAAACTCAAGCCCTGGTTCAGCCAGATGGGTGAGGACTGGACAGCCACCAGCCGTCTGCCCGGCGGCGAGTTCGACTGCTCCACCACCGAGCTGGCCCGCGCCTACATGCTCGAATTCGACTGGCTGGACGAGCGTAGCGCCCGCCGCATCGCCGAAGCCTATGGCAGTCATGCCCGTCTCTGGTTGCACGAGGAGCGCGGCCAGCACTTTGGTGCCGGACTGTATGAATCCGAAGTGCGTTATCTGATCAGCCGCGAGTGGGCCCATTCGATGGAAGATATATTGTGGCGCCGCAGCAAGCTGGGGCTGCGCCTGTCCGAATCCGAGCAGCAGCAGCTCGGTGCCTGGCTGCTCGAACACCATCACGCCCTGCCCAAGGCAAGCTGATTGAAGCGGCGGGCTGCCCC
>NZ_CDBZ01000029.1:0-365 GCF_000819985.1 Aeromonas media | reverse complement strand
CCCCGCCGTAAAACTGCAATAAACCTCTGCTATAACAACTACCTACATCCAATAAACAATAACAAAGAGCACCTTTCATGAAACAACCTCACCTCTCTCTCGTGGCCCTGGGCCTCGGGGTCGCCCTCGCATTGCCCGCCCTGGCCGTCGATGGCGGCAAGATAGTGATTGCCCACCGCGGCGCCTCCGGCTATCTGCCCGAGCACACCCTGGAGTCCAAGGCGCTGGCCTATGGCATGGGGGCCGACTATCTGGAGCAGGATCTGGTGATGACCAGGGATGACCAGCTGGTGGTGATGCACGATCACTTCCTCGACGGTATCACCGACGTGGCGACGCGCTTCCCCGGCCGGGCCCGCCCGGAC
>NZ_CDBZ01000028.1 GCF_000819985.1 Aeromonas media | reverse complement strand
GTGATCTGCACATCAGCAATATCCTGGCGGAGAACGCAATCCGCCCGTTCGCCGTGGGGCGCAAGGCCTGGTTATTCGCCGACAGCGCGCAAGGCGCCAAGGCCAGTGCAACCTGCTACTCGCTGCTGGAGACAGCCAAAGCCAATGACCTGGAGCCATCAGCGTATATCAACCATGTGCTGGCGCAGATCGGCGAGGCCGATAGCCTGGAAAAACTCGAAGCCCTGCTACCATGGAACGTCCCGCTGGAGCCCATTGCAAAAAAAGTGGCGCAATACAACGAAGGCAAGTAGGTCGATTTAGCGGCGCTTACGGACAACCAGGCGGCTGGAGCCTGCTGGTGCGCTACGGTCTGGCCGAACGTGCCCTGGCCGCCCAGCGCAGCAAACAACTAAGAGTTTTTCGCAAGCTCGATACCCTGGTGATCTACCTGCAGCAGATCGGGGTCAGCCGGTTCGAGGTTGATGCCAGTAGCTTCATGCTTGCACTACGACAGCGGTAACTTGTTACCTACGTCGAGACCCTCTATAATATAAATCAAAGGTTATATTTGGTGCGCTATGTAGACAGTAAAAACGACCTCTCTATTCGATGTCTGGTTTGATGAACAAGACGAGGCCACGCAGGAGAAGGTTTTGGCTGGGTTGCTTGCCTTGGCACAGGGCGGTCCATCAGTAGGGCGACCCTTAGTTGATACCATCAAGGGGTCTCGCTTTACGAACCTCAAAGAGCTGAGAGTTCAGCACCAGGGGGATCCGCTACGAGCGTTCTTTGCTTTTGACCCGTTGCGGCAAGCTATCGTGTTGTGTGCTGGAAATAAGGGCGGTAACGATAAGCGGTTTTACAAAGAGATGTTGCCGGTCGCTAAGGCGGAATACGCCAAGCACTTAACTGAGTTGGAGGTAGGGTAATGGGAAGAACACTGAATGAGATGCTGGCCTCCCGCTCGGTGGATAGTCAGCAGCGGATCCAGGAGATGGCTAACGAGCTGCTGCTGGAGGTACGCTTGCAAGCGCTGCGTGAAGAGTTGGAAGTGTCCCAGGTGGAGTTGGCCTCTGTCCTCGGGATCAGCCAACCGGCCGTTGTGGCGATGGAGCAGCGTGGGAATGATATCAAGCTATCCACCATGAAGCGTTACGTGGAAGCAATGGGTGGGAAGCTGCGTGTTGATGTTGAGCTTCCTACAGGGAGACATGTCGGTTTCAACGTCTAATCGCTTAATGCAGGCTACCAGCGGCCAGCTTATCAAGCTGGCCGCTTTGCTATGTGAAATTTGTTGAATGTAAAAGGTGTTTTAGGGAAGGTGCGAACAAGTTCCTGATATGAGATCATCATGTTCATCCGGAGCGCATCCCAGAGGGACATCATGAGCCATCAACTCTCCTTCGCCGATAGTGAATTCAGCACTAAGCGCCGTCAGACCCGAAAAGAGATTTTCCTCTCCCGCATGGAGCAGATTCTGCCATGGCA
>NZ_CDBZ01000027.1 GCF_000819985.1 Aeromonas media | reverse complement strand
GGGAGACGGCGAGCCGCACCCGCTCGGCCACCTCGGCCGCCTCCTCAAGATCGGTGTCGGGCAGCAGCACCAGAAACTCCTCCCCGCCGTTGCGCCCCACCCGATCCAGGCTGCGCACCTGCTCCTCGATGCACTGGGCCACGGCGGTCAGCACCCTATCCCCCACCTGGTGGCCGAGCCGGTCGTTGACCTTCTTGAAGTGATCGATGTCCAGCAGCAGCACGCAAAGGGGCTTGCCGCTCGCGCGCGCCTGGGCGAACCATTTTCGCCCCTTGGCCTGGATCTGGCGCCGGTTGTGGATGCCCGTCAGCTCGTCCGTCATGGCGAGACGCTGCATCTTGCGGGTACGGCCCCGCTGGTGGATCACCAGTATCCCCATGACCAGCAGCAGCAGGGCCACCACCAGAAATTGCCAGTAGCGTCGCTCCTGCAACTGCTTGAACTTTTCGGCCTGCAACTGCTGCTGGGCTCTGAGGGTCTGGTTCTCCAGCTCCTTGCGCGCCAGATCGAACTCGAAGCGCATCTGCAGGGCCCGCTGTTCCCGCAGCCGCTGATCCAGTGCATGACGGGTCTGCACGAAGGCCTTGAGGCTGGCCAGGGCCTCCCCGACCCGTCCCTGACGCTCCAGCACCCGGGCGCGCACCTCGTGCACCCAGGCAAGGAAGCGCAGGTTCTGCTCCCGGGCAAAAATCGGCTCGGCCTCGTCCAGATGTCGCAGCGCCTCGGCCGGTTTGCCCATGGCATCCTGCACGGTGGCCATGACGATGTGCCAATGGCCCAGAGTCACGCTGTCTGCCCCTTCCCCCCGATGCAGCAAGGTGGCGGCCTGTTCCAGCTTGGCCATGGCCTGCGCCGTCTTGCCCTGTTTGAGCAGGATGGTGGCCAGCTCTATCCTGCTCCAGGCCAGCACCCCGTCCTGCTGCTGCGCCTCATAGTAGCGCTCGGCCTCGACCATCAGCGGCAGCGCCTTGTCGTACTCTGCCGTGTCGATATAGAGCAGTCCCTGCTGGGTGTGGATATCCACCAGCCGCTCGACATCCCCCAGCGTCCGGTAGTCGTGCTCCAGCTCCTGGAAATAGCCCTCGGCCCGCTCGAAGAGCCCCATCCGGCGATAGGCATTGGCGATCCTGGCCAGCACCTCGCGCCCCTTGCTCTCCAGCCCCAGGGCCTCGTAGCGGCGATGGGCATCGATAAGCTCCATCAGCCCCTCGGCCAGCTCCCCCTGGTAGGAGTACATCTCCCCCCGCAGGTTGAGGATGTCGGCCCGCTGCCGTTCATCCCCCAGCCTGCGCGCCAGGGTCAGGGCGGCCGCGTAGTCCAGCCTCGCCTCGTCCATGTTGCCGAGCAACTGCTGATGATAACCGCGGCAGGCGAGCAGGCCGCTCTCGGCGACCCTGTCCTTGCGGCCCCTCACCTCTGTCAGCGCCCGATCGGCAAACTGCACCGCGCGCAGGAACTCCTCGTCCCGCTCGCTCGGCTGGGCCCAGCACTGCAACCGGGCGATGCGTCCCTGCACCTCGGGTGGATAGGCATCGACATGGGCGACCAGGGCGGCGACACGGGCGCGATACGCCAGCAGGGGCGGTGCATCATCCTCCAGTTGCTGCAGCTCTTGGGACAACGCGGGCTCGGTCAGCCGGGGGGGCACCGCCAAGGCGGGTGTCACCCCCAGCCATAACAGCAGGCTACAGCCCATCAGGATCTTCATGCTGATTCAGTCTCCCCGTTCGATGGCCCGGACGCCGTGCCCATCGCCTCAATCATATCCCTGCTTGCCATGGGCGCACAGCCACGGCATTCATTGCCGTGTCAGCGCTCACTCCCGCTATCTCATTCTTTACAGAAGGAAAGTCTGCATCGACTATAAGCGAACTGATACAAGGGAAGGGATGATGAATGACCTACGAGGAGCTGCGGGAGGCTTACGACAGGTTGTTGCTGGAGAACGAGCGCCTCAAACGCATCGCGGATGACGCACGGGAGAAGCTGGATGCCGCCATGGACGGCACCGGCCTGTGCATCTGGCAGAACCATGTGCCCACCGGCAAGCTCATCATCTTCAACCGGCGCTGGGGATCCATGCTCGGCTATCAGCCCAAGGAGCTGTCGGCCCACTTCGACACCTGGCGTGAACACCTGCACCCGGAAGACAGGGAGCGGGTGCTGCAGGCCTTCTTCGACCATCTGGAGGGCAAGAGCCCCTTCTATCAGGTGATGCACCGGATGATCGCCAAGGATGGCAAGACGACCTGGGTGCTGGACAGGGGTCGGGTGGTGGAGCGGGATGAGCAGGGCAACCCGCTGAGGGTGATGGGCACCCACATCGACATCACCCACGAGAAGGAGTACGAGCAGCAGCTGGCCCAGCTGGCACACCGGGATCCCCTCACCGGCCTGCTCAATCGCACCGCCCTGCACCGCCAGTTCCCCGGAGAATACAGGGCCATCTGCTTCATCGATCTCGATGACTTCAAGCAGGTGAACGACAACCTGGGCCACCGCGCCGGCGACGAGCTGCTGGTGGCCCTCAGCCAGCGGCTGCGCCACTGCTGTTGTGAGGAGGTCAGACTGGGTCGGCTCGGGGGGGATGAGTTCGTGCTCTTGCTGCCCTGGCCGAGCGAGGATCCCCGCACCAGCCACCTGGCCCGTCAATGCATCGATGCCATCGCCACTCCGTTCGAGCTGCCCAATGGGGAGGCCGCCGTGGGCCTGAGCATGGGGATAGCCGCCATCCGGCCTCAGGATGATTTCAGCACGGCGCTGGCCCGGGCCGATCAGGCCATGTACAGGGTCAAGCGCAGCGGCAAACGGGGATTTCATATCGCCCAGCCGAGCGGCCAGCCGCTGCTGGATCAGGATCAGGTCAGCGAACGGGGTCTCTATCACAGGACCGGTATCTGACACCGGAGCGGCGCCAACCCGTCCCTAGCTGCGTTGCCAGCGCCTGAGCAGGCGGCCACGCAGACCGCAGTCCAGCAGCCAGCTGTTGTCGAACACCCGCAGGATCGCCGATTTGGCGTGCCTGGACATGGCGACGGCGTGGAAGCGGGTCTGCTGCGCTCGCCGCCGGTTCATCCGATCGAGCAGGGCATGGGGCAGACTCTGGGCGATGAAGTCGGAGATCACCAGCACGTCGGCCCTGGCAAAATCCGGTTGCTCCAGCTGTACCAGCGCCTGCTCGAGGCAGGGCACCAGATCGGTGCCGCCGTGGAAACTCATGGAGAGGAAGCGTTCCGCCTTGTCCAGACCGGTGTCTGCGGTGATCTCGAGCGTCGCCACCTCGGTGGAAAATAACATGAGATAGCAGCCCCGCTTCTCGTCCATCGCCACCTTGAGCAGCGCGAGGAACAGTGCCTTGGCGCACTCCTCCGGATAGCCCCCCATGGAGCCCGAGGTATCGACACAGACGATGAAGGGCCCCCGCGGCTGCACCTCCTGCCCGCCCTGCTCCGGGGAGCGCTGCATCAGGCGCTGGCGCGGCAATGTGCCCCGCGACTGATAACTCAGCAGGCGCCGCTCCAGATAGCGGCGATAGAACTCCAGTTCCAGCTCCGGCAGGGCCAGCATCACCGCCTCGCTCGGCAAGAGGCGCATCAGATCGCTGGCCGGGTGCACCCCCACCAGATCGTCAGGTACGTCGTCGGTCTGCACCTCTTCCAGCTCGTGCATGGGCACAGGGGGCAGCGTCCGGGCGTCGGTCCGCCGATCCCGCTCGCTGCGCCCCAGCAGGGCCGCTATCTCCCCCAGCAGGGGTTCGCGCTGCAACATGCGGGCATATTGCTGCACCAGCACCAGGCTGCGCTTGTGCCAGCTGCCCTGGGCCAGATCCCAGAGCCCCCCGGCGGAGATCTGGTGCGGATCCAGGGCATCGGCCAGGGTCCGGTTCGCCAGCAGCTGATCCTCTATCTCCTGGCGCTGCTTCTCCCGCTCCGCCTCGGCGATCTGCTGCTGCAACTGCAGCAGGCTGCCCACCAGGCTGGCCCGCCACTTCTCCACGAACAGCTGACGCAGCCCCTCGGTCGGCTGCACCATGATCTGGCGCACCAGGCTGCGGGCATCACCAGCGAAGGGGCTGTGCTGCTCCAGCGCCTCCAGCAGGGCCGGCAACCGCCCCACCAGCTCGGGCAGGGGCAGCAATCTGTGGGCCTGATAGAGCAGGTACTCCTGCTCCAGCGCCACCGGCACCGGCTTGTGGCGCATCTCCTCGCCGAGCTGCTCGCTCCAGGTCTGGATGCGTTTTTTCAGCAGCTTGCCCTGCAGCGGGGAGCGTTTAAGGAATTCGGAGATCTTGGGGGTGGACGCCAGCAGCAGCGCCATCTCCCCCGCCAGCTCCCCCTCACCGATGAGGAGCCCCAGATCCATCATGCCGATCTCTAGCATGGGCACTCCCTAGGCAAGGGACGCGCGACGCCATGCTGCCGGTGCGGCAGGCGGCCAAGGGCTGGTGGCGGCGTCAGTCCGGAGAACATCAGGTATCGAGCCTGGGCAGGCGATCCCGCCACTGCCGCAGCTCCTCGCCCAGCCGTTCCAGGTCCCGGTTCAGCACGAAGAAGCTGTCCTCCACCTGGCGCAGCCAGTGCTCCCCGACAAACAGGTGGGGCTGGTGACGATCGAACAGGCTGCGCTGCCCCTTGAGGCTCTGCTGCACCCGGACAACCTGGCTCGCCAGCTCACCCAGCTCGGTCTGCCAGGGGGCCGTCACCACCTCGGGGATGGGAGTTCGCTCCACCAGCACCAGGGGCACGGGCTGACGCTGGACATCCAGTACCTGCAGCCGCAACTGCTCGTCCAGCACCAGCTCGTAGTGTCCCTCCTTGGGGTTGCCAAGGGGCCAGCCCACCAGCGCCTCCCCGGTGGGGTGCCAGTGGGAGAGCAGGGTGCGATCGAAGGTGAGGGTCTCGGTCAGGCGTTCGGGATCCCCGCCATCCAGGGGCGCCGGAGTGAGCAGGTGGAAGTGCGCCTGCTTGCCGAACGGTTTGGCGTTGGCCAGCGGCAACTCGGTGCCACGGGCGCGGCGACCAAACCACTGCTTGCGCTTGACCGCCTTGCAGCCGAGACGCTGGGCGACGGCCCCCTTGAGCTGCTTGAACCGCTCGCGCAGGGCCAGCAGCTCACGGGTCAGCACCAGTTGCTGGTAACCGTAGAGGCGGGAGAACTCGCCGATCATCTCCAGCAAGGCGGTGCGGGAGGCCTCGTCGTGCCAGAGGCAATCCTTGAACAGCAGCAGATCCAGCGGGGCGACCTCGTCGCGACCGTTGAAGAAGGCGCTCGCCTTGATGAGTCTGACGGCCTTCTTCCAGCGCCGATCCGACACATAGCAGCCGTGACCGAGCTGGCTGTCGAGCTGCTGGCGCAGCTGGTAGATGAGCTCGAAACAGGCGTCGGGCAGGCGCACCTGCTCGATCTCCGCCTGCCAGGCCTCGTACTCCTCCCCCCGGATCTGCACCGAGGGCGTCAGGTTCTGGTGGGATTGGCCATCGCTCGCCAGCATGGCCTGGAAGTTGGATTTCTCCTGCACCCTGTCCATCCAGATCCGCACCAGCATGCGATCGTAGAGCGCCTCCAACCCGCTGTCCGGGGCGGGCAGCTCGTTCGATGCGGTCACCAGCAGCCGCATGGGAATGGGGTGCTGGCTGTCGCCGTTGCGGAACTGCCGCTCGTTGATGGCGGTGAGCAGGGTGTTGAGGATGGCTGGGCCCGCCTTCCAGATCTCGTCGAGAAACACCACCTCGGCTTCCGGCAGGTAGCCGTGAGTCAGCCTCAGGTACTTGCCATCCTCCTTGAGCGCCTGGATCGAGAGGGGGCCGAACACCTCCTCCGGCGTGCTGAAGCGGGTCATCAGGTATTCGAAGTGGCGGGCATCGTGAAAGGCGAGCTTGAGGCGCCGCGCGATCAGGCTCTTGGCGATGCCCGGGGGGCCCAGCAGGAAGACGCTCTCGCCACTCAAGGCCGCCAGCAGGCCGAGCCGCAGGGCGTCCTGGCGCTCATACAGCCCCTCCCCGAGGGCGGCCAGCAGCCGTGGCAGGCGCTCATGGATGGGGGTGGCACGAACAGTATTCTGGGCTAAAGGCGGCATAGGCACAGTTCCGAAGCTGGTATGGTCATAGTGTCCACGGGGTCCGGCCTCTGGCCCCGCCTCACTGTCATGGTCTGTTGAATCTGGTCATCCCGCGGTCGGGGTCGGGATCGCACGGCCCCGGCGGGACAATCCCGGCACGCAAGGGGGTGCAGCAAAACCTGCGAGAGTGTACTCTGCGCATCAGAATTTACCCCAATGCAGATCAAGAGTGAGCCTTCGCATGCAAGATCCCCTGCTGGACCCACTGCGTCAGCGCATCCTGGCCCGGATGGGCATCCCCCTCTGGCAACTGAGAGCCAGGGGCCTGCCAGACCAACCGGCAGACGCTGCGGCAACCCGGCACCCGCAGGTGACCCCGGCGGCAGCGGATGCGGCGACCCCACGCCAGCCGGTGGCGGTGCCGAACGGCAAGCTGTGGCTGCAGGCCGAGGCGCTGCCCGCCCCCTCCCTGCTCGGGGATATCTGCCAATGGCTCGGCATAGGCACGGACGAGGTCTCCTTGCTCCGCGAGCTGCCCGAGGGGGCGAACCCGCCCCTGCTCTGGCTGACGGCGCCGGATCCGCGCTGGCCCCATGCTCTCGTCTGCCCGCTCAAACCCGGTGCGGCGCACAAGCGCGCCCTGTGGCAGCAGTGCCGGCAGCGCCAGCCCGGTTGAGCCGGCCAGCCGCCAACCCCCTTGAAGCCACGACCATGGCATGACCATGCCGTCCGTCGCAAGCCCGAATCCCGTCCGGAGTAACCATGTCTGACCTCTTGCCCAGCTTTCGTCCCCTGCTCGAATCCGATTTCGACGCCATCTACCCCATAGAGCAGGCCGCCCACCCGGAGCCCTGGAGCCAGGCCAACCTGCTCTCCTGCTTCGGGCCGCGCTACCTCAATGGACTGATGCTGGTGGAAGGCCGCCCCGCCGGTTTCTATATCTCGGATCTGGTGGCGGGAGACAGCTCGCTGATGAACATCTGCGTGCACCCCGAGTTTCAGGGCAAGGGGCTGGGTAGGGCGCTGCTGAAAGAGTATCTGGCCCGCAGCAAGGGGAAGGGGGCCGAGGCCTGGTTCCTGGAGGTGCGGGCGGGCAACCGCACCGCCATCAGCCTCTACGAGAGCGAGGGGTTTGCCGAGTATTGCCGCCGCGCCGACTACTATGGCACCGGCCAGGATCGGGAAGACGCCGTGCTGATGTCCCGCCTGTTCGACTTCGGCTGATCCCACGGCCTGGGCCAGCAGACCGCCCGCAATGGACAAGGGGGCATGCCGCCCCCTTGTCGCTCCTATCCTGCCTCCCTGCGCCCCTCAGGGCAGGGGCGCATTGTCGATGGCGGGATCCTCCAGGCTGAGGGTGACCCTCAGCACCGCCTCGAAGGCCGCCCCCGAGAGCGGCATGAAGAAGCCGCGCCCATAGGTGACGCCCGGCATCCAGATCTGCTGGATATCCACCACCACCTTGATGGGCCGAAGCGGCTCCCCCGGTCGCTGCACATAGATGCCGGGTGCGGTCGCCACCTTGGGGAAGCGCCGCAGTATGTGCTCGCTGCCATCCCCCGCATCCGGGTTGAGCCGTACCTTGGCCAGCCCCGCCAGGGCGGATTGCATCTCGGGGGTGCGCCACAGCTGGCTATTGAGCGCCTTGCAGCGTCGGCACTTGGCGCGCTCGATCACGTAGAGCAAGGGGTATCCTTCCCTCAGCGCCAGCCGCTGCGCCTGCTCGTACCCCTCGGCGCCACTCAACCAGGGATTGTCCTGCTCCCCCGACCCGCCCAGCACAAACCAGAGTGCGCCGGCGCCCGCCAGCAGCAACAACATGCCCGTCAACAGACTCTTGACTCCGATCCCCATGGCGCTACTCCCTGAATGAATCCGACCCTAGCCCTTATCATGCCTGACTCTCCCCAAGTTGACGACTTTGTGATCCAGGACAAATGGCGCACACTTGTAAGCTGTAATGTTAGAGTTTAAACTCCAGCCCCGTTTTTAGTGCCCCTGCGGGCGCACAACTGTTACTTGAGGATGATTTCGATGTCGCAGCTTCATCTGGTTAGAGTGATGCGTGAGCGTATTGCCCGCCTTGGCAACAAGGCCGCCCTGCGCGTCCAGCAGGATGGCCAGTGGCGCGCCATCGGCTGGCGCACCCTGGGCCAGGCCATGGACTACTGCGCCCAGGCGCTGATCCGCGCCGGGCACCAGCCCACCGAGATGGTCGGCCTCTATGCCCGCAACATGCCGGAGTGGACCCAGGCCGATCTCGGCATCCTGGCCGCCCGTGGCGTCAGCGTGCCCATCTACCCCACCAGCACGCTCGAACAGCTGCGCTACATCGTAAAGGACGCCGGCATCAAGCTGCTGTTCGTGGGGGAGCAGCCCCAGTTCGATCAGGCGCTCCTGCTGCTCAAGAGTGGCGAGATCAACCAGATAGTCACCCTGGACGGCACCGTCGATCTGCGCGGCTGCGAGCAGGCTAGCCACTTCCAGACCTTCCTGGTCTCCGGCAACCATCAGCCCAGCGAGCAGGCGCTGAGGGAGCGCGAGCAGCACTACCGCATGGATGATCTGCTGACCCTGATCTACACCTCGGGCACCACGGGTGAACCCAAGGGAGTCATGCTCGACTTCAACAACATCGCCGCCTGTTTCGAGATGCACGACCGCCGCCTGGATCTTGGCGAGCAGGACGTGTCCCTCTGCATGCTGCCGCTCAGCCACGTGTTCGAGCGCGCCTGGAGCTACTACGTGCTCTATTGCGGCGCCGAGAACGTCTACATCCGCGATCCGCAGAAGGTGATGGAAGTGATTGGCGAGGTGCAGCCCACCGTGATGTGCGCCGTGCCGCGTCTCTACGAGAAGGCCTACGCCATGATCCAGGCCAAAGTTGCCCAGGCACCGCGCCTGCGCCGCGCCCTGTTCGGCTGGGCCACCGGGGTCGGCAAGCGGATGGTCGCCACCCGCCAGGCCGGCAAGTCCGCCTCCCCCCTGCTTTACCTGCAGCTGGCCCTGGCCGAGCGGCTGGTGTTTCGCAAGCTGCGTGCCCGCTTCGGCGGCCGCACCCGCTTCCTGCCGGTGGCAGGCGCCCGCCTCGCGGACGACGTGAATCTCTTCTTCCAGGCCATGGGGCTCAACCTCAAATACGGCTACGGCATGACAGAGACCACGGCCACCGTCTGCTGCTACGAGGACAGCCAGTTCAAGCTGGGTTCCATCGGCACCGTCATGGACGGCATAGAGGTCAAACTCGGTGAGAACAACGAGTTGCTGGTGCGCTCACCCACAGTGATGCGCGGCTACTACAACAAGCCGGGCGCCACCGCCGAGGTGATGACGGCGGATGGCTTCCTGCGTACCGGTGATGCCGGCGCGCTGGACGACCAGGGCAACATCTACTTCACCGAGCGCCTCAAGGAGCTGATGAAGACCTCCAACGGCAAGTACGTGGCGCCGCAGCTGGTGGAGGGGACCCTGGGCAAGGATCGCTTCATCGAGCAGATTGCCATCGTCGCCGATGCCCGCCACTTCGTCTCGGCGCTGATCGTCCCCTGCTTCGAGTCCCTGGAGGAGTATGCCCGCTCCATCAACCTGCAGTACCAGTGCAAGACCGAGCTGCTGCGCCACTCCAAGGTGGTGGAGTTCTTCGAGGCACGGATCGCTGACTTGCAAAAGGAGCTGGCCAAGTTCGAGCAGGTGAAGAAGTTCACCCTGCTGCCGAGCGCCTTCTCCATGGAGCTCGGGGAGATCACCCCCACCATGAAGCTGCGCCGCAAGATCATCGAGTCCAAGTACCAGAGCGAAATCGAGGCCATGTACAACCATGCCTGAGTCCGGTTCAGTCTGATCGACGGACCCGACGTGAAAAAGCCGCTTATGGAGCGGCTTTTTGCTGTCTGCCTGCCACTCAGGGCAGCTTGACCAGGGGCTGCTCCCGCAGCTCGGTGGAGCGGCCGGCCTGGATCTTATCCACCTGGGCCAGCGCCTGCTTCACCTCCTCCCCATTGCGCAGCAGACGATAGGTCAGGTCGAAGGTCTTGGTCTCCCCCGGCTGGATCTTGGGTACCAGCCCCAGCGGGCGCTGGTACTTGGTGCTGTAGGCATAGCTGGTGCCGGGCTCTATGCCGGTCACATAGCCCTGGGCCCGGGTGTCGGTGTTCTTCCAGAGCGTCAGCACCGGCAACTGTTTGGTGTTGTAACCCACCGCCACCCCGGCGCTGCCCGCTTTGTTGTTCAGCACCGCCAGGGTGTTGCCCTCGGCATCGCTGTAGGGCACCAGGTTGAACACCATCTCGTCGAAGCCCTTGGTCGGCCCCAGATAGGTTTGCCACCCCTTGAGTCCCGCCTTGGCGTAGTCGTTGAACGGAGAGATCTGCTTCACCGGGGTGCTGACGCGCGCCCCCTCCTCCAGGATCGGCGCCCCGAAGTTGCCGTGATAGATGATCTGGTACTCGTTCTCGTAGTCGGCGTGGTTGGTCAGCTTGTCCTGCAGGGCAAATTCCGCCTGACCGGGCACTACGCTCAGCTGGGTCCAGGTGACCAGCTCGCTCATCTTGAAGGTGCGCTCGTCCACCCGGCCCCGCACGTGGATGGCGTAGGGCGGCTCCTCGTCCACAGTCACGCTGACCACGGACGCCGGTATGTTCTGCACCCGGCCGTGCAGGCTCTTGAGGCGGCCGTCGTCATCCACCCCGGGGTGACCGGTCCACTCATAGCCGCAGCGTACCAGCATCTCGTTGAAGCCATCGAGCCAGCCCAGACCGGCGCGACTCTCCAGATCGATGAAGGCCGGGTTGACCACCTCCTTGACCGGGGAATCCCAACCCAGGCGCAGATCGGCCCCCTTGACCTCCTTGATCCCCATGCCACGGGTCGGCACCAGGGTGATCTTCATCACCCCGTTGTCGACGATGAGCAGATCCACCCCCTCCTGACGCCCGCCGTGCAGGCGTTTCTTCTCGATGGAGAAGGGTACCGGGCTCTTGATCCCCAGCTTGTCGCTGGTGATCTTCCAGTCCCCCACATCCAACCCCTGCTGGGCGTCGGTCAGCAGGAATTCGGCGGCCTGGCCAGAGCTCGCGCCCAGGGCGAGCAGTACGGCAATGGAGAGTCTCTTCAACATGGATTTATCCTCGTGTCTCTTGTTTTTGGTGATAGCTGAATCGTTTCAGTGATCGAAAACTAGGCGTCCGACGCACCAGACTCAAGGGACAAAAAGAGGAAATGTGAGCCGTTTGACAATAAAAGCGTCAATCGGCTTGCTGAAGTGAAGGCTGACTCACAGTTATGCTCGGAGAAAAATCAGCCATGTCGGCGGGGAGCAGAGAGGGGCCTGCGCCCCTCCCTCCGCCGGCCTCAGACTCATGCCAGCGCCCACGCCACGGCGGCGTCGGCGTGAATGGCGGTGGTGTCGTAGAGCGGCACGGCGGCGCTGGCATCCCCCACCAGCAGGGCGATCTCGGTGCAGCCGAGGATCACCGCCTGGGCGCCGGCCTGTGCCAGCCCGGCGATGATGGTCAGGTACTCGGCCCGCGAGGCATCGCGGATCTGCCCCTGGCACAGCTCGTCGTAGATGATGCGGTGCACCCGCTCCCGTTGCTCCTCTGCGGGCACCAGCACCTCCAGTCCGAACTGCGCCTCCAACCGCCCCTTGTAGAAATCCTGCTCCATGGTGAAGCGGGTACCGAGCAAGCCGACCCGAGTCACCCCGTCTGCCTGCAGGCGGCGGGCGGTGGCATCGGCGATGTGTAGCAGCGGGATCTCGATGGCGGCTTCAATTTCAGGGGCTACCTTGTGCATGGTGTTGGTCCCTATCATCAGGAAATCGGCGCCACCGGCCTGGAGTGCGCGGGCCTCGGCCGCCAGCAGACGGGCGGTGGCGGGCCAGTCACCGGCATGTTGCAGCCGCTCTATCTCGGCAAAATCGACGCTATTGAGCAACACCCGCGCCGAGTGCAGGCCGCCGAGCCGCCCCCGCACGCCCCGGTTGAGCGCCTGGTAGTAGCTGACGGTGGACTCCCAGCTCATGCCACCCAGCAGACCGATACATTTCATTAAACCTCCTTGCCACCATGCTGGCACTGGACGGCGCAAGCGTCATGCCGCGCCGCCGGGGAAACAAAAAAGGCCCCGAAGGGCCAACAAGACAGCCGGTAAAGGCTCAGGCCAGGGCCTAAACCCAGATCATCAGCACGCAGGCCGCCGTGGCGATCCCCATGCCGAGGTTAAAACGACGCCAGCCTCTGGCGGTACGGATAAGGCGGCGCACCTGGGCACCGAACAGCACCCAGAAGGCCCCCGTGTAGAGGCCGGTCACGAAGAAGATGCCGAGCACCCAGCCGGCAGACGGCCAGTAAGCCTCCCCCGCCAGGGTGAAGCCGCTGATGGCGGAGAGCGCCATCATCCAGGCCTTGGGGTTGAGCAACTGCAACATGGCCCCCTGATGAGCCGGGATCAGCGGCCGGCTGCCATCTGCCGGGCCGCTGGCATTGGCCACCTTCCAGGCCAGCCAGAGCAGGTAGGCCGAACCCAGCAGCTTGAGACCGTCGTGCAGCAACGGCACCTTCTCGAACATCACCCCCAGTCCCAGGGCCGTGGCCAGGATCATCAGATTGATGCCCCCCACCACCCCCACCAGCAGGGGAATGGAGCGGCGAAATCCCTGGGCGGCCCCGGCGCTGGTGAGCAGCATGTTGTTGGGGCCCGGGGTGCCACAGGTGATCAGGGCAAAGCCCGCCAGGGGGAACAACCAGTTCAGATCCATCTCAATCTCATCCTTTAGTGCGGCAAGAGCGCGGCAAGCCTCCTAATATGCAGAGCCTCTGCCCTGACGACAAGGTCGGCAATGCATTTTCTTTGCATGAATAATCAGGCGCTCATTAATACCAGAGCATCACCACGCACAGGGCGGTGAGGGCCCCCAGGCTGCCATTGAGGCGGCGCCACCCCTTGTCCGAGTTGATCCAGCGACTGAGCTGATGACCGAACAGCACCCAGGCAAAGCAGACCGGCAGCCCCGCCATGGGGAAGACCGACATGATGCCCCACAGACTCGCCCAGTAGTCGCTCCCCGGCAGGCTGAACAGGCTGATGGCGGAGATCCCCATCATCCAGGCCTTGGGGTTGAGAAACTGGAAGCCCAGCCCTTCCAGCAGGGTCAGCGGGCGGGCGCGTCTCGCCGGATCCCCTGGGGCACCGGCCACCGCGATGCGCCAGGCCAGCCACAGCAGATAGAGGCTGCCGAGCACCTGCAGGCTCAGCTTGAGCAGGGGCCAGCGCTCGAACAGCGGATAGAAGCCGAGCGCCAGCACCAGTTGCAGCACGGGCTGGCCGACCGTCACCCCGATGAGGTGTGGCAGGGTGCGACGCACCCCGAAGTTGGCGCCGGATGCCGTCAGCATGAGGTTGTTGGGCCCCGGGGTGCCGCAGGTGAGCAGGGCGAAGCCAAACAGGGTGGCGTACCATTCGATGGTCATGGGGTGACTCCTTTCTCGCCACATTGTATCGGTACAATGTGAGCTATTTGGTTGTTAACAGGCTGAATGTCACGCTATATTGGGGACAATATTGGATCAATGGATTTATTGTCACCATGACAATCTGGACGCCCGACCTCACCCCCTTCGAGGGGCCCCTCTACCTGAAACTGGCCAAGGCCATCGAACAGGCCATTGCCGATGGCGCCCTGCCCCCCCAGACCCGGCTGCCCACCCACAGGGCCCTTGCAGACCGGCTGGGGGTGACTGTGGGCACCATCACCCGCGCCTACACCGAGGCCGAGCGACGGGGCCTGCTGGCAGCCAGGGTGGGTCATGGCACCTGGGTCAGAGGAGCGGCGGACCCGGCCAACGAATGGGTGATCCGCAACGAGGACAATCAGCGCATCGAGCTGTGGCAGAACCTGCCGGTGCAGCTGGACAGGGCCGCCATCATCAAACCCATGCTGACCGAACTGGCGGACGGGGATCTCAACGGCCTGCTGGGCTATGACAAGGAGGCCGGGCGTGCCCCGCAGCGCCAGCTGTTCGTCGACTGGCTAGCCGAGCAGGGCATCCAGGGAAGTGAGGAGAGGCTGTTGTTCAGTCATGGCGCCCAGCACGGCATCATGCTGGCCCTGCTGGCCACCGGCTGCGTGGGGGAGACCCTCTTTTGCGAAGGGCTCAGCTACCCCGGCATGCTGGGCAATGCGCGCCAGTTGAAGAATCAGGTGATGGGGCTGGCGATGGACGAGGAGGGACTGATCCCAGCAGCCCTGGAGGCCGCCTGCCGCCAGCGGCGGGCCAAGCTGCTTTACCTGACCCCTACCCTGCAAAATCCCACCACGGCTACCATGAGCCTGGCGCGGCGGGAGGAGATAGTTGCCATCGCCCGCCGCCATGATCTGCTGATCGTCGAGGACGACGTCAACGGCCTGCTGCCCGAGGAGATGCTACCGCCCCTGGTCAACCTGGCGCCGGAGCGGGTCATCTACCTCGGCAGCCTGGCCAAGATCGCCTGCGGCGGCTTGAGGGTCGGCTTCGTGCTGGTTCCCCCCGCCCTTCGCAACGGCTTTGCCCAGGCCATGCGGCTGTCGAGCTGGATGGTGAGTCCCCTGCTCATCGAACTGGCCTGCAAGCTGGTGAGCCAGCACCAGATCATGCCGCTCATCGAGCAGCAGAGACGGGTCCTGGCGCGCCGGGGAGAGCTGCTGCGCCATCTGCTGCCGGGGGCTCGCTGGCAGCCGGGTGCCATGCACGCCTGGCTGCCGCTGCCCGAACCCTGGCGCAGCCAGGAGTTCGCCGAGGCGGCCAACGCCCTTGACGTCGGGGTCGCGAGTGGAGAACACTTCGCCGCCGGCCAGTTTGCCGCCCCGCAAGGGGTACGCCTGAGCCTGAGCCAGCCCGCCACCGACGCCCGCGTCGCCGAGGGGCTGGAGCGCCTCGCCGGGCTGCTGCGGGGCACGCCGCCCACCAACCCCCTGCTATAGTCTGTGGCCCTGATCCCGAAGGAGTGACCATGCTGCCCGTCCGCCCCGCCCTGCTGCTCATGACCCTGTTGCTGGGGGGCTGCGCCTCGCCCAGCCATCAGCAGTTGGGCGCGGCGCTGAGCGGGCTGGAGGGGGAGTTGCAGCGGCTGGAGGAGGAACTCGCCGCCATGAACGGGCTCCACTATCAGAGGGCCATCGACGCCCCCCTGACCCTGCGCCGCTACCTGAGTGCTCCCTCCCCCACGGCGGAGGGCCTGGTGCCCGCCCAGAGCCAGCTGCAGGACGGCCCCCTGCTGCGCTATGACTACCGCCTGCCGGCGTCCATGACCCGGCTGCCCACGGACAACCCCTGCCTGCGCTACGAGTTCGAGCTGCGCCACCTCGGTCGTCTCGGCCAACTCGAGCTCGCCTGGCAGGGGCACGGGCAGCAGGGCAATCGGCTCATCCGTCAACGCGACTGTCCCTTCTCGGCCAAGGGACCCGGTTTGCAGTAGGGTCCCGCCCTCATCCCGGCCTGCGGCAAGGGCCTGACCGGATGAAGGCCCCCCGCCCTATGGCGGCTTATCTTCCACGCGCCCTGTCACTGACCCAAGTGGGGTATTGACCCCGTCGCCTCTCTCAGACGACAGTGGGGGCATCTTTGAATCCGGTTTTCACACACCTGGCCATATCCCAGTCAGCGAAGGAGCGTCAAGAATGCAGATCCTCCTGATCGAAGACGATGCCATGATCAGCTCGGCCCTCTCCCAGGGGCTCGGCGAGCTGGGGGTGAACGCATCCCAACTGCGCCATTGCAAGGAGCTCGCGACCCTGCCCGCCCTCCTCGGCCAGCACGCCTTTGATGCCATCATCTGCCGCCAGTATCAGCATCAGGCCCATGACGGGATCCGTCTGCTCCATGAGGCGCACTATCTGGGCCTGCTCGCGCCGGGTTGCGTGCTGTGGTTGCTGGGCGAGGAGGATGACGCCGGTCAATTCCCCCCTTCCGACCTCTATTTCCCGTTGCGCCTGCCCGTCCCCTTCACCACGGAGCAACTGACCAACGGTCTGCGTGAATTGCTGATGCTGATCGAGCTGACGCGGCCTCTGGCCACGCCCATGGCCCTCAGGGAGTGGCGCAACGCCTGTGCCCGATGCGAGGATCTGCTCTATCAGCACTCGCGGCACAAGGGGCTGGGGCCGCAGATAGACAGGGTCAAGGGATACATGCTGTTGCAGGAGCAGGATCACTTCCAGGCCACCCAGCACTACGCCATGTGCACCACGGAACACGACGCCTGGTGGCCGCGCAAGGGGTTGATCCTCGCCCTGCTCGGATTGAACAGGCTGGAGAGTGCCCGCAAGGATCTGGCTCGCAATCAGGCACGACTTCCTGCCGCCATTTATCAGGAGCTATCCCTCGCCTGCCTGCTACACGAGGCACAATGGGAACCGGCCTGGGCCACGCTCGCGCAGTTGCTGCGCAAGTACCCCTGGCAACCAGAGTGGCGCCAGGTTGGTATTCTGCTGGCACTGCTGCTCAAAGAGGAGGGGAAGGCGCTGGAGCAGGCCAGAAGCCTCACTCTGCGTTTCTTTTCCGAGCACAGATTCCGGATATCCATCGAGCATGTCATCCTGAGCGCCAGTCTGGCGGTGCTCTGGCACAACCCGACAGCGGCCAGGATAGCCACGCTGCGCCAGGAGTGTGACAGCCTCGGCCAGGCGACGACCCTGCGTGACCACGAGGCCGCACTGCTGCAAGCCCTGATGCTGGGCCTGGATTATCGCTTCGATGAGGCCCTGGTGCTGCTGGCCAGACATCCGCCAGAGGCGGCGCGGGACCATCACCTCAACCAGTTGCTCGGCTTTGCCGTCAGCCAGTTCTGCGGCCTGCCCCAGCACGCCCGGCGTTATCTGGCACAGCTCAGCCAGCACCAGGCCAGGGTGGCGCCCTCCCCACTGCTCCAGCGGCTGTTCAGGCTGGTGATCACCGAACTCGGGCAGCAGTTGGAGCACCGCGAACAGCGCCTGGCCTCTCTGCGCCAGGGGCGGCAAGAGGCCATCTCTGCCGGGCAGCATCAGGTGGCCATCCAATATGGCTTGACCCTGCTGGAGGAGTTTCCCGCTCTGCCGGGGGATGCCTGGCAACTGCTGACGCTGTTGCAACTGTGCTAGCCGAGCGGCATGCCGGCTCCCGGGGTCGCCCAGCTGGTTGACCGGCTTGAGCGGCGCCTCAACCACAGCGCCGCGTTCCTGGGGCAGCATGCCGAGGCCTATCAGGAGACGCTGCGGCAGATCCGATCTCACCTGGCCCCCAAACTTCCTCCTCTCACACCTCACTAAGGTCGGGAGCCCAAGCGCCTGCACGGGGCAACGGCTAGAGCAGACCCCGCACCAGAATACCGGCGATCAAGAGCGGCGCCACCAGTCGCCAGCACCAGAGCAGGCACAGACGCAGGGCCGGCGACAACCCGGCAGGCAGTATGGTATCCCCCAGCCGCCAGCCCAGCAGCAGGGTCAACACCAGACCGAACAGCGGCATCATCAGGTTGGAGGTGAGGTAGTCCAGCAAGTCGAAGATGGTCTTGCCAAACAGGGTGTAGTCGGCCCAGGGACCGAACGACAGGCTCACCGGAATGCCGGAGGCCATGATCAGCAGGGTCAGCACCCGGCAAGCGCCACGGCGCGACCAGCCCCACTCCTCGCAGGTGAAGCGCACCAGGTGCTCCAGCATGGAGATGGAGGAGGAGAGCGCCGCCACCAGCAGCAGCAGGAAGAAGACCACCCCCAGCCCCTGACCGAACGGCAGATGGCTGAACACGGCGGGCATGGTCATGAAGGTGAGACCCGGGCCGGCTGTGGGGTCTATGCCGGTGGAGGCCAGCGCCGGGAAGATCATCAGCCCCGCCAGCACAGAGATAAGGCTCGCCAGGGTCACTACCCAGACTCCGGAGCGCAGCACCCCTTCGCTATTGGGCAGATAGGCGCCATAGGTAGTGTGTACCCCGAGGCCAATGGAGAGGGAGAAGAAGGCCAGCCCCAGGGCATCCAGCACGCTCTGGCCGGTCAGCATGGAGAAGTCAGGCAGCAGCAGCTGGCGCACCCCGGCCATGGCCCCCGGCATGGAGAGACCCACCCCCACCAGCAGCAGCATCATGATGAAGAGCGCCGGCATCATCCAGCGCAGCGCCCGCTCCACTCCCTTCTGAATGCCCCCCTGCACGAACCACCAGGTGAGCCCGGCGAAGACCAGATGAGTCAGCACAGGCCACCAGGGATGGCTGACGTAGCCGTTGAACAGGGCGGTCAGCGCCGAGCCCTCGCTCAGGTTGAGCTTGCCCGCCACAGCCAGTGCCGCATAGCCCACGGTCCAGCCCCCCACCACGCTGTAGAAGCTGTAGATGAAGAAGCCGCAGAGGATCCCCATGTAGCCCATCCAGCGCCAGTTCGGCCCCACCAGCCGATGAAAGGCGCCGAGCACCCCGCGCTGGCTGCGGCTGCCGAGCAGGGTCTCACCCACCAGCACCGCGACCCCCAGGGTGAAGCTGAACAGCAGAAACACCAGCAGGAAGGCGCCGCCGCCATTGGTGGCGGTCACATAGGGAAACTTCCAGATGGCGCCAAGGCCAATGGCCGTGCCGGCCGCCGCCAGCACATGACCGAGACGGGAAGACCACTGAACCTGGCTCATACAACCTCCGGGGAAGACAACATCGAATCGATACTCCATGGGTAAGTGCAACCTGGGTCGCAACAAAAAGGCCGCCCGGGGGCGACCTTTGCAATGAACATTCAGACTGAGTGCGCGTGCAAGGTCACCTCTCTTGCGAGCTGAAAAATCGGCCGAACCGGGCGATGAGGGGTGACATGCTATGGGTAACCTGGGCGCAAAAAAGGAGCCACAGCCTAAACCACGGCAAGAGAAGTTGACAGCCAATAGTCCATTTTCACCCGCAAAACAGAATATTTACCAACCTATATGCCAAGTGGTGAATCAAAGTTTCGATAAACCTCTATTTCATGGATTTTTCGAGACAGTCAATCCTGCCGGCGAGGATGCCCTCTGAGCTCGGGTAACGGGCGGGCCCGGGGCCCACCCATGCGGCAGGGGTTACAGCAGACCCCGCACCAGGATGCCACCGATGAGCAGGGGCGCCAGCCAGCGCCAGCAGCCCATCAGCAGGGCGCGCCAGTGCGGTGCCAGCCCCTGGGGCAAGGCCCGCAGGCCCAGCTGCCAGCCCAGCAGCAGGGTGAGCGCCAGCCCGAACAGCGGCATCATCAGGTTGGAAGTAATGAAGTCCAGCAGTTCGAAGATGTTCTTGCCAAACAGTGTCACCTGCGCCCAGGGGCCGAACGACAGGCTGACCGGAACGCCCCCCGCCATCACCAGGGCGGTGATGAGACTGCAGGCAGCACGGCGCGACCAGCCCAGGCTCTCGCAGACGAAGCACTGCAGGTGCTCCAGCAGGGAGATGGAAGACGAGAGCGCCGCCACCACCAGCAGGGCGAAGAAGACCACAGCCAACCCCTGGCCGAAGGGCAGTTGCTGGAATACGGCCGGCATTGTCATGAAGGTGAGGCCGGGCCCTGAGGCGGGATCTATGCCGGTCGCCGCCAGCACGGGGAAGATCATCAAGCCCGCCAGCACGGCGATCAGGCTCGCCAGCAGCACCACCCAGAGACTGGAGCGGCCCACCCCTTCGCTGGAGGGCAGGTAGGCGCCATAGGTGGTGTGGATGCCAAGGCCGATGGAGAGGGAGAAGAAGGCCAACCCCATGGCGTCGAGCACCCCTGACATGCCGAGCTTGCTGAAGTCCGGCATCAGGAAGTGGCGCACCCCGGCCATGGCATTGGGCAGGGTGAGACCGAAGGCCACCAGCAGCAGGATCATGATGAAGAGGGCCGGCATCATCCAGCGCAGGGTGCGCTCCACCCCCTGCTGCACCCCGCCCTGCACGAACCACCAGGTGAGGGCGGCGAACAGCAGGTGGGTCAGCACGGGCCAGAGCGGATCCCCCACATAGTCGTTGAAGCGGGCGGTCAACGCAGCGCCATCCCCATGCTGCAGGCTACCCGCCAGCGCCATGCCGGTGTAGCCCAGGGTCCAGCCCCCCACCACGCTGTAGAAGCTGAAGATGAGCAGGCTGCACAAGAGCCCCATGGTGCCGACCCAGCGCCAGCGCTTGCCCATCAACTCATCGAAGGCCCCCACCACCCCGCGCCGGGTCAGGCTGCCGAGCAGAGTCTCCCCCATCAGCACCGCCACCCCCAGGGTGAAGCTGAACAGCAGGAACACCAGCAAAAAGGCGCCGCCACCGTTGGCGGCAGTCACATAGGGGAACTTCCAGATGGCGCCGAGACCGACCGCCGAACCTGCGGCGGCCAGGATATAACCGAGCCGGGATGACCATTGGGACTGCTTCATGGGAACTCCAATCGAGGGGCCCGCCAGCGGGGCCCGGAATGGCGCTCAGAGTACGCCCGGGGGCGCGCAATCACTCGGCGAATATCCGTCTTAAAACTGCCTTATTGGCACAAGTTGCCAATAAAATTCGGATAACCAACCAATCGTGCCACAAAATAAAAACCGGAGCGTTTTTGCTCCGGTTCTTGCTGTCATGAGTGTGCGTTTTGGGACTAGATGACCCCCAGCTCCCGCAGCCGCTCCATCAGGTAGCTGTGGGCTGTGTGGCGTTCGGACAGCACTACGTCCGGGCGCGGGTGCAGGAACAGCGGCAAGGAGATGCGGGATTTGCTGACGCTGCCGCCGGTCGGGTTGATGACGCGGTGGGTGGTGGAGGGGTAATAGCCATGGGAGGCCTCCTGCAGCATGTCACCTATGTTGATGATGAGGGTGCCAAAGTCGCAGGGCACGTCCATCCACTCCCCGTCAGAGCCCTTCACCTGCAGGCCCGGCTCGCTCGCGGCGGGCAAAATGGTCAGCAGGTTGATGTCTTCATGGGCCGCGGCGCGGATGGCCCCCGGCGCTTCGGTGCCGTCGAACGGCGGATAGTGCAGCACCCGCAGCAGGGTCTTCTGGCTCTCTTCGATCATGGAGGAGAGCGGGCAGCTGTAGTGGGCGGCAATGTCCGCCGGGGTGTATTGCTCCACCCAGGAGAGCAGCTCGGCGGCCAGATCGTTGGCGAGGCGGTAGTACTCCATCGCCTGCGCCCTCAGCTCTTCCGGCATCTGGCCCCAGGGGTAGAGGTGGAAGTACTCCTTGATGTCCTTCTGGGTGTTGCCCTTGGCCACCTCGGACACCGAGGGCGGGAAATAGCCGTCCTGGGTCTCGCGGTTGAACAGGAAATCCTGCTTCTGCTCGCTCATGAAGAAGCGATACCAGTTGTCATAGATGGACTGCACCAGCTCCTTCGGGATGGGGTGGTGGGTCAGCACCCCGAAGCCGGTGGTGCGCAGGGATTCGGTGAAGCGCTCGGCCGCGTCGGGGGAGCGATAATCGACGGTCAGGACTTTCATTGTTTTTGTTACGTGCCAGTTAAAAGTAGGCGCAGTTTACCCTGCCTCCCCCGGCAAGAAAAGGTCGCCGGACGCCCGTTCACAACGGCTTGAAAATAGTGATAAAAACATCATGATACGGCGCCCTCGCCCGGTGCTTGTCCCGGGCGGGCTTCCTCTTCTAGAATGCCCCACCATCCTTGCTGTCGGAGCCCCTTCATGTCCCCCAAGATCCTGCTGTTGACCCTCCCCCTGCTGCTCGCCGGGTGCAGCTCCCTGTCGGAGGAGGAGTGCCGCTCCATGAGCTGGTACAACCAGGGTTATCAGGACGGGGAGCAGGGCAAGACCCGGACGGCCACCCGTGACTACAAGCAGACCTGCGGGGAGTACGGCCTCAGGGTGGACGAAGATGAGTGGCAGCGCGGCTACGCCAAGGGGCTCGAGCTCTATTGCATCCCGGAGCTCGCCTACAGCAAGGGGCGGGAGGGGAACGAATACCTGGGGGTCTGCCCCAACGACACCAGCTTCCTCACCCAGTTCGAGCGCGGCCGCAAGGAGTTCCTGCTGGAGCAGCGCCTCGGCGAGCTGCAACAGGAGCTGGAGCGCACCGAGCGGACCATCTATCAGCTGGATCAGCAGATCCGGGGCGAGAGCGACAGCAAACAGCGGGACTACTACCGGGCCCAGCGCGAGCGTGCCATTCGCCACTACGAGGGGGTGCGCCGTGACTACAACCGGATCCGCTTCCCGGATCGGGTAATCCAGTTCTCCTTCGGGAGCTGACAAACAAGGGGCCGCACTGGCCCCTTTCTGTTGCCGCTCAGGAGGGCAGGACCCAGCGCTGCAGCGCCAGCGCTATGCCGTCTTCGTTGTGATCCGCGGTGACCCTGTCCGCATGGGCCTGGATCTGGGGCGCCGCGTTGCCCATGGCCACCGCCAGCCCCACCTGCTCGAACATGCTGATGTCGTTGTTGTTGTCCCCAAAGGCCACCACTTTCTCCATCGCTATCCCCTCGCTCGCCGCCCACTGGGCCAGCCGGTTGCCCTTGCTGCACCCGGGCTGCACCAGCTCCACCGCATAGGGCGCCGCCCAGTCCTGGGTGAAGGGCAGTTTCTGCACCACCTCCCCCACGAAGCGGTGCAGCAGGCCGGGATCCTGATTGAACAGCTCCAGCTTCCAGATGGGCTTTTGCAGCCAGCTGTCGATATCCTCGGCGGGCAGCAGGGAGACCTTGAGGTGATCCGGCTGGTTCGCCGACCAGCGCCGCATCCGGCCCACATGCTCCTCGCAGCCGAGATAGCCTATGCCCCCGTCCAGGTGGAACAGGGCGCCCATCTGCTGCGCCTGCACCTCGGCCAGCAGTGCGGTGAGCGGCGCCACCGCCAGGGGATCCCCGGCCAGGATCCTGCCTTGCGCCGGATCATAGAGGTAGGCGCCGTTGCTGCAGATGAGGGGGGTGTCGAGGGCCAGCTCGTGATGGAAGGGACGGGCCGTCATGAAGTGGCGGCCCGTCACCAGCAGCACCTTGATGCCGTGGGCGCGGGCCTGGGCCAGAGCGGCCCGGGTCGCGGACGAGATCTTGTGATCCCGGGTCAGCAGGGTACCGTCCATATCCAAAGCAATGGCCTGAAAACGACTCATATCACCTCCAAGAATGTCGAAACGAATGCGGCACCGTACAATCCCGCGTCCAGCGCAATGGCTTGATAATGACTCATATCACCTCCAAAGACTGAGCATCGCGGGGCGCATGATGAAGGCCTGTGCTGGCCAGGTTCGCCGGGCGACGGGGTAAAAGGGGACAAAGAGCCATACCGTCCCAAACTCGGCGCCGGGATGCAAGCCCCGCCTGCCACCTCGGCGCCAATCTGTGATCCAGCCGCCTCAGCCCGGCTCGGCGCAGGCGGCCACAGCACTTCGTCTGTCCGCCCGTCTGCGCAACCCGTAGAAACCGAGGGCGCAGATCACGCCGCAAAGCGCCGCCAGATAGAAGGGCCACTCGGTGCCCGCCAGCAGCGCCAGGCTGCCCAGCACCACCGCCAGGATCTCGCTGCCCACCGCCAGGCCGCGGTAGATCCCCATCGCCTGCCCCTGTTGCTGGGCATGGCTGCGGTTGGAGATGGCCACCGAGGTGGCGAGCTCCCCCAGGCTCATGCCGATGCCGGCCGGGATAAAGGTGAGCGCCAGCCCCCACCACTGGGTCGGCAGAATGAACATCAGCATGCCCGCCGCCATCACCAGATGCCCGACTATGCCAAGGGAGCTGCCGCGCCAGTGGCGGGCAAGCTGCTCCCCCAGCCAGGAACCCAGCATCATGGGCACGCTCACCAGCACGGCAGCCTGCGCCAGTTGCACCGGATCCCAGGCCAGCCGCTCCACCAACCAGACGTTGAAGTAGGTAAAGTAGAGCTGCACGGCCCCGTAGCTGAGGAGGGTCAGCACGAAGTAGGGCAGCAGGCGAGGTTGCAGCAGCAGTTGGCGGGTCGAGAGGGGGGCCAGCTCCTGCTCGGCGGGTACCGGCGGCCGGTTGGGCAGCAGCCAGAGCACCAGCAGCAGGTTGCCCACCGTCATGGCCACCGCCAGCCAGGCCGCCAGGCTGTAATCCCCAGACACCACGGCGGCATAGCCCCCTATCATGGGGCCCAGCACCCAGCCCAGGTTCATGCCGATGTTGATGCGGGCGAAGTTGCGCGCCTTGGTCCTGGTGGTGCTCATGTCCGCCGCCATCGCCTGCACTATGGCGATGTCGCCGTTGAAGAAGCCCTCCACCACCCGGCTCAGCAGCAAGAGCGGCAGGGAGCGCCAGGCGATCCCCAGGGCCATCAGCACATAACCCGCCAGCACCCCGACCAGGCAGAGGGTCAGCACCGGCTTGCGACCATGACGATCCGACAGCTTGCCCAGCCAGGGGGCCCCCAGCAGTTGAAACAGCGGATAGAGCCCCATGATGACCCCGAGCCACAGCTTGCGGCTCCAGTCAGACGCTTGTGGCGTCAGCATGCCCTGGGCCGGATCCAGCATCAGCGGCGCCAGCACCGGCGAGGGCAGACTGAAGCCCGCCACCGCCAGGGTCACCGTCATCACCAATACCCAGAGGGTCGCCTGTCCCTTGATCCCTTCCATTTCCGCCTCATTAAATAAAGTTATTTGTTTATTTATACTGCGAAGGGAACGGCATTAAGTAAAGTGAATTATTGATTTAAATGAGGCCGCTGCCCATAATGACCACACGCATACCAGAATCGGTGCGAGCCGCTGCCGCTCAATATGCCGCACCTGTCGACAACGAGATCCCCCATGAACGCCAGTACCGACAAGATCCTCTACCTGCTTAAGACTCACGGCCCCCAGAGTGCCGCCGCGCTGGGGGAGCAGCTGCAGATGACCTCCATGGGCGCCCGTCAGCATCTGACGGCGCTGGAGGCTGACGGCTGGGTGGGCTTTAGCGACGAGGCGCGGGGCCGCGGTCGCCCGGTACGGCTCTGGCACCTGACCGAGCAGGCCTGGCAGCGCTTCCCCGATAGCCACAGCGAGCTGACGCTGCAGCTTATCGACAACATCCAACAGCTGTTTGGCGAGGTGGGCATGGAGCGGCTGATCGCCCAGCGGGAGCAGCAACAGCTGGCCCGTTATCAGGCCGAGCTGACCCAGCCGGCGCTAGCCGACAGGCTGGCTGCACTGACGGCGCAGCGTACGCGAGAGGGCTATATGGCGGATTTTCGCCAGGAGGAGGATGGCAGCTGGCTGCTGTGGGAGAGCCACTGCCCCATCTGCGCCGCGGCGCGGGCCTGTCGGGGATTTTGCAGGAGTGAGTTGGCGCTGTTTCGCCAGTTGCTGGCACCGGCCGGGGTGGAGCGGGAACAATACCTGCTGGAGGGGGACAGACGCTGCCTCTATCGCATCCGGCCGCCGCAGGCCTGAGGATGCCGGCGCGCAAAAACAACAAAGCAGGCGCCGGGATGCCTGCTTTGTTGCCTTCGGGGAGGGGATGCTCTCGTTCCAGCCCGTCGTTTCCCGATAAGGTCGGACGGCTGATGGGGTTGTTGACCCGGTAAGGTCCTTCACCACAGAGGCCTGATTGGGCATCTGTCTTGCCACCGGAAGATGAAACCATGGTACCCCTACCGGTGCGGTGAGTGGTTGTGAAGTAGTAGGTATTTTCAGTTGTTTTTGCAATAGTTCACCCTTAATCTAGGAAAAGTGAATTAATAATTGCAACGAGGAACGGAGAATGCTGAAACTTGATCGCATAGACAGGCATATTCTGGAGTTGATGCAGGAGAATGGCCGCATTAGCAACCTGGAGCTGGCCGAGCTGGTCGGGCTCTCCCCCTCTCCCTGCTCGCGCCGGGTCAAGGCGCTGGAGGATGCCGGTCTCATCGATACCCACGTCACCCTGCTCAACGCCCGTCAGCTGGGGCTCACCCTCACCGCCTACATTCACATCTCCATGGACAGGCACACCCCTGAGCGGTTCGAAAACTTCGATCGGGCCATCCAGGATCTGCCCGAGGTGCTGGAATGCGACCTCATCACCGGCAACGACGCCGACTACCAGCTCAAGGTGGTGGTGCGGGACATGGAGCACTACCAGCACTTCCTGCTGGACAAGCTGACCCACATCTCCGGCGTGACCGGGGTGCGCTCCAGCTTCGTGCTGCGCCGCATCAAGCACAAGACGGCGCTGCCCCTCAACCACCTGGGCTAGCAACCCGGCACCTGGGCTGAGGGCCAGAAGCACAAAAAGCAAAAGGAGGCACTGGCCTCCTCTTTGTATCTTGTGTCACCGGGAACTGGCCGGGTCAGACGCCGACCTGGCTGACATCCTGCACCTGCAACAGCCAACCGGCCTGCTCCTGCTGGGGTTCACCACTCAGTCGCAACCGCTCGCCTTCTGACACCCACTGCCCCTCGGGCAGGGAGACCAGCAGACTCTCACTGCCGTTGTCGAACACCCAGCGATCTTCGCCGAGCGACTCAATCAGATAACCTTCCATCTCCACTCTGGACTCGGCTTGCCAGGACGGCGCAACGGAATCACGGCTCTCGATGAAATCCCCCTGAACACCAAAACTGGCCAGCCCCCACAGAATGGAGAGCCCGACGATGGATGACTGCATCTCTCTCTCCTCTCATGAAACTGTGAGGCCAGTATGGAAAGGGAACCATGAGCACACCATGAACAAGGCCGCAAAGTGCAGGCGAGATCGCGAAAAAAAACCGGCCAATGGGCCGGTTGTGTCATTTTATGGTGCCTGGATCACACTATTTGGCGGCTTCCTCTGCCATTCGAACCGCCCTTGGCTTATTCGTCCACATGGCCACGCCGCGGTGATCCGCGCAGATCCCCTCCTCGTTGATGGCCCTGACCCGCACGCCATCCTTGCAGACGGCCTGCCAGGCATCCGCATCATCGATCCGCAACTCGGACGGGGAATGGGTGCTGCCGGCGCAGCCACCGAGCAGCAGAACACACAAGGGTAACCAGGGTTTCATCGGATGACTCCAGGCAAGGGGAAGAGGATTCAGCGCCCGAGCTGCGCCGCCACGCGATCGCAGAGTCGCTTGAGCTCGGCCAACTCAGCATCGGCCAGATCCACCTGATTGCGCAAGTTGTCTGCCAGACAGCACTCTTTGACTCCCTGCTGCAGCTGGCGCCCCGCTTCGGTCAGGCGGATACATTTTTGCCGCTCGTCTTCGTGTGAGACGGTGCGGGTCAGCCAGCCCTTGCTCTCCAGCCGCTTGACGATGGGGGTCAGGGTGCCCGCGTCCAGGCCGGTCTCCTGGCCGATCTCCTTGAGGCTAACCTCGTCCCGCGCCCAGAGCGACAGCATCACCAGGTACTGGGTGTAGGTCAGATCCAGCTTGTCCAGGAGCGGCCGATAGGCGCGCATCACTGCATTGGAGGCGCTGTAGAGGGCAAAACAGACCTGCTTTTTCAATTCACTCATGGGGCACCTCGCTGACGACTGGGGCCAGTATACCCCAGGACAACTGGCGTCTGAATAATTTGCACACAAAACAGTTGTCACCCCCTCTTTTCGGGATTAACCTGATTTTAGTTTGTACACAAATAGAAATACCCCGTGCCGTCGCTCCCAACCCCTCAGACTGGCGCGGTATCAACGGCCCCTACCCCGTGGAGAACAACCATGACCCCGATCAGCCATCAAATTCAACTGCTCCGTCGCCCGACCGGCCTGCCCGCCCAGAGCGACTTCACCCTGAAGGAGGTGCCCCTGCCCGCCCTGCAGGAGGGCGAGGTGCTGGTGACCAACCAGTGGCTGTCGGTGGACCCTTACATGCGCGGTCGCATGAGCGAGGCCAAGAGCTATGTGCCCCCCTTCCCCCTGAACGGCCCTCTCGACGGCGGCGCCATCGGCACTGTGCAGGTCTCCCGTCACCCCGACTTCAAGGTGGGTGACCCTGTGAGCAGCATGCTGGGCTGGCGGGATGCCTTCGTCGCCAGGGGGGAGCAGCTGACCCGTTTGCCCGCCACAGCGCTGCCCTCCCAGCTCTTCCTCGGCGCCCTCGGCATGCCGGGCATGACTGCCTGGGCGGGCTTGCACAAGGTCGCCCGTCTGCAGGCCGGTGAGACTCTGCTGGTCTCGGCTGCCTCCGGCGCGGTCGGCACCATGGCGGTGCAACTCGCCAAGCGGGCTGGCGCCCGGGTGATCGGATCCACCGGCTCCGCCGACAAGGTCGCCTACCTCAAGACGCTCGGCGCCGATGCGGTGATCAACTATCGGGAGACGCCGGATCTCGACGCCGAGCTGACCCGGCTCGCGCCAGAAGGCATCCAGGTCTATTTCGAGAACGTGGGGGGCGCCATGCTGGACGCGGCCCTCAACAACATGGCGCTGCACGGGCGTATCGTCCTGTGCGGCCTCATCGAGCAGTACAACAGCAATGGTCAGGGGAGCGGCCCGCGCAACCTCGCCCAGATGATCCGCAAGCGCCTCCTGATGCAGGGGCTGCTGGTCTCCGATCACTGGCAGCATTACGGGGAGTTCCTGGCCGAGGCCATCCCCGCCTTCGAGGCAGGCCTCCTGCAGGCAGAGGAGACCATCAGCGAGGGACTGGCCAGCATGCCTCAGGCCTTTATCGGGCTGTTCGAGGGACGCAACACCGGCAAGATGCTGGTCAGGCTGGGCTGACCATCGGCCACCAGTCGAGAGATCCAGCCCTTTATCGACGGCTGCAAGCCGAGGCGCACTGCGCCGGCAAGATGCTGGTCAGGTTGACGTGAGCTCGAATTGATAGCCAATTGGCGACTTGCGAAACGGGCCCATCCGTCCTAAGGTGGGCCCGTTTTTTATGGTGCCATCCAGTTTTGGCAAGGAGCTCTTCGTATGTCCACTCCCTATCCTCGCGTCGGGGTCGGTGTCATCCTCGTCAACCACCAGGGCCAGGTGCTGCTCGGCAAGCGCAAGGGCAGCCACGCCCCCTACTGGTCCATCGCCGGTGGCCATCTGGAGCTTGGCGAGAGCTTCGAGTCGGCGGCGATCCGGGAGGTGGCCGAGGAGACAGGTTTTCTCATCACCAACCCCAGCGTCATCGCCGTCACCAACAACCTGGAGACCTGGCGCGAGAGCGGGCTGCACTACATCTCCGTCACCCTGCTGGCCGAGGTGGAAGGGGAGCCGCAACTGCTGGAGCCTGAGAAGTGCGAGGGCTGGGTCTGGTGCGATCCCCGCGCGCTGCCCGAGCCCCACTTCGATGCCAGCCGCCAGTCCATTTCCTGCTGGCTGGCCGGACGCTGCTATCTGCCGCAACCAGGCCAGCCGTTCTAATCCCCATCCCCTGCCGGCTGGCCTGGTTGCGGCAGATAGCAGCGTCCGGCCAGCCGGCAGGGGATGGGGATAAGAACGGCTGGCCTGGTTGC
>NZ_CDBZ01000026.1 GCF_000819985.1 Aeromonas media | reverse complement strand
TCCAGCGACAGCGATGGCAGCATTGCCAGTTACAGCTGGAGCTTTGGTGATGGCGCGACCGGCAGCGGCAAGACGGCTAGCCACAGTTACACCGCCGCCGGAACCTACACCGTCACCCTGACGGTGACCGACGATAAGGGCGCAACCGCCAGTCAGAGTGCCAGCGTTAGCGTGGTGGCGGCCAATGTGGCACCGACCGCTGCTTTTACCCACGGTGAAACTGACCTGCTGGTTAACGTTGATGCCAGCGCCTCCAGCGACAGCGACGGCAGCATTGCCAGTTACAGCTGGAGCTTTGGTGATGGCACAACCAGCAGCGGCAAGACGGCCAGCCACAGTTACACCGCCGCCGGAACCTACAGCGTCACCCTGACGGTCACCGATAACCAGGGCGCAACCGCCAGCCAGAGCGCCAGCGTGAGCGTGGTGGCACCCAATGTGGCGCCGACCGCAGCCTTTACCCACAGCGAGACGGACTTGGTCGCCAGCTTTGATGCCAGCCCCTCCAGCGACAGCGATGGCAGCGTCGCCAGCTACAGTTGGAACTTTGGTGATGGCGCGACCGGCACCGGCAAGACGGCTAGCCACAGTTACACCGCCGCCGGAACCTACAGCGTCACCCTGACGGTGACCGACGATAAGGGCGCAACCGCCAGTCAGAGCGCCAGCGTTAGCGTGGTGGCCCCCAATGTGGCACCGACCGCTGCATTTACTCATTCCGAGGCTGATTTAGTTGCCAATTTTGATGCCAGCACCGCCAGCGATAGCGATGGCAGCATTGCCAGCTACAGCTGGAGCTTTGGTGATGGCGCGACCGGCAGCGGCAAGACGGCCAGCCACAGTTACACCGCCGCCGGAACCTACAGCGTCACCCTGACGGTGACCGACGATAAGGGCGCGACCGCCAACCAGAGCGCCAGCGTCAGCGTGGTGGCGGCCAACCAGTTGCCCATCGCCCGCTTCAGTGCGCAGGTCAACCATCTGGTGGTGCAGTTGGATGGCTCCACCTCGACGGATGCCGATGGGCGTATCGTTGGCTATCTGTGGAACTTTGGCGAGCCCGCAGTGGGAGGGGCGAACCAGAGCGCCGAGCAGAAGCCGCAGCACAGCTATCAGGCGGCAGGAACTTACACCGTCAGCTTGACGGTCACCGATGATCGTGGCGGTGAGCACTCGCTCAGCCAGATCATCACGGTCGATAACCGCATCGCGGCAGTGGCCACCGGCAAGCTCAACGACACCGGCATCACCAGCTGTGCCGATGCCAGCAATTGGTCGCTGCCCTGCCCGGTGGCGGGCTTCCCGGAGCAGGATGCCGAGTCGGGGCGCGATGTCAGCGCCAACGATGACAGTGATGGCCATGCCGGCTTCAGCTTTACCAAGGTCGATGCCAGCGGTGAGGCACTAGCCGCCTCGGCCCCCGAGTGGAGCTGCGTGAAAGACAATGTCACCGGCCTGTTGTGGGAGCTCCATACCGATGACGGCGGCCTGCGCGATAGAGTCAATACCTACAGCTGGTATAACCCGGATGCCACCACCAATGGCGGTGCTGCCGGCACGCAAAATGGTGGCAGCTGCAGCGGTGGCATCTCTTGCGATACCCAAGGCTATGTGGCGGCGGTCAATGCTGCGGGTCTGTGTGGCTATCACGACTGGCGGTTGCCGACGGCAGTTGAGTTGCAAGGGCTGGTGGATTACAGCATTGGCTATCCGGGTCCGACCATTGATACGAATTTCTTCCCCGATAGGCAGCAAAACGTCTATTGGAGTTCGTCGGCCGTGGCGGGTAATACCGATTACGCCTGGGGCGTCTACTTCAACGATGGCGGCGCCAGTTGGTACGGTAAGAACTACAACTACCAGCTTCGGTTGGTGCGTAGCGGACAGTGACTGGGCGTTTTGTTATGAAGATTAATGTACCCATCTGGCGCGATGCCAATCGATTGTTACTGAGTGTGGAGCGGGTGGTCAGACGTTTTCCGCGTTATCACAAGTACACGCTCGGCAGCGAGCTACGCCAGCAGGCGATGCTGATTTGTCGCCTTATCCATCGGGCATGGCGCGAGCGGCAGTGGGTCTGCCGCTGGTTGCTGCGGTTGGTGCGGGCTATTGATGATCTCAAGCTGCAGTTGCAGCTAGCCAAGGAGTTGGCGCTATTTCAGCATTTTGCCGAGTTTGAACAATTAGCGGGTTTAGCGGTCGAGGTGGGTAAACAGAGTGGAGGGTGGCTGCGGCGTGCTCAGGCTTCACCGCCCGAATCCGGACGCGCGGCGCCCGGAGTGTGCTGAGTCACTGTGCGCCAGAGAGGCCCGAAGTGTGGTCGGTTATTCATTTTGGGCATGTCTGAACTGTTAGGCCCTACCGAGAGGATGGATCTAATGGGTGAACTTCTCTGGCTAGCCGGGGTTTGGAGTTCGTCGGCCGTGGCGGGTAATACCAATAACGCCTGGAACGTCAACTTCAACAATGGCAACACCAATTGGAACAATAAGAACAACAACAACCAGCTTCGGTTGGTGCGTAGCGGAGTGTGACATGAATGTCGCGATTGGGTGGCAAGGATTGTATCTGGCGTATGTGCAGTGTCGGTGCCGTAAACGGCGGACTGCCAGTGCCCAGCGTTACGAGATGCAATTGCTGGATCATCTGTTCGCGACCCAAGATGCTCTGAGTCGGCGCAGTTATACACCCTCCACCTCTGTTCGTTTTGTGGTCCTGCGTCCCAAGGCTCGAGAAATTTATGCCGCTGACTTTGCTGATCGGGTAGTTCACCACTGGCTGGTGCCGAGGCTAGAGCGGCTCTATGAACCTCTGTTTATTTATGATGTGTATTCCAATCGGTTAGGTAAGGGTACCCATAAGGCAGTGCGGCGCCTGCAATCAGCCATGCACAGTTTATATGACACCATGAACCAGCAGGAGCACCAAGCTGACTGTCCAGGATGGCAGCGATATGGCTGGTATTTGCAATTGGATATTGCCAATTTTTTTAACAGCATAGATCGCCCACATCTGCTGACGTTACTCGAGAGGCGCCTGGCCAAAGTACAATGTGCCGGGATGATTCCTGATGCTGAGTATCAGATACTGGTTTGGCTATGTGGTTGTTTGCTGACCCACGACCCCACGCGTCAGGCTCGTTACCGCGGTCGTATCGAGCGCTTGGCACAGGTGCCGCCACATAAACGCTTAGGCTATGGCGGGGTAGGTAAAGGGTTGCCCATTGGTAATTTGACGAGCCAGTTTTTTGCCAATGTTTATCTCAATGAGCTGGATCAATTTATCAAGCATCAGCTGAAGTGTCGTTATTACCTGCGTTATGTGGATGACATGGTGTTGCTGGCCGAGGAGCCCGACCAATTACACACTTGGCATCAGCAGATTACTCAGTTTTTAGCCTCGCGGTTACAGTTACGCCTGCGCCCGGATGTCCGGCTGCAGCCCGTGTCCCACGGTATCAACTTTCTGGGTTATATCGTCTACCCCCATCACTGTCTGGTGCGGCGGCGGGTGGTAGCGCATTTGCGTGAGCGTTTGCAAGTGCTGCAACGTGGCGCATGGCATACCGGGCCAGTACAGGCCGTTTTGCAGCTGACAGAGGAGTGGCTCACTCAGTTGCAGAGCACTCTGGCCAGTTATTGGGGCCATTTTAGTCATGCCAATTCTCTGGGACTGCGTGGTGCAATTTTTGCCGAATTCTCCTGGCTGGCGTTGTTATTTTCTGTCGCCGAGGCGCAAAGCGGTACTCTGTTGCCTCGTTGGCTGCCTCCACCATCGCAGATTAGTGGCTATCACAGCCAGATCCGGTTCTTTCAACGTCAGTTTCCGACCGCCAGTTTGCAGGTGCAGCGAGGCTGTGAATGGGATCAATTCTCGGTAGTTGATGTCGGAACGACCAAGGTCAATCCCGATGCGGGACCATGGCGGGTCGACCATATCACTATTACTGAATCGGGTTGTCTGCGTGGAGGGTTAAAGCGTCGCCTGGTCCGGCGTATTAGCTGTTACCGAGTGGATAATCCTTTACACCATCATGCTTGTTGAACAGGAGTGCATCATGTCAAGAGTGTTACAGGGCGGTTTGTGGTTAACTTTATTGGCGATGAGTTACGCTGTGCAAGCCCAAACCTGCCAACCGGAGTCGATTCCGGCCAGCACACCGAATAGCCAGTTGCAGGATAACGGCGATGGCACCATCACCGATACCAAGACCGGGCTGATATGGAAGCGGTGTCTAGAGGGGCAATCCGGTAGCGACTGCGCCAGCGGCAGTGCCGAAGCCTTCACCTGGCAGCAGGCATTGCAGCGGGCGCAAACGGTGAATAGCGGCGGCGGTTTTGCCGGGGCTAGCGTCTGGCGAGTGCCCACTATCAAGGAGCTTCGCTCCCTGGTCGAACAGCAGTGTGCAGATCCGACGATTAATCTGACGCGCTTCCCCAATCCATGGAGTGATTTTGTTTGGAGTTCGTCGGCCGTGGCGGGGGGTGATACCAATAGCGCCTGGGGCGTCAACTTCAGCGATGGCTACGCCTTTGGGGCCAGTAAGAGCAACTACGGCCAGCTTCGGTTGGTGCGTAGCGGACAGTGACTTGGTTTTTTGGCTGCAGGTGGGTGGCACTTGCGGCCTGAGTGGTGACGCCGAAGGTTTTCGGCAGAAAAATTATTAATAATCAAGGAGTACGGTTTTATGATGCCCTCACGTTTTACCCTTTCGTTTCTCACACTGGCGCTGGGCGCTGTCAGTTCGGTGGCTATGGCGGTGCCTTATGCTTTCGAGGCCCGGCAAGAGGCCATGGGCGGCACCGGCGTGGCCAGTGCCCGTTACCTGAGTGCCCCGCTCTATAACCCGGCGCGACTGGCCTTTGCCAAGGCGGATGATGATGTTGGCATCCTGCTGCCGGTGGTGGGTGCCGAGGTGTATGACAAGGATGACCTGAGCGGTCAGGTCGATGATTTGAGTGATAGTTATGATGATTACACCGCCTATGCCTCCAATCCGGGGGCCGATCCTGCCGTCGTGCAGCAGAAGAGTGACCAGTTGGTTGGCCAACTGACCGATCTGTCGGGTGACAGCGGCTATGCCCGTGCCGGGGCTGGCATGGTGGTGGCGATGCCGTTTGAGGCGCTGTCGGTGGCGGTGATGGCCAATGGTTATGCCGATGCGCAGGCGTTTGCCGACATCAGTGCCAACGACCTGACCGGCCAGCTGCCTACCGATGAGTCGCAAGTTCAGTCGCGCGCCATCGCCATGGGGGCCGGGGTTAGCGAGTTTGGCGTGACGCTGGCCAAGGTCTTCGAGGCCGAAGGCATGCGCTGATCGGTCGGGGTAACGCCCAAGGCGCAGGAGCTGCAGGTGCTCAACTATGTCGCCAGCGCGGTCGACAGCGACTTCGGTGACATCACCGATGACCAGTATCAAGCGAGTGAGAACGGCTTCAACCTGGATGCCGGTGTGGCCGCCAGCTGGGAAAATGGCTGGGATGCTGGCCTTGCCATCAAGAACCTGGTCAAACGGGATCTGGATGCGCCGCTGACCAATGGCGTGCAGGCGACCTATGAGCTGTCAACCGTACCGACTGCCGGCGTCAGCTATCGCTGGGGCCAGTTGTTATTCAATGCCGATGCCGATCTGCTGGCCCAGAAGCGCTTCACCGATCTGAGCGGTACCTATGCCAGCTTCGATGCCGGTGAGGATGATCTGCAGATGATGGCGCTCGGTGCCGAGTGGGATCTGTGGCAGTGGGCCCAGCTGCGCGCCGGTTACCGTCACGATCTGAAGGACAATCTGGATGATGCGCTGAGCGCGGGCTTGGGCATTTCTCCTGGCGATCTGTTCCACCTCGACCTGGCCGGCACCTATGCCGGTAACAATCAGTTTGGTGGTGTCATCCAGACCAGTTTGACCTTCTAAAAACTGCCTGGCGGCCAGAGAGTCTGCCTGTGCCGCGCCTGAAGTTGAGCAATGCATTCCTGCGAATGCATTGCTCTTTTCTGTGTTCTTCCCATGCCACCATTCTTGTAAGCGCCCTTGAATCGGCATCTTTTTTTCCCAAAATCAGCTCGTCACACTTGAAATCCATTACCTCTTCGCTGGATTTTCACTATGACCACTCAAGAACGTGCTGATTTTTGGCGACAGCAGATCACCGCCTGGCTTGACTCCGGCC
>NZ_CDBZ01000025.1 GCF_000819985.1 Aeromonas media | reverse complement strand
TCGCCGGCGGCCGGGGTGTCCTGCATCAGGGCGGCGAAGTCGTTGGTGAAGACGAAGGTGTCCCGATAGTCGGGGTTCTGGTCGCCGGTGACGCGCTTGTTGCCGGCGCAGAGGAAGCAGTCCGGATCGTGGGACTGGCTCGGCGCCTGGCTTATTTTTTCGACCTGACCCTGCCAGGGGCGCTTGGCCCTGTGGGGGGAGACCAGCACATACTGGCCGGTCAGCGGGTTGAAACGGCGGTGGGGGTGATCAACAGGGTTGAACATCATCACTCCAGTCAATGAGTTGAGAAAATCGTAACGGGCAGGCCGGCAGGCCTACTCCTCGTAACCGTTCGGGTTGGCGGACTGCCAGCGCCAGCTGTCGGCGCACATGGCGGCGAGATCCCGGGTGGCATGCCAGCCCAGTTCGCGCTGTGCCTTGGCGGGATCGGCCCAGCATTCGGCGATGTCGCCCGGGCGTCTGGGTTCGATGCGATAAGGCAGTGGCTTGCCGCAGGCGGCTGAGAACGCGGCCACCATCTGCAGCACGCTCTGGCCCTGGCCCGTGCCCAGGTTGTAAGGGTGGATGCCGCCTCGCCCCGCGCAGTGGTGCAGCGCCTTGACGTGCCCCTCGGCAAGATCCATCACATGGATGTAGTCGCGTACCCCGGTGCCGTCCGGAGTGTTGTAATCGTTTCCAAAGACCGAGAGGCAGTCGCGACGGCCGATGGCCACCTGGGTGATATAGGGCATCAGATTGTTGGGGATGCCCTGGGGATCTTCCCCCAGGGTGCCGGACTCGTGGGCGCCGACCGGGTTGAAGTAGCGCAGCAGGGTCATGCTCCAGTGGGGCTCGGCGGCCTGCAGATCCTCGAGGATCTCCTCGATGATCAGCTTGGATCGGCCATAGGGGTTGGTGGCGCTGCGCGGGAAATCTTCCCGGATGGGGGTGCTGGCCGGGTCGCCGTAGACGGTGGCCGAGGAGCTGAACACCAGGTTGTGAACCCCGGCCCGCTTCATCGCCTGCAGCAGCACCAGGGTGCCACTCAGGTTGTTCTCATAATATTCGAGGGGGATCCGGGTCGATTCGCCGACCGCTTTCAGGGCGGCGAAGTGGATCACGGCGTCGATCTGCTGCTCGGCGAAGATGCTGTCCAGCAGGGCCGGGTCACGGATGTCCCCCTGATAGAAGCTGGGCAGCTGCCCGCTGATGGCGGCGACCCGTGTCAGCACGGCGGCCTTGCTGTTGCAGAGGTTGTCCACCACCACGGGTTCCATGCCTGCCGCCTGCAAGGCCAGACAAGTGTGGCTGCCGATATAGCCGCAACCGCCGGTCACCAGTACTCTCATCCTCTTCTCCACCGTTCGCGCCTCACGCAAGGAAAGTCTGAGCAGGAGTTTAGCCGAAGCCAGATTACTGAAACCGTGATGCGTGTCACGTAGTTGTGTAAACGATTACACTTGTTGTGAGAACGGACCTTTACCTGCGACTATCAGGTTTCCGGCACTCTTTACGCGTATTGTTGCCCGTTTCGACCGTGAGGAGAGTAAAGGCTGCGCGGGCGCCATCAAGGATGTTGCGCACGTGGTTGGCGCTAAAGTGGTAACGCTTCCACAAAAAGGGTCGCTCGCCCAATGTCAGTGCCGCCTTCCGCGAGGTGATGCAGAAGGCCACGGCCGTACTGGACTACACCCCCAACGCCCAGGCTCTGGTCAGCCAGACCAACGACACCATGGTGGCGGTTGGCCATATGGGCAAGCCCTGCCTCTGTGCCTCGGCCAAGGAGAGCACCATGAAACGGGGTTGCGCCTGCTGATGGACACTGGTTTTCACCGCGCCGGCAGGAGCGGGAAGCGATCGAATTGCTGATCGCAAGAGGTGTGAAGCCCAGAAGGGGGAGCCGCAAGGTACCCAGTGAGAAGAAAGGAGCGATGATGCCTTGTGTCCGCCCGGTTTGGCGCTGCTCAACAGCTAAAGCATGACCTTGAAGGAATGCGATATCGCCCTCAACAACCGGCAGGGTTACCACCAGGACACCGGGCAATATTCCGGGGCGGGTAAAGCGGTCTGGAGCGACCAGCGGGCAGTTTGCTGTCCCCATCACAGGGCCGCATTCCCCGCGATGTGCTGAGGCCGCACCGCAGCGGTTAAGTATGAAAAATGCGAATAAAAATAATGCCAGTCAGACTTAACTGACTGGCATTCTGGTCTGAACCCGGTGGATTCATGCCATGACTCAGTGACGGCTGACGATGATCCTCCCGGTGCTCATGTCGCGGGCCTGACCGGTAACGCTGATCTTGAGTCCATATTCGGGTAGCAGACGACCGGCGTCCGGGATCTCCTTGCTCTGGTAGCTGCGGGAATCCTTGAACACCCGGTTCGGGGTGATCCAGAAGTCGCGCAGCAGGGAGCCGCTCGGATGTTTGAGGTCGAGGGGGCGCTGGAAGCCCAGGCCGAAGGCAGCATCGTGGATCTGGTAACGAGTGCCGGCCACGGCCCCATCGCTCCACGTGAGGGTGCGCTGATCCCCGTCCACCACCCCGAGGAAGCCTTCACCCGGGTGCTGGCCCACCCAGTTGTTAGCCTGGCTGCTGTCCACGTACCAGAGCAGCATACCCGGCTCGTAGCGCATCAGCTGGTCGGCCACGTTGATGTGGGCCAGTCCCTTGTCCACCCCCGCATGGTTGCGCCACTCGGCCAGGTAGTAGTGATCCTTGGCCTCGTTGCCATCGTTCTTCACAAAGCCGGCCAGGGTAAAGGCCGCACTGCCCTCGGCCCCGTCGCTCAGCAGGGTGTCGCCATCGGCGAGGATCTGCAGCTCGTCCACGAATAGCCCGTTTTCGGCCACGCCGCCATCGCTCTGGTATTGCAGGGTGAGGGTGATCTGCTGGCCGGCCCAGGGGGTGAGGTCGAACTCGGCATCGGTCCAGCCGTTGGAGTTGCCGGTGATGCCGACCCCGAAGCCGATCCTGTTCGGATCGTCACTGGTGGTCAGGTTGCCTGGGATGGGTTCGCCGTTGACCAGCACCCGACCGTAGTCAAAGCCATCTTCGATCTGATACCAGGCCTTGAAGAGCAGGCTGGAGCTCTGCCTGCCGCCGAGATCCAGCTTGAGGCTCATGCGGTTGTCCAGGTTGTTGCCCTTGCCGCCGTGGTACTGGTACTGACCGGCATAGGGCGGGTTGAGGGGCACCTGTTTGGCGGGCAGGTTGATGCGCACCACATCGTCGTTGCGTCCCTTGTCGTTGGCCTGATCCAGCATGTAGACGTTGCCGCGAGGGTTGAGATCGGCGAGCTGCACATTGCTGCCGTGCAGCCAGTTGCCCCCGAGGGAGGCCTGGAGGAACTCCTTGGCCCAGGGGGAGAAGCCGGTCGGCTCGGTGCCGCCGATGACCCCGGCCCAGGAGCCTGAGGACATGATGGACCAGGTCGCCACCGGTTCCCCCTTGCCGCTGTACTTGGTGTCGTACTCGTCCGGCAATCCCAGGTCGTGGCCATATTCGTGTGCACAGACCCCGGCCGCCGCATCGATGGGCTGGATGGTGTAGTCGTAGGCGGCGAACTGGCCGCCGAAATCGCCGTTCGGGCTGCTGGTGCCGGGGATGGGGTAGGGGGCGCCCAGGTTCCAGCGATGGGCCCAGATGGCATTCTCGCCGAGATCGCCACCCCCCGCCTCTTCGCCGACGCTGGAGTGGAAGATCATCAGGTGGTCGATGAGGCCGTCCGGCTCGTCCCGGTTGCCGTTGCCATTGAGATCGTAACGATCCTCCTGATCAAACTCGGCCAGATCGATGGCAGGATCTGCCGCCACCTGCGCCAGCGCCTCCTTCACCAGCTCCCGTACCGCCGTTTCGTTCTGGTTGCTGCCGTAGTAGGCCGCGTCCTTCCTGGCTGTGTACCAACCCGCCACCTGACCGCGCACGCTATAGCTCTGGCCGGACTGCTGCTCGTAGAACTGGCGCATGGAGATGAAGCGTTCGCCGTTCGGGCCGGCATAGCCTTTGGACGAGAACAGCAGATCGTTGTAGTGCGCCTGGCTGTAGTCCGGGTAGTACATCTTGGTGAGCTCGGGGGTAACGCTGTTCTTCGGGTAGTCGGGGAAGTCCACCAGGATGGCGAGGATCTTGTCCTTGCGCATCTTGCCCCTGTAATGCTCCTTCTCGATGGCCTTGAGCAGCAGGGTGGGCACCCGATCGCCGGGGCGGGCGGTGCCGTTCAGGCGGATCTTCTTGAGGATGCGCTCCCGTACCTTGCCCTCTTTCACCGCCAGGGTGCCACTGTTGCCGTTGTAGGCCCGTGACTTGTCGCGGTAATAGCGGGTCAGGGCCGCCTGCTCCATCTCGGGGGAGGCCAGGGTCGGGATCCGGCCGCTCTTCTTGAGCATCTCCAGCACCTTCACCTCGTCGGCGAGGGGGGCATCGAAGGGGCCATGGACCGGGGCGGCCATGACATGGTTTCCAATCATAAGGGTCGAGCCGATAAGCAGGCTCGTTATTGTTGTTTTGGGCATTGCAATGTGCTCCTTCACATGATCAGAAAGGAGCCCGTCGGGCTCCTTTTCCGGACGGGGAGTGATTCACCCGCGTCCCTTTATGCCTTTGGATTGGTCCTTTGTCATCAGCACCTCGATGGTGGAAAACGCTGGCCTGAAAGAAGAATGTGATGTGTTTTGACTGTCTTGTGCCGGAGGATGAAGGTATCTATGGGTGACACTTGTCAATGGTGGGTTATTACACTTTTTTAACCTTTTTGCGGACACCACCATTTGGGAGGAGGCTTGAGAGGCAGTTATCTTGGTCCGCCGCATTGAGCCCGTTGCGCTCTGCGGGTATGCTTTGCCGCAACCACCCCCTGGCGGCGAGCGGGCCGACACGCCCGCCAGCAGGGGCTACATCCATCCAATACCGTCTGGGGTTTATATGAGTATCAACATGCAAGAGTGGCGCGAAGAGACCACCGCCATCGTCAACGAGCTGCTGGCCGATGGCAGCAACCCGGATCTGGACTACGAGATTGAGCACCACTTTGCCTGTCAGGACTTCGATCTGCTGGAGAAGGCGGCGGTTGACCTGTTCAAGGCCGGCTTCGAAGTGACCGATGCCGAGGAGATGGAACTGGACGACGGCGCCACCATCTTCTGCTTCGATGCTACCGTGGAGTGCAAGCTGGATATCGAGACCATCGTCTCTGACATCGAGAAGATGCTGCCTATTCTGGAAAAGTACGGTGTGGACTACGACGGTTGGGGCACTTACTTCCAGGAGTAAGCCTGGGTCGGCGGCGGCTGTGTGCATCATGGTCCATGACGGCTGATGCACAGCCAGACAATCAAAAGGCCACCCCTGGGGTGGCCTCGTTGTTGGTGGCGGGTCAAGCTGGCAACTGGTAGTTGCTGGCAAACTCCCCGGGGGGCAGAGGGCGACTGAACAGATAGCCCTGCAGCCGATCGCAGCCCGCCTGTACCAGCCAGGCCTGCTGCTCCACCGTTTCCACCCCTTCTGCGGTGATCCTGATGCCGAGTTCATGACCCAGACCGATGACGGAGCGGACGATGGCGGTGGTGGCCTGGTTGCTGGCCAGCCCCTGGGTGAAGCTCTTGTCCAGCTTGAGGGTCGCCACCTGCAGGCGCGGCAGGTAGGCCAGGGAGCAGTAACCGGTGCCGAAGTCGTCGATGGCGAGCTGGAAGCCCGCCTCGATGAGGCAGGCCAGATTGCTCTCTATCTCGTCGGCATTCTCCATCAGTACCCCTTCGGTGATCTCCAGCTCCAGTTGCCAGGGGGCGAGCCCGTGGCGCTCGATGCAGGCGAAGATCTGCGGGCAGAGTTCGGGATCGCGGAACTGCAGCGGTGACAGGTTGATGGAAAGCACCAGGTCAGGGGCCGCCACCTGCCAGCGCGCCAGCTGGGCACAGCCCAGCTCCAGCATCAGTTGACCGAGCTGGCCGATGAGGCCCAGCTCTTCCGCCAGGGGGATGAACTCATCGGGGGAGATCATGTCGAACTCGGGATGAGGCCAGCGGCAGAGCAACTCGGCCCCGTGCAGCCGGTTGCTGTGGGTGCAGATGATGGGCTGGTAGACGGCGGTCAGCTCGGCCGATTTGATGGCCAGCGGCAACTGGGCTGCGATGAGCTGACGGCGCTTGAGCTTGGCATCGAGATCGGGATCGAACAGGGTGCAGTGCTGCTGCTGGCGTTTGCCCTGTGCCAGCGCGGCCTCCGCGTGACTCAACAGGCGCTCGGCCTCCTTGGCCTTGCCGTGGGCGATGCCGAGGAAGACCGGGATCTGGATCCTGTGTTCCTCGACCTGGTAGGGGGCCATCAGTTCCTGTTGCAGGTTGCGGCTCCACTCATCCAGGGAGAGGGGAAGCTCGGGCAGCAGCAGGGCGAAGTCATCGGCAGCGACCCGGCAGAGCAGTGACTGAGGCGGTGCCAGCCGTTGCAGGCGACGCGCCACCTGGCTGAGCAGGCGGTCGGCGACCCGGATGCCGAAGCGATCGTTGATCTCGCGAAAATGTTGCAGATCCACCAACAGCAGGCTGGCCTTGCGGGCGCCGAGGTGGCGGCTGGTCTGCAGGAAGTGGGAGAGCTTGAGCAGGCCGGTGAGGCTGTCGTAGTGCTGCTCCTGCTGCAACTGGGCCTGGGTGGTACGCAGTCCGGTGATGTCACGGCTCAGGGTGAGAATGCCGAGGGCGTTACCCTCGTCGTCCGGGACTTCGACCCGGGTGACTTCCAGATGGCGGCCCTTGCCCTGGGCATCCACCACGCAATATTCACCCTGTCCCAGGGTCTGTTCGACGGGTAGACGGGGGGGCACTCTTCGACCCAGGGCGTCGCTTGCCGTCAGGCCCATGAAGTCGAGAAAAGCCTGATTGCAGTCGATGAGCACGCCCTGGTGATCTTCGAGGCGAATAAGATCCGGGATGGCATCCAGCAGGCGGCGCTGCAACAGTTGCTGCTGGCGGAAGGTTTGCTCCAGCTCCTTGCGCTGATCGATGGCGCTGACCATGGCAAAGAGGGCAAGGGGGTTGCCCTGCTCGTCATAGAGCGGCACCTTGTGGATCTCCATCCAGTTGGTGTTGGCGCCACTGTGGCAGTGCCATTGCTGGTGCAGCAGGGGTTTTCCTTCGGCCAGCAGGCGCCCGTCCTCCTCACGGAACTGATCGCCCCAGGGCATCTCGGCGTCCGTCTTGCCGACGAGGTCGCTTGGCTGCTGTAGTCCTGCCTCCCGGGCGAAGGCCTTGTTGGCAAACAGGTACCGTCCGGCCGTATCCCGGCAGAAGATATTCATGGGTAACTGGTCGATGATCTGCTGCAGCAGCGCCAGGGAGAGCGAAGAATTCACGTGAGCACTCACGGGGGAGACTTCGAGCAAATCTATGATAACAGGTCAGTTTTGTAAAGCTTGGGTTAAGAATCCACCATTTATGTGGATCCCTGCTGACAGTCTGTGTCGTGATCGCCATAATAGCCGCCGATTGGCCTGTGGTGGCCTTATGGATGAGAGAAGCAGCATGAAGAAGATAATGGGGGGCGCCCTGGCCCTGTTAATGGTGGGTTGTGCCAGTGACAACAATGGTGGCGAGCAGTACCGCTATACCCCGCCGGTTGCCAAGGCGACCAACAACACCCAGGAGATGGCGATTCCGGTGGATCTGGTGTGGGCCCGCGCCGAGAAGTGGTTTGGCGATCACGGTCTCAACATCGAAAACAGCCAGCGTGGCTCAGGTCTGATGACCGCCAACGTTGAAAACTCGGCCGACGGGCTGGAGTGGCTGGATTGCGGCACCATGGGTTCCAAGGTCGCACTGGGCAACCCCAATCTGCAGATCAATCTGATCATCACCCAGAGCGGCAACAACAGCGTGGCGACCGTCAACGTCAAGGGCAACACCCAGCTCTACTTCGTCGAGTCCTCCGGCGAGCGCGTGCTGGCCCCCTCCATCACCCCGGTCTGCGTTTCCCGCGGCAGCCTGGAGCAGAGTCTGTTCGCCACCCTGGGCAACTGATCCTGCCTGCGCGCATGAAAACCCCGTTGCCTGCAACGGGGTTTTTGTTTTTGGTCCGCTAGCCGGGCAGGGCAGGCCAGCCCTGCTGGCGAAAGCGGCCAGGCGCCATCCCGCTTGACTGCTTGAATGCCTTGGCAAAGGAGGCCTCCGACTGATAGCCGACCCGCTGCGCCACCTCGCCGAGAGGGAGTTGATCCGGGTGGCGCAGCAGTTCGGCCGCCCGCACCATCCGCACCCGTACCATGAAGTCCCAGACGCTGCAGCCCAGCCGCTGGCGAAAGTGGCGAAAATAGGTGGCGCGGGACATGGCGGCCAGCGCCGCCAGTTCATCCACGCTCCAGGGGTGGGCCGGGTCGGCCAGCATGGCCTGCAGCGAACGGCCCAGCCTGGGGTCTTGCAGGGCGCCGACCAGCCCGAGCGCCCCGTGCGGATCGCTGGCATGGGCCCGCAGCCCCATGGCCAGCAGCACCTGACTCAGGGCCGTCAGCACAGCCCCCGAGCCCTGCTGTTCGCGCTGCAGCTCCTGGTGGATCAGGCTCAGTACCAGGCGTAGCGACTGTTGCGACTCGCTGGTGAGCAGCGGGATGCAGAGCGGGCTCGGCAGGGCATCCAGCAACAGCGGCCGCAGCGGTCCCTGATAGCGGTACTCGCCGCACAGAAACTCCACCTGATCGCCGCCATCGCCCCTCTGCGGCAGCAGCCCGTCGCCCGGCTCGGCCAAGGCCAGGGTGTCGCCTTCCCGCCAGATGGTATGGGGCTCGCCACCGGGCAGCAGCAGCAGATCGCCCGGGCGCAGGGTCACGTCATCGCCCTGCGCCGTGCTGACCCGGATCTCTCCTTTCATCAGCAGGTGAAAGGGCATCACCCCGGCCGGGCTCTGCTCATGGGGCAGTCTGAAACCGCCGCGATAGAGGCAGCGCAGGTCGAACGTGCCCTGGATGCCGGCCTGGCTGATCAGCTGGTCTATCTGGTTCATGATTCCATTTGACTGTTATTTGCGTCTTTAAAGTATTAAACGACTCAAGTCCCGATGCAATACTGGTTTCATCGAACAGGCCGGGGCCTGTTCTGCCAAACCGGAGAGTCAAGATGCAAGACTGGGATCAATACCGTAAACAGTTGATGGGCCGCGTAATGGAGCTGGGCACCCTGAGCCCGGATACCCTCAAGGGTTATCAGCAGCTGTCGTCCGCCGGCAGCAAGAACGGCGTGCTCGATGGCAAGACCCGCGAGCTCATCTCGTTGGCGGTGGCCGTCACCACCCGCTGCGATGGCTGCATCGCCGTCCATGCCGATGCCGCCCTCAAGCAGGGGGCCAGCCGGGCCGAGATCGCCGATGCACTGGGGGTTGCCGTTGCCATGAATGCCGGGGCCGCCATGGTCTATTCCGCCCGGGTGTTGGATGCCATCGACCGTTGAGCCAGGGTGGGGCGGCTCTGACGCCGCCCTGCCGCCAGGTTGTCGGTCTGCCGGCCAGTCCCTGCTGGTCCCAGCAAGTTGAGTGACCCTGCCTACCTTTGCCACGCCCCACGGGCGTGGCTTTTTTGTCTGCGGGCTGCCCTGCCGGCCATGGTTTGCGCTTTCCAGAAACAAAACCCCCGGCTGGGCCGGGGGTTTTGTCGTACTTACGGGGTTGCCGTTAGAGCGCGCTGTCACCGTGAAACAGCGCCCGCTCACCGGACTTGAGCACATAGCCCTTCCAGGGGAAGAGCTGGTAGGCCCCTCCCTGCCAGGACCAGTTTCCCTCCTCGCCCTGGCGGTCAAGGGGGATCAGCTCGCCGCTTGGCAGGGTCAGCTCGGCCTTGCTCTGATCGGTGTTGAACAGCACGAAGGCGCTGCCGGTCTCGGTGGCCTCGAGGGATTGCAGGCGCACTCCCTGTTCGAACAGACGTACGCACTGGCCGAGCAGGGGGGACCACTGGTAACCGGCGCTGGCACGGCAGCCGTGGGCATCCTGATCGTTGCCGACCAGCTGGGGAGTCTGGGTGCTGCAGGCCGCCAGCAGCAGGGAGGCGGCCATCAGAGTCAGGGTTCGCATGCTCACTCCTGCTTGTCTTCGAGATTGTCCCGTTCGATCACGACGTTGGAGAAGCCCAGCTCCTTGAAGTAGTTCTCCCTGTAGTCCTTCACGCTCTTCTTGTCGCGGCGGCACACCTGGGCCAGCTGGGCCTCCATGGCGTGGAAGCTGGAGAGATCCAGCCCCTCGGCCGCGGCAATGGCGTCATAGATGCTGTTGAATTTGTCGTTGGCGTAGCCTATCTCTTTGGCCTGCTTCTTGTAGGTGTAGGTAATCTTAAACGCCACTGGGGTCTTCCTTCTGTTTGGCCTGTTTGCGCTGAACGTAGAGATAGAGGCTCTCTACCTTCTCTCGCGCCCAGGGGGTCTTGCGCAGGAACTTCAGGCTGGACTTGACGCTGGGATCGTCGGTGAAGCAGCGGATGTTGATCTGCTGCCCCAGTTGTTCCCAGCCGTAATGCTCGACCAGGGCGGTGACGATCGCCTCCAGGGTCAGCCCGTGCAGCGGGTTGTTTTTCTGCGAGGTAGCAGGCTTGGACTGGTCACTCATGCCTGCTCCGCCAGCTTGGCAAAGGGCTGACCCATGCGGGTGGTGACGCCGTTGGCCAGATGGGGTTCGAAACCGGCCAGCATGCCGGGGCCAAACAGGCAGACTACGGTGCTGCCGAGCTTGAACAGCCCCATCTCGGCGCCTCTTTGCAGGGTGATGGCCTCGTCGCCGGTGTAATCCCAGCGCACCACTTCCTTCTGTTTGGTCGGCGCTATGTTGCCGGCCCAGATGGTCTCGATGCTGGCGACGATAGTGGCGCCAACCAGCACCAGCGCCATGGGGCCGTGGGGGGTGCGGAAGGTGGCAACCACCCGCTCGTTGCGGGCGAACAGGTTGGGCACCTTCTCGGCGGTGAGCGGGTTGACGGAGAAGAGATCCCCCGGCACGAACACCATGCTCTCCAGCACGCCGTCCAGCGGCATGTGGATGCGGTGGTAATCCTTGGGCGCCAGATAGATGGTGGCAAAGTCCCCATCCTTGAATGGCGCCACCAGATCCTCGAAGCCGCCCAGTAGCTCGCGGGCACTGTAGTCGTGGCCCTTGGCCTGGATGATGCGGCCTTGGCTAATGGGGCCGAGCTGGCTGACTGTGCCGTCCACCGGCAGGGCCAGGGTCATGGCATCCTCGACCAGCGGACGGATCCCCGGCTTGAGCTCGCGGGTGAAGAAGGCGTTGAAGCTCGCGTAGTGGGCCGGATCTTCGTGCAGCGCTTCGCTCATGTCGACGCCGTACTGCTTGATAAAGGCCTCGATCACCCGGGTGGTGAGGTTGCCAGCCTCGGCGGCGGCAAGCTTGCCGACCAGGCGGGAGAGGGCGTGTTTGGGCAGGCAGTATTGACCGGCAATTTTCAGGTTGTCAGTGATGCTCATGATCTTCATCTGCTCTTTCTAAAAAGAGGGAGGTTGATTGGGTCACAGTCGGGCTTGTTGCCGACCGTGGCGGGCTTCCTGCATGGTTTCCAGGATGCGGTGATAGTTGTGGAAGCGGTCAGGGCTGATGGCGCCACTGCTGACCGCCGCCCGCAGGGCGCAGCCGGGATCATCCTTGTGGGTGCAGTCGCGGAACTTGCAACTGCCGAGGTAGTCGCGAAACTCCACGAAACACCAGGTGATGCGATCGGCTTCCAGGTGCCAGAGGGCGAACTCGCGGATCCCGGGGGAATCGATGAGATCGCCGCCGCTCGGGAAGTGATAGAGCCGCGCCGTGGTGGTGGTGTGGGTGCCCAGCCCCGAGTTTTCGGAGATCTCGCCGGTGAGCACGCCGAGCCCCGGCATCAGGGCGTTGGTCAGGGACGACTTGCCCACCCCGGACTGGCCGACGAAGATGCTGATCTTGTCGGTCAGGGCGACCTTGAGCGCATCGAGCCCTTCGCCGCTCTCGCAGCTTACCAGGATCACCGGGTAGCCGAGCTTGCGGTAGGCGGCGAGCTGGCCCTCGACCCGGGTGCGGGCCGCTTCGTCCAGCATGTCGACCTTGTTCAGGACGATGAGGGGCGCGATTTCCACGTCTTCCGCCGCCACCAGGTAGCGGTCGACTATGTTGGTGGAGAACTCGGGCATCACCGCCGAGACGATGACTATCTGGTCGATGTTGGCGGCGATGGGTTTGACCCCGTCGTAGAAGTCCGGTCGGGTCAGCACCGAGTGACGGGGATGTACCGCCTCGATGACGCCGGCGGTCGCGGCATTGAGGCCGGGACGCCACACCACCTTGTCACCGCACACCAGGCTGTTGATGCTGCTGCGCCTCAGGTTGCTGCGGTGTATGGTACCGTCGACGGCTTCCACGTCCGCATGCTGGCCGAAGCGGCTGATCACCACCCCTTCGATGGCCGGGCCAAACAGAGTGTCATCCACCACAGTGGTGTGATCTTTTTGCAGCCGCCGTTCGCGGTTGGCCTGAACGCGCCTCTGTTGACCCAGATTGAGTTTTGCTTTCTTTGCCACTCGATTCGCCAGTTTATGAACAGATCCAAAGCCAGTATGATACATGCAAATTGGCAAAATTCCGCCATTCCTCCCAATAGAGAGAGCAATCATGACAGTCAGCGCGCAGAACCTGGTATGGATCGACATGGAGATGACGGGGCTGGACCCCGAACAGAACGTGGTTCTGGAGATTGCCACCATCATCACCGACAAGGATCTGAACGTGCTGGCACAAGGGCCCGTCATCGCCATTCACCAGAGCGATGAAGAGCTGGCCAAGATGGACGAGTGGAACGTCAACACCCACACCAAGAGCGGACTGGTGGCCCGGGTCAAGGCGAGCGAGCACGACGAGGCCCGCGCCGTGGCCGAGACCCTCGAGTTCATCCGCCAGTGGGTGCCGGAGCGCACCAGCCCTCTGTGTGGTAACAGCATCGGCCAGGATCGCCGCTTCATGGTCAAGCACATGGGCGAGCTGGAAGCCTTCTTCCACTACCGCAACGTCGACGTCAGCACCATCAAGGAGCTGGTGCGCCGCTGGCAGCCGGAGCTGCTGGAAAAGTTCACCAAGAGCGGTTCCCATCAGGCGCTTGACGACATTCGCGAGTCCATCGCCGAACTGCAGTTCTACCGCAGCCACGTCTTCAAAATCTGAGTCCCCGGCAAGGGGTTGCCGTCGCCCGGTTGCTAAAATCGGCAGTTCGGCCAGCTTTTGAGCGAACGGCTGCACAGTGACAAAAAAGCCCTTGCAATTGGAATGACTGCTCTTATAATTCGGCTCCCGTACAGTAGCGCAAGCAACCAAATGCTGTACGGCCGTTTTAAGGTAGTTGCGGGAATAGCTCAGTTGGTAGAGCACGACCTTGCCAAGGTCGGGGTCGCGAGTTCGAGTCTCGTTTCCCGCTCCAATCACTTGCAGAAGACATCCTGTTGCGGGAATAGCTCAGTTGGTAGAGCACGACCTTGCCAAGGTCGGGGTCGCGAGTTCGAGTCTCGTTTCCCGCTCCAATCATCAGCACAGCCTCAAGACACATGTAGCGGGAATAGCTCAGTTGGT
>NZ_CDBZ01000024.1:9393-20341 GCF_000819985.1 Aeromonas media | reverse complement strand
TGATGACTCATGATGAACCCTTTTTCATGGCTCCAGATGACAAACATGATCTCATATCAGGGACTTGTTCGCACCTTCCCAAGACCGCTACGCCGAACAGGCACAGGTGTGGGCCTAACGGCGTGGCTTGAAAGAGGGTCTGCTGAGATAAGGATTAAGCGTGGACACTGGCCTGGTTGGAGATAAACGCCAACGACTGCCGGTTAAAGTGCTCCGGCTGCTCCACGTTGCAGACGTGGCCGCAGTTTTCGATGATTTCGAGCCGGCTGTAGGGGTCGCGGGCGACCTGTTCGTGCACCGGGGCGAGGAACATATGATCCTCCTCCCCCATCACATAGAAGGTCGGGATCGGTAGCGCCCGCTCCTTGAAGTAGCGCATCAGGGGGTTCACCTCGGTGGCGAGGCGGAACCAGCGTTTGAACTCCTTCTGGCACAGCTTTCTGACCTCGCGCACAAAGAGGTTGCGCGACTCCTGATGGTGCAGGCTCGGCATGATGATGAAGGCAAACAGCCAATAGAGCTACATACATATAGGGCAGGAAATGCTGGCCCAGCTGCACCAACACCTGCGGGAACTGTTCACCGGCAAGGGCTTGACGCCCACAATGCGGCAGGAATGGGATAATCCGTTTTCTCTATGCAGGTTCTGACTATGACGCGCAGCAACTCCTTGGGGTAACGCCCCAAGTGTTTGGCGTCTCCACCAACGGCAGGATATTTATCCTGCCGTTTTTATTTTTCTATCTCGCCGCCTGCGCCACCAGATACAGGATGCTGTGATAGGGAATGCCGGCGTGCTGGCTCAGCCCCATTTCGCAGGTGCGGCTGTTGCTGAAACCCTGACGGCAATCCCTGGGCACCTGCGCGGGCAGGCTGGCGAGCGCGGCGGCGTTGAGCTCCGGGGTCATCAATCCCTTGTCGCCGGCAAAGCCGCAGCACTGGATATGCTCAGGCACGATCACCTCACGGGCACAGGCGCGGGCCACCGCCAGCATCTTATCCCCCAGCCCCATACGCCGGCTGCTGCAGGTGATATGGAGCATCACTGTCTCATCGATGGGGGTCAGCTCAAGGTGGGGTAGCAGGTGTTCCAGCACAAAAGCGGAGGGCTCGAACACCCGAAGGCCCTTGCCCAGTGCCCCCGAGAGCAGCCGCTGCACGCAGGGGCTGGTGTCGAGCAGCACGGGCCAGCGGCCGGCTTCGCTTGCCTGCCACAGGGCCTCGGCCAGCTCACTGCGCTTGGCCTGTGCCACCTCGACCATCCCCTTGCTGTCATAGGGCATGCCGCAGCAGAGACCCTCAATGCCTTGCGGCACTATCACCCGGCAACCCGCTTTATTGAGGATAGATAACACCACCTCCGGCAGTGACGGGGCATCCTCCTGCTGGCCGAACACCCGGCTGGCGCAGGACGGCAGATAGACCAAGGCGCGCTCGCTGGATCCGCTATGGCTCCCCTCCCCTGGCGGCCACCGGTAGCGGCTCGGCCCCGGCAGGGTCGGCAGCCAGGCGGGGGTACGCTGGCCGCTGACGTTACGTACCCCGTTTACCAATCCTGCCAGCGCTTTGTCTCCCAACAGCTTGCCGGCAATGCCCCTGAGCCCCAGGGCACCGCGCGCCGTGCGGGTGACGCCGGCGAAGTGATCGGCGCTCCAGCGAGCGATGGGCACGAAGCGCTGGTACTTGTCGCTGCGCAGCTTCTTGATAAGGCTGCCGGTGTTGATGCCAACCGGGCAGCGATCGGCGCAGAGCCCGGTCGCGGCACAGGTGTCGATGCCCTGATAGTCAAACAGCCGGGCAAGATCCCCTGCCGTTTCACCGCTGCGACCACGGCGTGACAACTCCCGATAGAGCACGATGCGCTGGCGCGGCGAGAGCGACAGGGTGCGCGAGGGGCAGACCGCCTCGCAAAAGCCGCACTCGATGCACGGATCCACGATGGCATCGCTCGCCGGCATGGGCTTGAGGTGGGCAAGGTGGGCCTTGGGGTCGTCGTTGATGATGACGCCGGGATTGAGCAGGCCGTCCGGGTCCAGCAGCGCCTTGATGCGGCGCATCAGCGCCATCCCCTCAGGCCCCCATTCGAGCTCCACATAGGGGGCCATGTTGCGACCGGTACCGTGCTCGGCCTTGAGCGACCCGCCAAAGCGCACCGCGACGAGCTCCGCCACCGCATCCATAAAGGCGCCGTAGCGGGCCACCTGCGCCGGATCGTCGAACCCCTGGGTAAAGACGAAGTGCAGGTTCCCCTCCAGCGCGTGGCCGAAGATAATCGCCTCACCGTACTCGAAGCGATCGAACAGTTGCTGCAACCCTGCTACCCCTTCCGCCAGACGCTCGATGGGAAAGGCGACATCCTCGATGATGACGGTGGTGCCGGTGGTGCGCACCGCCCCCACCGCCGGGAAGAGCCCCTTGCGAATGGCCCAGAGGCCAGCGCTATCGGTAGTAAAGGGCACCGAGGCAACCTGGGCGAACTCGGCGGCCATGTCCATCACCTGCTCGCAGCGAGCGACCAGCTCTTCTTCACTTTGTCCATGCACCTCGATCAGCAAGGCGCAGGCGGCCAGGTCCAGCGTCTTGATAAAGTCCGGCAGACCGGGCTTGCCCGCGACCGAGCGAAGGGAGCGCCCATCCATCAGCTCCACCGCCGCCACCGGCGCATTTTTCAGGCGCGAGGTGGCCAGACACGCCTGCTCCGCATCCCGAAACACCAGCAGAGCAGAGGTCTTGTGGGGGTATTCGGGCACGGTGTCGAGCACCACCTCGGCGATAAAGCCGAGGGTCCCCTCCGAGCCAATCATCAGGTGGGTGAGGATATCAATGGGGTCCTCATGGTCAAGCAGGGCATTGATGGCGTAGCCGGTGGTGTTCTTGAGCCGGTACTTGTGGCGGATCTTGGCGGCAAGCTCGGCGTTCGCCAGCACTTCGGCGCGCAGGGCGGCGAGCCCGGCCAGCAGCTCCGGGCGCTTGGCCGCAAAGGCGGCGCGGCTGTGGGGATCGCTGCTGTCCAGCACGGTACCATCGGCCAGCAGCAAGGTCATGGTGTGCAGAGTGTGGTAGCTGTTGTGGGCGGTGCCGCAGCACATGCCGCTCGCGTTGTTGGCGGCGATGCCACCGAGCTTGCAGGCGTTGATGGAGGCCGGATCCGGCCCAATCTTGCGTCCCAGAGGCGCCAGATAGCGGTTGGCATCGGCGCCGATCACTCCGGGTTGCAGGGCAATGCGCGCCCCCTCGTCCAGAATGCGGTGGCCGCGCCAGCTGTCGGTCAGGGTGATGAGCACCGAATCGCTCAGGGCCTGGCCCGAGAGGCTGGTGCCGGCGGCGCGAAAGGTGCACGGCAGGCTCAATTCGCGGCACACCCCCAGCACGAAGCGGACCTCATCGAGGGAGTCGAGGCGCACGATGCGCTCGGGCACCAGCCGGTAGAAGCTGGCGTCCGTGCCGTGGGCGAGGCGCAAGTCAGGGTCGCTCACCAGGCGCTCCGGCGGAATGCGCTCAAGCACGGCGGCGTCAAATTCGTTCCAGCGCATCAGCAATCCTCCACCAGCACAACCAGTAGGCGGCTCGGGCCGTGGGCACCGTAGGCCAGGGTCTGCTGGATGTCTGCGGTCTTGGAGGGGCCGGAAACCAGCAGCAGATTGGTGGGCATGGCCTGCTGCCAGCACCCGGCCTCTACCAGCCCCGCCAGGTTGTCGGCGATGGTGGAGGCCGCCAGCAGGGCGATATGGCAGGGGGGCACCAGCGAGAGAGTGCGCGGCTCGCCGCCATCCGGCAGCAACACCAGGGTGCCGGTGTCGGCGATGGCACCCGCGCAGTGGGTGATGCCCGCCTGACAGGCATCGAACAGCTCATCCTTCCAGCCGGAAAACTCCCCCGCCGGGGTCAACACAGAGCGCCCGGCACAGGCGGCCGCAACTGCCGCCTGCCAGCGGCCGCCCTGGCCACAGGCCAGGTGCGTCACGCCCTCTTCATCCAGCCAGGCGGTCAGCTCCCGGGCAAGGTTTGCCTCCTTGACGGTGAGGATCTCGGCATGGCTGGCGCTGATCCCGGCAAGAAAATGCTCGCGCCGCGCACTGTCATCAGCCCCGCGCCAGGGCTGCCAGCCATGGGGAGCGTGGGCCATGGGGGTGGCGGCGCCGCGCAGGCGGCTTAATATGGCCTCTTTGCTCGACATCTCAGGACTCCTTCTTCTTCTGGCGCAGCAGGGCGTGCAGGCTCTGGGGGGCGGGTTTGGGGGCCTCTCGGCACTGGGTCCAGGGGCCCAGATGTTTAGGCATCAAGCCCCGCAGGCGACCGGCCACACCGGTGGCGGCGTGATAGAGGCGCGGGTGGGTGGCGGCGAAGGCAAAGCTCTGCATGGCGAGGGTTTCGAGCCGGCTCTTGGCCGCCCCCTGCCCCGCCAGCGGTTCGTGGCCGGGCTGTGCGTCGTGCTTGGCCTCCCGCCGCAGGCGCTGCAACAGGTCGGGAATGGGGATGCGCACCGGGCACACCTCGCCGCAGGCGCCGCACAGGCTAGATGCGGTCACCAGATCGCTCGTGCTCTCCAGCCCCAGCAGATGGGGGGAGATGATTTTGCCGATGGGACCCGGGTAGATGGTGCCGTAGGCGTGACCGCCGATGCGGGTGTAGACCGGGCAGTGATTCATGCAGGCGCCGCAGCGGATGCACTGCAGGGTCTTGCGCAACTCCTCGTCCCGGTAAGCCTGGCTGCGGCCGTTGTCGAGCAGCACCAGGTGCACCTCGTCCGGGCCGTCCAGCTCCCCTGCCCGGCGCGGGCCGCTGATGATGTTGAAGTAGGTGGTGATGGCCTGGCCGGTGGCCGAGCGGGTCAGGGCGCTGTAAAGCGGCGGCACGTCGGAGAAGAACTCCACCACCTTCTCGATGCCGGTGATGGCCACGTGCACTTTCGGCACCGTGGTGCACATGCGCCCGTTGCCCTCGTTCTCCACCAGACAGAGGCTGCCGGTTTCGGCCACCGCGAAGTTGACGCCGGAAAGCCCCATGCCGGCGCGGCGAAACTCTTCGCGCAGGGCCCGCCGCCCGGTCTGGATCAGCTCGTCCACGTCGGTGGTGGGGGTGAAATCCGCCAGGTTGCTTGCGAAGGTGTCGCTCACCTCCTGCTTGTTCTTGTGGATGGCGGGCATGATGATGTGGGACGGGGTATCGCCGTCGAGCTGGACGATGAACTCCCCCATGTCACTTTCAAGGCAGCGGATGCCGTGGCGCGCCATCTCGTGGTTGAAGCCCACCTCCTCGCTCACCATGGACTTGCCCTTGACGATGCTGCTCACCCCATGTTGTTGGGCGATGCCGAGGATGATGGCGTTGGCCTCCGCCGGCGTCTGGGCCCAGTGCACCCGGATGCCGTTGCGCTCACAGTTGGCTTCGAGCTGCTCCAGCAGCGCCGGCAGGCGTGAGAGACAGCGCTGGCGGATCTGCTCCGCCGCATCGCGCACCGCCGCCTCCTCGAGCGGGTCGGCGAAAGCATCCCGGCGCTTGCCGCGCAGGTAATCCATGGCGCCGCGAAAATTCTGGCGCAGCACGGGGTCGGCCAGAGCCGCCTCGGCCTGGGGATGGAAGCGGCGCGGCGAATACTTGGCGTGCTCACTCATGATGGGCCTCCTGTTTTTCTGACAACGGCTTGCTGTGGGCGAGCAGGAAGCTGGCCAGGTGCATGGCGAGCAGTGTCTTGCCCTGATAGGCCAGGGAGCCCTTGATGTTCAAGAGACACCCCCAGTCGGCGCTCACCAGGGTGTCGGCGCCGGTGGCCAGCAGGTGGCGGGTCTTGTCCTCCACCATGGCCTGGCTGATGTGGGGATGGCGCACCGAGAAGGTGCCGCCAAAGCCGCAGCACTCGCTCTCGTAGGCTTGTTCATGCAGGGTGACCCCATCGAGCTGACCCAGCAGGGCGCGGGCCCGGCTGTGTACCTGCATCTCGCGCCGGGCCGAGCAGGAGGTGTGCATGACGATGCTCGCCCTCCCCACCCCGTACCAGCGCACCCGGCAGACCTGGGCCAGAAACTCGGTGAGCTCGAACACCCGCTCGCAAAACGCCGCCACCTCGCGGCTCTCTGGAAACAGGCGCGCATAGTGGTGGTGCATCATGCCGCCACAGGAGCCCGACAGCACCACCACCGGCCAGGGCTCGGGGAAGAGCGCCATCTGGCTTTGCGCCACCTTGCGCGCCTCCTCTTCATGGCCCGAGGTGTAGGCCGGCTGCCCGCAGCAGGTCTGTTTCTCGACAAAGTGCACCCTTATCCCTTCCCGCTCGATCAGGGCGATGGCATCGAGCCCCGCCACCGGGTCGAACAGGTCCACCAGACAGGTGGCGTAGAGATAGACATCGGCCGGCTTGGCCGGATAGACCCGCATTACCTTCATCACTTGCTCTCCTTTACTTGAGCTGCAGCAAGACGTCCGAGATGTGGAAGCTGTACATGAGCACCAACCCGATGAGGCCGGTGGCCAGCAGATAGTAGAGGGTCGGCAGCGCGGTCTTGCGCAGCGTCTCCCCCTCGCGCCCCAGCAGCCCCACGGTGGCCGACGCCGCCACCACGTTGTGGATGGCAATCATGTTGCCGGCCGCCGCGCCCACGGCCTGCAGCGCCAGCATGGCGGCAGTGGATACCCCGAGGGTCTGCGCCACTTCAAACTGGAACTGGCTGAACATCATGTTCGACACCGTGTTGGAGCCGGCGATAAAGGCTCCCAGTGCGCCTATGGTGGCGCTGAGCGCCGGGAAGAACTCCCCCACCAGCCCGGCGGCAAAATTCGCCGTGGTCACCGGCATGCTGGCAAGATCCGCCCCGTTCACGCCGGAGTTGATGAAGATGCGCACCATGGGCACGGTGAAGATGAGCACGAAGCCGGCACCAAGCAGGGTGCGGCTGGACTCCCCCATCGCCCGACCAAAGGGGGCGAGGGAGCGCGATTGCAGCAAGGTGGCGAGCAGGGCGCAGAGCACCAGCAGACCCCCCGGCAGGTAGAGCGGCTCAATCGACGCGCTGACCCCCTTCTCCCCCAGCAGATCGGTGAAGGCGAGGCTCACGGACAGGAGGCTTGCCTTGAACGCCGGGCTCACCCGGCTCGCCACCAGCAACAACGCCAGCGCCACATAGGGGAGCCAGGCCAGCAGCAGCGACATGGGGCGGGCGGCGGCCTCTTTCAGATCCAGCTTGATGGAGCCCAGCCACTCTGCAGGCCACTCTTTCTCGGGGGCAAAATCCCACTGTGTCTTGGGCACCAGGAAACCGCGACGCGCCGCCGTCACTACCAGGGCGAGCCCCACCAGACCGCCGATGAGGGACGGGAACTCGGGACCGAGCAACATGCCGGTCAGGGCGTAAGGCACGGTGAAGGCGAGCCCGGCGAAGAGGGCGAACGGCAGGATGGCGAGCCCTTCGGTCCAACTGCGGTGGCGGCCGAAGAAGCGGGTCAGCATCATCACCATCAGCACCGGCATCAGGGTGCCGACGGTGGCGTGAATGAGGGCCACGTTGGTGGTCACCTGCTGCAGGTAGATGTCCCAGCTGCTGCCACCAGCGCTTAAGGTGTGGCCGATGGCCTGGTTATCCAGCCCCTTGTTGATACCAACGAGGATGGGGGTGCCCACCGCGCCGAACGAGACCGGGGTGGACTGGATCATCATGCCGAGCAGCACGGCGGCGAGCGCCGGAAAACCGATGGCCACCAGCAAGGGGGCGGCGATGGCCGCCGGGGTGCCAAAGCCAGAAGCCCCTTCGATGAAGGCACCGAAGCACCAGGCGATGATGATGGCCTGGATGCGCCGGTCCGGCGAGATGTTGGTAAAACCGCCGCGAATGGCGCTGATGGCGCCGGTGTGTTTGAGGGTGTTGAGCATCAAGATGGCGCCGAACACGATCCAGAGCACGGTCACCGTGATCACCAACCCCTGCAGGGTGGAGGCAAAGACCCGGGTCGGGCTCATCTGCCAGCCCCAGAGGGCGATGAACACGGTCAACAGGAAGGCGATGGGCATGGCGCGCTTGGCGGGCCAGTTGAGGCCGACCAGCAGCACGGCGGCCACCAGGATCGGCGAGAAGGCCACCAGGGCCAGCAGGGTGTCTGTCATCATTGCGTCCTTGTCCAGAAGAGGCACCGTGGGGGCACCTTGTTGTTGTTTTGTTAATCGGACGTGACCTTACCCTGTTCCTTTTTCGCGATATATGGAAATAATGAACAACATTCGTTCCAAAAGTTGATCAATATGGCCAGTACCGACGACCTCATCCTCTTCGCTCAGGTGGTGGAGGCAGGCTCCTTCAGCAAGGTGGCTGAGCAAAATTCCATTACAAATTCAGTGGTTAGCAAACGGATCGGACGCCTTGAGGAAGAACTCGGGGTGCAGTTGCTCTATCGCACCACCCGCCGGCTCACCCTGAGCGAGGCAGGCAAGGAGCTCTATCAAGGTGCGAAAAATGTGAAGGCCGCCGCACTGGACGCCTTCGACGCGGTGGCGGGGTTTGGCGAAAAGGTGAGCGGCCATGTGCGCATGTCGGTGCCCACCATCTCGGGAGAGCTGCTGCTGGCCGATGCGGTGGCCGATTTTTGCCAGCAGCACCCGGGGCTCACGGTGGAGATGTCGCTGGACAACCGCTTCGTCAATCTGGTGGAAGAGGGGTTCGATCTGGTCATTCGCACCGGTTATCTGGATGACTCCAGCCTCATCGCCCGCCATATCCTCGACTCCCAGTGGGTGATCTGCGCGGCCCCCGCCTATGTGCGCCGCTTCGGGGCGCCGCGCGAGCCCGCAGACCTGCAGGCTCACAACTGCCTGCGCTACGCCTACCAGAGCACGGGGGCGTCGGAGTGGGCCTTCAAGGGGGAGGACGGCAACTATCTGGTGTCGGTGTCGGGGAGCTTTTCAACCGACAACGCCGGTGCCCTGCGCAAGGCGGCGCTGGGGGGACGCGGCATCGTCTATGTGCCGCGATGCCTGGTCTATCACGATTTGATGAGCGGGAATCTGGTGGATTTGTTTCCGGAGCGGGTGGGCAAGAAGCTTGGCATCTACGCCGTCTACCCCTTCACCCGCCAGCCGCCGCGCAAGATCCGGCTGCTGATCGAGCATATCCGCCAGCGCTATCTGGATATCGCCCACTACTTCGTCTGAGAGGACTGCGCTCACCCAGGAGGGGGCTTGGCGCGGGATCAGGCTTCTAGCGGCGTGGCGGGCAAGACGCTCGTCTGGGTAGAGAGAAATGCCAGGGATTGACGATTGAAGTGGTCGGGCTGTTCCACGTTGCAGACGTGGCCGCAGTTTTCGATGATCTCGAGCCGGCTGTAGGGGTCCCGGGCCACCTGCTCGCGCACCGGGGCGAGGAACATGTGATCCTCCTCCCCCATCACATAGAGGGTCGGGATCGGCAGGGCCCGCTCCTTGAAGTAGCGCATCAGCGGGTTGACCTCGGTGGCGAGGCGGAACCAGCGTTTGAACTCCTTCTGGCACAGTTTGCGGGCCTCGCGCACGAAGAGGTTGCGGGACTCCTGATGGTGCTGGCGCGGCATGATGATGAAGGCGAACAGTCGATAGAGCCACATGTAGGGCAGGATGTGCTGGCCGACCCGGCCAAGCTGCACCAGCACCCGGGAGCGGATGTCGAGGCGCAGGATGGCGCCGCCGAGCACCATGCTCTTGACCCGCTCGGGGCAGAGCTCTGCCAGGTGGCGGATGAGGATGGTGCCAAGGGAGATGCCGACAAAATGCGCGCGGGGGATGCGCAGGTGATCGAGCAGTCGCAAGATGTCCTCGGTCACGGCACGAAAACTGTAGTGTCCCTTGACCACCTGTTGCAGCTGGTTGGATTGGCCGTGGCCGCGCAGGTCGAGCAGCAGCACGTTGAAGTGCTCCCGGTAGGCGCGCAGCTGCTTGAACCAGATGGAGGAGCTGCCGCCTGCGCCGTGCACGAACACCACCCAATCCCGATCGGGGCCCAGCTCAAAGGTCTTGTGGTACAACATCTTATGGGCTCCCGGGGGGTTGAGGGATATACTCGGCGGGCATATTAACAGACGGGGCGCCCCGCTGAATATGCTGCCACTTATCATCGGACCAGCATGGAGTCCTGTATGAGCCTTGTATCGTTACGTGAATTCCTGCTCAGCCTGCCGGGGGCCACCGAGGATACCCCCTTCGGCCCGGAGTTTCTGGTCTACCGCATCGCCGGCAAGATGTTCGCCCTGGTGAACTGGCAGGCCGAGCCCCTCACCATCAACCTCAAATGCGAGCCCGAACTCGCGCTTTTGCTGCGGGAGATCCATCCCGAGGTCAAACCGGGCTGGCACATGAACAAGCAGCACTGGAACACGGTGACCCTGGTCGAGGATCTGGACACCGATCTCTGGCAGGGCTGGATTGAACACTCCTATGAGCGGGTGGTGGCCGGCCTGCCCAGGGCCAGGCGACCGCAGGCGCCAACCCTGTCAGGCAAGGCAGGATAACATCGATGCCGCAGACACAAAAAACCGCGCCCGCCCGGATCAGGCCCCTGAGGGAGCAGCACATCCCCGACCTGCTGACCCTGTTCGAGCAGTCAGTGCGCCGCATGGGCCCGGAGCACTACAGCCCGCAGCAGGTGGAGCAATGGGCGCTGGGCGCCCGTCACCCCGGCTTGGTCAGCCAGTTGCGCGAGCACCACGGCTGGGTCATCGAGCAGCAGGGCATCCCCCTAGGCTTTGTCACCCTGAGCGATGACGGCCACCTCAGCCTGCTCTATGTGAGCCCGGATCATCCGCGTCAGGGGCTCGGCGGCCTGCTGCTGGCACAGGCGCTGCAGGCGGCCAGCCAGTTGGGCCTGCACAGCCTGACCACGGAGGCCAGCGCCTTCAGCCTCGCGCTGTTTCTGCGCCACGGGTTCGAGCAGGCCGGATTGGAAACCGTCGAGCGCGGCGGGGTCAGTTTTGTCCGCCATCGCCTCTACTGCAG
>NZ_CDBZ01000024.1:0-9256 GCF_000819985.1 Aeromonas media | reverse complement strand
CGCCTCTACTGCAGCTTGCCAAGCCAAGGCCAGCCACTAAAATACCCACCATTTCCCCAAAGCAATGAATGAAGGCAGCCATCATGGTGGTAGAGAGCGACGGTTATATTGCGCTGATCGAGTATCTGGTAGAGAGTCTGGGCCTGTTCGAGAGCCAGCAGCAGGGCACGGGCTCCGAGACCATAGAGGATCTGGTGAGCAACCGGGTGGCGGGCAACCTCATGGCCATCTGCGAGCAGAACCCTCAGCTCGACCCCAAGGTGCGTTTCATGATCATGCAGGAGGCCGATGCCGTGGTGGCCGATCTGGAAGAGGTGCTCTCCGCTGTCTGGCTGCGGGCGCCCACCCCGGCCCAGCACGCCTTCCTCGATGAGTTCATCAGTCTCATCAAGAACCTGTTCGACAGCACCATCCGCTAGCCCCTCCCCCGCGGCTGCACGGCCGAAAAGTGAAAAGGGCCGCCTTCAACGGGCAGCCCTGCTTGCTATCACTTCCGATTCATCGCGCTTGTCAGTGGGATGAATGTCGAGGCAAGAAATGTGTCTGGTCTTGGCTGCCGTCCATGGTAGCTAATTGTTAGTCTGCCGAGGTTCGGTTAAGTTCCCGACCAGGACACTTTTTTTAATATTTCTTTCAAAAAAACGAAACAGGGACCGGATGGCCCCTGTTTTATACATGCTGCGCCTCAGCGGTTCAGGCTGGGCGGCAGGCAGACGCCAATGCCGCCCAACCCGCAATACCCTTCCGGATTCTTCTCCAGATATTGCTGATGGTAATCCTCGGCGTAGTAGAAAGGGGCCAACGGCAGGATCCGGGTGGTGATGGGACGGGCATCGCCGCTCGCCATCATGGCCTGCTGATAGGCGGCCAGACTCTGCTGGGCGATGGCCTCCTGACTGTCATCCCCATAGAAGATCACCGAGCGGTACTGGGTGCCGATGTCGCCGCCCTGGCGCATGCCCTGGGCCGGATCGTGCTGCTCCCAGAACAGCTTGAGCAGCTCGCCGTAACTGATGACCCTGGGGTCGAACACCACCTGCACCGTCTCGGCATGACCGGTCAGACCGCTGCACACCTCCTTGTAGGTGGGGTTTGGCGTCAGGCCCCCCTGATAACCGGCGGCGGTGGAATAGACGCCGGGCTGCTGCCAGAACAGGCGCTCCACACCCCAGAAGCACCCCATGCCAAACCAGGCAAGCTCCATCCCCTCGGGCCAGGGGCCCTGAGTCGGGTGGCCGTTGACGGCATGCTGCTGGCCGATCGCCAGCGCTTCCCGTCGTCCCGGCAGCGCCTCTGCCGGTGAAATAATCTGCTCCATATGCCCTGTCCTTGAATAAAACCCCGCGCGATGCGGCTGACGAAAAGGAACCCCGAAGATAACAGGTTATGAGCCCGGATCAACCGAGGCGGCCCCTTCACCGGGCTGACCGCCCCCCGACTCGCCCTGGCACAGGGCGTCTGCGACTGGTCAAAATGGCGGCACAAAACACCAAAACCAATATTTAGTCTTGATTTGTGAATTTATTTTCATATATTGAGCAAATTGCTGCTTTTTTATGGAATGAAACACGTGCGTGAACGCGAACCCAGCCTGGTCCATGCCTTTCGGCAATCCACCCCCTATGTCAACGTGCACCGGGGCGCCACCTTCGTGCTGATGATGGGCGGGGAAGCCATCTGCCACCCCAACTTTGCCAATATCGTCAGCGATATCGCCCTGCTGCAGACGCTTGGGATCCGCCTGGTCCTGGTATTCGGCTCGCGTCCGCAAAACGACGAGGCGCTGGCCCGCGCCGGCATCGAGGCCCAGTACCACAGACGGATCCGGGTCACCGATGACAAGAGCTTCGCCATCATCAAACAGGTGTGTGGCGGTCTGCAATACGACATCACGGCCCAGCTCTCCATGGGGCTGGCCAACACCCCGATGCAGGGCGCGCGCATCAGCGTGGTGAGCGGCAACTTCGTCACCGCCCAGCCGCTCGGCGTCGAGGATGGCATCGATTACTGCCACAGCGGCCGGGTGCGGCGCATCGACGTGGAGGGGATCACCCGCCAGCTGGATCAGCATGGTCTGGTGCTCATCTCCCCCATCGGCTGCTCGGTCACCGGCGAGAGCTTCAACCTGAGTTCCGAAGAGGTGGCGCGTCGGGTGGCGGTGGATCTCAAGGCAGACAAGCTCATCTGTTTCAGCAGCACCCAGGGGGTGATGAACAGACAAGGCGAGGCCATCTCCGAACTCTTCCCCGAGCAGGCAGAAGAGCTGCTGGTGGAGCTCGAGCAGGCCGGCGAGGAGATGTCCGGCACCGCCCGCTACCTGCGTGCGGCCATTGCCTCCTGCCGGGGCGGCGTGCCGCGCTCCCACCTGGTGAGCTATCAGGATGACGGCGCCATGCTGCAGGAGCTGTTCAGCCGCGAGGGGCTCGGCACCCAGATAGTGCGCGAAAGCGCCGAGCGGGCACGGGCCGCCACCATCGAAGACATCGGCGGCATCCTGGATCTGATCCGGCCGCTGGAGGAGGAAGGCATCCTGGTGCGCCGCTCCCGTGAGCAGTTGGAGATGGAGATAGACAAGTTCACCATCATCGAGCGCGACGGCCTCATCATCGGTTGCGCGGCGCTCTACTGTTTCATGGAGGAGGCGATGGCCGAGATGGCCTGCGTCGCCATCCATCCCGAGTACCGCAACTCCAACCGGGGTGATCAGCTGATCGCCAAGGTGGCCGAGCGGGCCAAGCGGCTCGGCATCCGCCGCCTGTTCGTGCTCACCACCCGTTCCATCCACTGGTTCCGGGAGCGGGGCTTCGATCCCCTGGAGGTGGAAGATCTGCCGGTGGCGCGCCAGCGGCTCTACAACTGGCAGCGCCGCTCCAAGGTTTTGTCCAAGACGATTTCGTAACTGATTGATCTTGTGCCTGGTTGTTGCCAATTGTGTACTTTTTTACAAACTCGATTGACAGTGCAATCCAGAGCAGGGTATTTCTACATGCACGCCACCTTCCAGGGTGGCACCAGAAGAGGAGCGCTGCCCAGGCAGCCCAAGGGAGGACACCAGCGTCCGGTGAACTTGGGTCAGGGGGAGCAGCGCCGAGACGAGTGAGGCAACTGGTATACCTCAACGTCGGCTGCGGGGGCTGAATCCCCCGGGTTGTCATCGGTCGTGTGCATCCCACAGGCATCCAGCAGGATCCTTGTGGGATGGGCACCGCGGATGGAGTGCTTCTGGCCGGGATCCTTCGCTATTCCTGCCATTTTCTGCCTCCTCCTCTCTTTTGCCCGATGAAACCGGATTTTCACCTTGAGACAGGAGTATGCAATGAACCCGATCAACGTCGCCAAGTTTGGCGGAACCAGTGTCGCCGATGCAGCGGCCATGAACCATTGCGCCGACGTGGTGCTGGCCAATCCGGCGACCCGGGTGGTGGTGCTGAGCGCCAGCGCCGGGGTCACCAACCTGCTGGTGAGCCTGGCTCAGGGTGAATTGGACGAAGCCGGGCAGGATGCCCAGCTCGCCAGATTGACCGGGATCCAGCAGGCCATCCTGACGGCGCTCGGCAACCCGGGCGAAGTGAGCGCCCTCATCCACGCCCAGCTCGGCGACATTCGCACCATGGCCCGCCAGGCCTGCCAGCACACCGATGCCGAACTGGCAGACCGCCTCATCGCCTGCGGCGAACTGATGTCCACCCGCCTCTTCACCGAACTGCTGCACCAGCGGGGCATCAAGGCCTGCTGGCAGGACGCGCGCCAGCTGCTGCGCACCGACAGCCGCTTTGGCAAGGCCACCGTGGATCTCGCCGCCACCCGCACCCTCTGCCAAGCCACCCTGGGCCCGCTGCTCGGTGACAGCCTAGTCATCACCCAGGGCTTCATCGGCGCCGACGCCGATGGCCGCACCACCACATTGGGCCGGGGCGGCTCCGACTACAGCGCGGCCCTGCTCGCCGAGGCACTGGACGCAGGCAGCATAGAGATCTGGACAGACGTGCCCGGCATCTACACCACGGATCCGCGCCTGGTCACCCGGGCCCGCCCCATCCCGGAAATCAGCTTCGTGGAGGCGGCCGAGATGGCCACCTTCGGCGCCAAGGTGCTGCACCCGGCCACCCTGCAACCCGCCCTGCGCCAGGACATTCCGGTGTTCGTCGGCTCAGCCAGGGATCCCGCAGCAGGTGGCACCTGGATCCGCGCCAGCACCGAGACCTGCCCGCTGTTTCGCGCCGTGGCCCTGCGCCGCCAGCAGGTGCTGGTCACCCTGCACAGCCTCAACATGTTCCACGCCTACGGCTTTTTGGCGGAGGTGTTCGGCATCCTGGCCCGTCACCGCATCTCGGTGGATCTCATCACCACCTCTGAGGTGAGCGTCTCCCTGACCCTGGATCACACTGGCAGCCAGAGCAACGGCGAGCCCATCCTCGGCGACAAGGTGCTGGCGGAGCTCGGCCAGCTGTGCAAGGTGGAGGTGGAGACCGACTTCGCGCTGGTGGCCCTCATCGGCAACCGCATGAGCGAGGCGGCCGGGGTGGGCAGCCGGGTGTTCGACGCCATTCGTGAACACAACATCCGGATGATCTGCTACGGCGCCAGCGCCCACAATCTCTGCTTCCTGGTCAAGGAGAGCGAAGCGGGCAACATCGTCAACCGCCTCCATCAGGAGCTGCTCGACTGAGCCTGACGAAGCCTTGTCAGACCCTTCTCCCCGTGGGGAGAAGGGTCTGTTATCAGGGGAAGGCCATAACACCAGCATCGATACCAACGAAGAGGGGCGCCGATGCGCCCCTCTTGTCATTGAGTCAGCCGTCATGTCAGCCCATGGACTGGCTTGCCGGGGTTGGCAGCAGGTTGGCCCGGATCTGCTCGCGCAGCCCCCCCAGCCGTTGCAACAGCGCAGCCTGGCTGAGCCCCGCCTCATCCGGCCCCAGATTCTCGGCCAGCGCCGGGAAGTGATCCCGCACCGCCTGCTCCAGCCAGTCGAGGCGACGCAGGGTCATGGGGCCGCAGCTCTTGCCGCTGAGATCGTCCTGAATGTCGAGCCGGTGGCTGCGATACATGTCGCGCCACCAGTTGGCGGCGAGCGCCTCGTCGCTTGCCAGCGCCGCACTCCACTCTCCCACCAGCCCCTGCATGCGGGCCAGCACGGGGGCACTGGCCCCCTCCCGGCTAAGGTACTGCAACTCCCCCTTCGCCCAGGCGAGGCAGAGCCCCCGCCAGTGGCGAAACAGCGGCAAGGGATCGGCATCATCCAACCAGAGCCCTGACAGGGTGCGGGTCTCCAGCCGCTCCGGCACATGAAATTCCGGATCGGTGAGGCCGTTGGAGTTGAACTCGTGAAGGGGATCGAAAGGCCACATGTAGCCAAAGTCGAACACCGAGATCTGTTGGCCGTCGTCAAGCAGGTTGCCCGGGCTCGGATCCCAGTCAAACCAGCCCCAGCGCGCCAGCTCGGCCTCCACCGCCAGCATCTGCGCCAGGTTGCGCTCATTGAGCCTGCGCACCGGCTCTCCCCGCAGCCAGGGGGAAACCAGCACCCCGGTGCGGGCCGAACCGAAGCTGGTGCAGACCACGTTGGAGAGGATGGTGGGGTGCAGCTCCCGCAGGCTCTCTATCTCCCGACGCCGCTCCAGTTCGGTGAGAAAGGCGGTCTTGCCGTCGACGTTGGCCACCAGGGAGTCTGGTCGGCACCGCTTCAGGCACCAGTGATGGCCCTCCACCTTGAGGTGGAACACCTCGGCGGTGAGCCCGTGACCATAGACCCTGACGACGTCCGGGTGATCCTCGGTGAGCCTTAACAACTGGGCAAGAGGCAGGGGACAGTCTCGCTCACGTCCGATCCGGATCTCGTCGTTGTTCTCCAGCATCTGGAGCAATCTTGCCTGACGTGCCGCAACCTTGGGATTCATACATGTACCTCCAACCGTTACTGAGAGACTAAACAGCGCCCCCCTCCCAGACCAGCGGCAAAGCCCCATGATGACGCTTTCATCACAGAATGAATGCCCCTCCCGGATCGGGATCACAATTCGCACGCCCGGGTCGTCACCCAAGATTCATCCCGTTGTCATTAAATTGACATCAAGGAACAAGCCCCTCACCATCGGGTCAAAATAGATGCAGCCATCGCTGCCCTGCCCGCTCCAAGGATGAGCCCCTATGAATGCCCCCGTCTGTGGTCACAGCCCCTCCCTTTCCCAGTCTCTGGCCGGGTGGCTGTTCGGTCTGCTGATAGCCCTGCTGTTGCTGACCCTCGCCCTGCCGCTGCTCAATCCCGCCGGCTGGCTCGGGCGGGCACAACCGTTGATCCTGGGGCCCGCCGATCAGCCCATCGCCACCCTCAGCCGCCACAGTCTGCTCTACAAGAGCGACAGTCGCGGCCTCTATCTGGTGGTGCGCAGCCAGTGGCAACTGCTCAAACCGCTGCAGGAGGGGGACAAGGTGCGGGTAGAGCTGCTCAACGACAAGGGCATTCGCATCGATCAGTTGAGCCAGGCGGTGGAGAAGCGCCAGAAGTGTCGCCAGGAGCGCTGCACCCTGGATCTCAACAGCGCCCTGCGGGCACCGGATGACGCCCTGGACAGCCGCTATCAACTGCGGATCGGCCTGCTGCTGGCGGACAGGCCCGAGAGCGCCGAATACAGCCAGATACTGCAGACCCTGCCGGAGCGCTGCTTCAACCTGAGCTACCTGATGATCAGCCTGCTGCTGGTGCTGCTGATGAGCGCCGCCGTGCTCAGGGCGATGCTGCCGCGGCTGCGCCGAAGCTACCGCTCGCGGATCGTCGGCAGCCTGCTGCTCGGCAACCTCACCTTCGTGTTGCTGCACGGCTTCGTGGTGTTCAAGCTGGGAGAGTTTCTGTTCTGGTCGGGCTTTCGGCCCGAGCACTATTACCTCGCCTGGGGCAGCATGGTGCTGGGCTGGAGCCTCTGTGCCCTGGCGGGGTTCAACCTCTATATGGGGCTGGTGTTCACGGCGCTCTCCGGCATAGGCCTGCTCGCCAACTTCATGAAGATCGCCATCTACGGGGTGCCGCTCGGGGGGGACGATCTCGGCAACCTGCTGGCCCTGCTGCACATCCTGCTCGATCAGCACCCCGTGCTGCCGGTGCTGGCCGTGCTGGGGCTGTTGTTCCTGTGCTGGCGCTTTGCCCTGTCGCGCTGGATCCTGCGCACAGCCGCCGCCACCGTCGCCTTCTTCGCGCTCTGCGTGTTCGCCACCCAGACCGGCAACAAGCTGCTCGGGGCCAACATCCGCTACGTGGACAGGGCGGTGAACTACCACAGGGACATCATCCGCGCCGGCCCCGGCCTCTATCTGTTCAACCTGGTGGACGAGATGCTGCAAAGCGGCAACGTCTTTCGCTATCCCCTGCAGATCAACGAGCGCACCCCCGAACTGAGCCAGCCAGCCCGGGGCCAGCCGCCCCGCTTCGATCTGGTGATCGTGCTGCAATACGAGTCGCTCTGGCTCGACTGGCAGGGCAAGATCTGCGCCCCCGCCCCCACGCTCTCCCTGCCCGCCGGGGTGGCGCAGTGGCACAAGACCATCCACTCCCCCACCACGGGCGGCATGACGGTGCTGGCGGAGTTCGAGATGAATACCGGCCTGCCGGCGGGTCTGCTCAAGCAGGGGGTGGTGCCCTACTACTACCTCTCGGCCCAGGTGCCCGGGCTTGCCCAGAGCGCGAAGCAAAGCGGCTACCAGACCCTGTTCGCCCACCCCTATGTGGAGAAGTTCTGGGGCCGCGCCAAGGCGATTCCGGCGCTCGGCTATGAGGAGCGCTGGTTCGACACCCGCTTCACCACCCTGGAACACAAGGGGCTCTACATCTCGGACGATGCCCTCATCGATCACCTGATCAAACGCAGCGAGCAGGATGACAAGCCGCTGTTCGCCTACGCGGTCACCATGCAGGGGCACGGCCCCTTCGACGGGGATCGCTACCGGGCCCAGCAGATCGACAAGGCCTGCCCGGATCAGAGCCCGGCAGAGCGCCAGCTGCTCAACACCTACTACACCGGGGTGGTGGACGCCATGGCGTCGCTGGAGCGGTTGCTCAAGACCCTGGACCAGTCCGGCAAGCGCTATCTGGTGGTGGCCTTTGGTGATCACCAGCCCTTCCTGATGTCCGCAGGCAAGGGTATCCACGGCGCCAAGCCGCCCCGGGATGCGGCCTACCAGATCCCCATGATGGCTTTCACCCGCGCCGATGACCCCCTCAACCTGGCGACCCAGTTCGCCCCGGTGCGCCAGCTCTACCAGATGGGCCAGGCCACCCGAGCGCTGCTGGCGGGGGATCTCGCCCCCATAGAGGACAAGCCCCTGCTCCACCCGGTGCTCGGGGAGGAGAAGGGCTTCGACCCCTCGCCTCTGGTGCCGCAGATCCGCGCCAGCTTCCGAGCCGACGCATTACCTTGAGATCAATAAACATTTAAGAGACGGGAGCCGCAGATCCTTGCAACACCTTCCGGGCCGACCTTCCGGGCCGACGCATTACCCTGAGAGCAATAAACATTTAAGAGACGGGGGCCGCAGATCCTTGCAACACCTTCCGGCTTCCGGGCCGATGCCCTGCCCTAAGCCTGCGCGCAGACAGCAAAGAGGCCGCAACTGCGGCCTCTTTGCATTTCTCTTGCGGCTAGCGGAGCCAGGGCTCGCACAGGGTAAGGGTCTGCCTGTCGAGATCCAGTTCGACCTCGATGCCGAGCGGCACCGTCAGCATGGGGTGAGTGTGAGCACAGTCGAACTCCGCCAGAATGGGGAAGGTCGGCTCCCCCACCACTTCCAGCAGGATATCGAGCGGCCGCCGGCCGCTGCCCTGGCTGTCGAACAGCTCGTGTTTGCCGAGCACCAGGGCACCGATGCGATCAAACACCCCGCACAGCTTGAGGTGGGCAAAAGAGCGCTCCACCGTCTCTGCCAAATGGAGGCTGTCTTCCAGCAGCAGAATGTCCCCCCGCGCTATGGGCGGCATATAGGGTGAGCCCCAGATCCCTGCCAGGGTATTGAGGTTGCCGCCGATCAGTCGGCCTCGCACCCGGCCAGATCCCACCGAGATCAACCGGTTTGGCAGGCACTGCTTGGCCCGGGTCTGCTGTTCCCAGTCCAGCCGCTCGTCGGTCCATTGCGTCGGAGTCGGCACCGTGTGGGGCACGGCGGCGCCACCTGCCTGGCAAATCTGGTTGAACCCGGCCAGAGTTTCGTCCACCAGTGGCGAGAGCTCGCCGAAAGAGGCCACCAGCGCCGCAATGCTGATCAGTTA
>NZ_CDBZ01000023.1 GCF_000819985.1 Aeromonas media | reverse complement strand
GTCTGACGGCGCTTACTGCTGAATTCACTGTCGGCGAAGGTAAGTTGATGACTCATGATGAACCCTGTTCCATGGCTCCAGATGACAAACATGATCTCATATCAGGGACTTGTTCGCACCTTCCCTAAACTTGAGGCCCGAATACAGCTTATAAGCGTCTCGCATGAACCCTTTCAATTCACGGTTACCCAGGCTGGATGAGCTGGTGGAAGAGGTGGCCGTGTCCGTCAACATCAATGGCATCAACCACGCCGTCATGATGGCCACCCCGGACGATCTCGACGACTTCGCCATCGGCTTCCTGTTTGGCGAGGGGATCATAGGGGGCAACCACGATGTGCACGACATCCAGAGCACCTCGTCGGAGCAGGGGGTGGTGCTCGACATCACCATCGCCAACCGCTGTCTGGCGGCGCTGGGGAGACGCAAGCGCCGCCTGGCCGGGGCGAGCGGCTGCGGCATCTGCGGGGTGGAGGCCATCGAGCATGCGCTGCCTGAGCTCATCCCCCTGACCCCGGGCGCCCCCCTGGATCCCGAGCGTTTGCGGGACTTGCGCGAGCGCATCGCCCCCTGGCAGAACAAGGCCCGCCAGAGCGGCGCGCTCCATGCAGCCCTGGCGCTGGATGATCGCGGCGAGATCCTGGCCTGCCGGGAAGACATAGGCCGTCACAACGCCCTAGACAAGCTTATCGGCATGCAACTGCGCCAGCCCGTGCAGGCCGCCACCCTGGTCATCACCAGCCGCTGCGGCAGCGAACTCATTCACAAGGCGGTGCAATTTGGCGCCGCCCACCTCATCAGCCTTGCGTCTCCCGGCCAGCTCGCGGTGCGACTGGCCCTGAAATACAACCTGACCCTCATTCATGTGCCCAGATCCGATGCCCCGGTCTGCTATGCCAGCCCCCGCGCCCTGGATCACGTTGGAGAACCCCATGTCCCGTCATATTGAAAAACCGGCAAAGGCCGGCGGCTTTTCCTCCCTGCAGTCCACCTTCAAGCAGGTGCTGCAGAGCCAGAAGACCCGGCAGAACATCAAGAACCTGCTGCGGGTCAACCAGACCGACGGCTTCGACTGCCCCGGCTGCGCCTGGGGTGACAACAAGCAGGGGGCCTTCCAGTTCTGCGAGAACGGCGCCAAGGCGGTGGCCTGGGAGTCCACCGGCAAGACGGTGGGGGCAGACTTCTTTGCCGAGCATTCGGTGCGCCGCCTCGCTACCCAGAGCGACTACTGGCTCGAATACCAGGGGCGACTGACCGAGCCCCTGCGCTACAACCCGGCGACCGATCACTACGAGCCGATAAGCTGGGATCAGGCCTTTGCCCTCATCGCGGACAAGCTGAGCAGCCTGGCCAGCCCAGATGAGGTGGAGTTCTACACCTCGGGCCGTGCCAGCAACGAGGCCTCCTACCTCTATCAGCTGTTCGGCCGCCTCTATGGCACCAACAACTTCCCCGACTGCTCCAACATGTGCCACGAGGCGAGCGGGGTGGGGCTGATCCAGTCCGTCGGGGTGGGCAAGGGCACTGTGGTGCTCGATGACTTCGACGCCGCCAAGGCCATCTTCGTCTTTGGCCAGAACCCGGGCACCAACCACCCGCGCATGATGAACGCCCTGCGCAAGGCGGCGCGCCAGGGGTGCCAGATCGTCACCTTCAACAACCTCAAAGAGGTGGCCCTCGAGCGCTTCGCGAGCCCCCAGAGTCCAGCGGAGCTGTTGACCCCGGCGGCCACCACCATCAGTCACCAGTACCTCACGCCAAAGCTCGGCGGCGACATGGCGGCCATTCGCGGCATGGCGAAATACATCCTGGAGGAGGAGGGGGACCGCATCGATCTCGCCTTCATCGAGCAGCACACGGCGCACTTTGACGACTACCTGGCGCAGGTGAAGGCCACGGAGTGGGCGCAGATCGAGGCGCAATCCGGGCTCGGTCGCGAGGAGATCGTCCAGGCGGCCAGGATCTTCGCACAGAGCGAGCGTGTGATCAGCTGTTGGGCCATGGGGATCACCCAGCACAAGCACTCGGTCGACACCATTCGCGAAATCGTCAACCTGCACCTGATGTGCGGCCAGATTGGCAAGCCGGGAGCCGGGCTCTGCCCGGTGCGCGGCCACAGCAACGTGCAGGGCAACCGCACCATGGGGATCAACGAAAAACCCAGCGCCGCCTTTATCGACCGGCTGGAGCGCCGCTTCCCGGTGGGCCTCAAGCGCACGCCGGGGCACAACGTCTACGAGGCTCTCAAGGCCCTCCATGGCGGCAAGAGCAAGGTGCTCATCTGCCTTGGGGGCAACCTGGCGGCCGCGGCGCCGGACACCGACTTCACCTATGAGGCGATGCGCAAGAGCGAGCTCAACGTGCAGATCAGCACCAAGCTCAACCGCAGCCACCTCATGGTCTCCAAGGATGCCCTGATCCTGCCCTGCCTCGGCCGCACCGAGCTCGACACCCAGCGCGCCGGGGTGCAGAAGATCACCGTGGAAGACACCTTCAGCATGGTGCACGCCTCCACCGGCATGAACGAGCCGGTCTCGCCGCTCTGCCTGTCTGAAATCGACATAGTCGCGCGCATGGCCGAGGCGACGTTGGGCAGCGATCGGGTGGACTGGTTTGCTCTGCGGGACGATTACGCCCTGCTGCGCAACCTCATCGCCGAGACCATCGCCGGCTTTGACGACTTCAACCGCCGCATCGAGGAGCCTTGCGGCTTCCACCTGGAGAACAGTGCCGCCCTGCTGCGCTGGAATACCGCGAGCGGGCGCGCCGAGTTTCGGGCGAGCCGGTTGCCGGATTCCATCCTGCCCGAGTGCACCAGCCACGCGGAGCAGATGCAGGATCAGCCCGTGCTGCTGCTGCAGAGCCTGCGCTCCCACGATCAGTACAACACCACCATCTACGGCATGGACGACCGCTACCGCGGTATCAAGGGGCGGCGCAACGTGGTCTTCATGAACGAGGAGGATGCCCGTCGCCTGGGGCTGGCCGAGGAACAGCAGGTGGACATGACCGCCATCTGCAACGACGGGCGCGAGCGGGTGGTGCGGGGCTTCAGCGTCATCTTCTACGAGATCCCCAGGGGCAACATCGCCGCCTACTACCCGGAGACCAACCCCCTGGTGGCTATCGAGAGCATAGGGGAGGGCTCCTTCACCCCCACCTCCAAGTCGGTGCCGGTGCTGGTGACCCCAAGCCAGCCACAGGTCGCCAGCCTCGCCGTCAATCTGTAAGCGACCACGCCCGACCCCCTGCCCAGGCAGGGGGTTTTTCATGTCCGGTATTCGCCCGACGCCATCCTTTGGCGAAGCTGTACGGCGATTGTATGGCGCACCATCTTGCGGTGGCTGGGGGCGGGGGATGCCGCTATGCTGCGGCCCTCTCCCGGCCCCGCGATGCAAGGTGGCGGCCGGCAACCTGAACCTCGACGCGCCTGCCGGGCAGGGTGGCCTCGCGCCGCCGGTTTGCCGTGCGCGATCCTGTGCGGATATCACACATGCGCAATGCAATTTTCCCCCTGATGGCCGGCCTGGTCCTCACCCTGGCGGCCAGCCCCGCGATGGCGGCGGATCCCGCCGGTGTAGAGACACAAACGCGTCAGGACGACAGCGAGGCGAAGGGAGCGGCCAAGCAGGACGAGCGTTCTCCCTGGCTGTTCGTGCCCTTGTTGAGCTCCAGCCCCAAGCTGGACACGGCGGCAGGCATGATGGTGGGTTACCTGCACCAGTTCGATGAAGGCTCGCGCCCGTCGCTGTTTACCCTGTCCGGCAAGTACACCACCTCGGAATCCCTCATCACCAGCGCCTTTGCCAAGACGTCGTTCGGAGCGGATCACCACCGCATCGTCGGTGGCGTCATTCTTGGTGACATCAACAACAGCTACGAGGATTACCTCGGCACCGGCCGTGCCCTCGAGACCAACGACAACTTCCGCTCCGCCTTCCTGCGTTACCTCTATCGGGTGGAGGGGGACTGGTTCGTCGGCGGCATGGCAGCCTACTCCAACTACGAGATACAGGGACAGGATCTGCAATCGGATCAGATCCTCGATGAGCTGGGGCTGGAGGGCTTCACCTCGGGGGGGCTGGGACTGGTGGTGCAGCATGACTCCCGGGACAGCGACTTCAGTGCGACCCGGGGCTGGTACCTCAACGTCAACAACCTGGCCTACCGGGAAGGGCTGGGGGGAGAGGCGGATTTTGACATCTACCGGGTCGACTACCGGGGCTACTGGAGTCACGGGGATGGCCATGTGCTCGCCTGGCGCAATCGCAACCAGTTCTCCCACAACGCACCGAGCGGCTCCTATTCCCCCATCTACCTGCGTGGCTACACCCCGGGGGAGTATCTGGGCCAGCACATGTCGGCGGTGGAGGTGGAGGAGCGCTACAAGCTGGCCGAACGCTGGACCCTCACCGCCTTCGCCGGGGTAGCCTGCCTGTACGGCGATGCCGTGAACGGGGAGTCCCTCGACTGTGGCGACCGCGACAACGTCTACCCCGCCTGGGGGGCTGGGGTGCAGTATCTGCTCAAGCCGGAGGCGGGCATAGTCGCCAACCTCGAGTATGCCATGGGCAAGGACGATAACGCCGGCATCTATCTGAAGATGGGCTACAGCTTCTGACGCGGGGCTGTGTCAGGCGCCGGCCACCACCACGCAGTTTCTGCCTCTGTGCTTGGCCTGATAGAGCGCCTTGTCCGCCTGCTTGAGCACGGCACCGAGATCGCTGGCATCTCCCGGCCAGTGGGCGACCCCGAGGGAGATGGTGATGCGCCCGGCCTGCCCCATCTCGTGGCCCGCCACCGTCATCCGCAGCCGCTCGGCGATCCGCTCTGCCTGTACCCCGGAGACCCCGGGCAGCAGCAACAGGAACTCCTCGCCACCGCTGCGGCACAGGGCGGCATCGGCGCGCAGGTCCTGCTGCATCAGGGTCGCCAGGGAGACGATGACGGCGTCCCCGACGTCGTGGCCGAAGTGGTCATTGATGGTCTTGAAGTGATCGATATCGAGGGCGATGACCGCCAATGGCAGGGACTGCGCCTGATAGTCGTCCAGCATCTGCTGCATCGCCCGCCGGTTGAAGAGGCCCGTCATGGGATCGGTGTGACTGTCGTTGTGCAGCTTGTCGATCTTGGTGTTGAGCAGCCCCAGCCCCTTGAGGATGGCCTGCTTGAGCTGGGCCGCCTCGAAGTACCAGGCGCGGATGCTGGAGATGTTGGAGGCCGCCTCCTGCTGATCCATCAACCTGGCCCGGTTGGCCAGTTGCCGTAGGGGCCGGGAGATGACGGTGGCCGAGAGCCAGATGATGAAGAGGATGAAGAGGGTGACCGGGATCATCCCCTTCAGGATGTCGAGCATCTGCTGATCCAGCCCGGCCAGGGTGGCGTTGCGGGGGCGCTGGGCCACCACCCCCCAGCCAGCCTCGGTCACGGGGGCGAAGCCCGCCAGCATCTCTGTTCCCCGTGTGTTGAGCACGGCTTGTGCCCCTTGCTTCCCTTGCAACACCTCGTCCACCACCGCATTGTCACTTATCTGCTGGCCGATGCGTTTGGGGTCCGGGTGATAGATCAGGGTCTTCTGCCGGTCGACCACGTAGAGGTAGGAGCCATCCTGGTAGTAGTGCTGGCCCAGCAAGCTGGAAAGCACGCTGGCGGACTGCAGGTAGATGCTGCCGGCGACAAAGCCGAGAAAGCGCCTGTCCGCCGAAAACACCGGGTAGGAGAGGCTGATGAGGTAGTTGCCCGAGAGGGAAACGAGAGGGTCCGAGATGAGTGGCTGCTGGCTGGCGAGACTCTGGCGGGCGCTGCGGGAGGTGAGCTTGGCCCCCTTGATCTTCAAGGTCTCGGGGGAGACGGCGACGACGACGGACTCGGTATTCACGACGGCTACCGAGTTGAAGGTGTTGGTGCGCTCGCGCAGCTGGGCCACCTCCTGCTCGAGCCCTTTGACGTCATTGGCCTGCAGCAGCGGCGCCAGCTGGGTGGCGCTGTAGGCAAGCTGCCCCTGGGCCGCGCTCAGCATGGTGTTGGCGGAGGCGGCGAGCTTGGCGGCATAGACCCGGTTGGCCTCCAGGGTACTGTCGATCAGCAGTTGTCGCTGTGCCTGATGGATGGCGTAGAAGCTGTTGCCGAAGGTGGCCAGCACGCCGAGCACGGCCAGGGCCAGGATGAGGCGATGGAGATCAAACCTCAGCAGCCAGTGGGATAGCATTGGAGAAACGAGTCCTTGTCGGTTGGCGCCGAACGCCGGGGCCATGGTGCAATTTTACGGGGGCTGCCCGCTCAAAAGCTACCGTTAATGTGGTTCTCGAACGATTCTGCCCTGCGCAAGGAGCCGTCGCCGCGCTATGGCTCGCTACCGCCTTGATCAGCCAGGGCGGTGAGGGCGGGATCACCGAGCTCGGCCACCGTCTGCCAGAAGGGGGCGATGAGGGGGTTATCCCCTCCCGGCGGGCGAATGAGGCCGATGATCCAGCTCGCCTCGGCCTCCCCTAAGGGCAGGGTGATCACGTCCGGGTGCTCTATGGTGGTGGAGGAAGGCACCAGGGTCCAGGCGATGCCCGCCGCCGCGGTGGCGATGCCGGCGGCGAAGTCGTTGACGTACTGGATCTCCTGAAACCTCAGTCCGCTCTGTGCCAGGTAGTGCACGAACTGATCGTGGAAGGAGGGAGCCTTGTCCCGGCGCAGGATGGCGAGCGGCTTGTCCAGCAGATCCGAGAGCCCCGTCACCCCCTGGTAGCCGGCGGGCAGCACGGCGACGAAATGGGCGCGCACCACGGGCAGTACTGGCCAGCCCCTGGGGGCGGGCAAGCGGCAGAAGCCGAGATCCAGCCTGCCTTCACTGAGCGCCAGCAACTGGTGATGGGTGGAGAGATCGTTGAGCTCGATGCCGACCCCGGGGCGGGTGGCCCGAAAACGGGCGATGGCGGCGGGCACCAGCAGCTTGGTGGCGACCCCGAAGCCGATGCGCAGGGTGCCGCCATTGCCCGCCAGCACATCGCGGGCGGTGCGACCGAGCTGCTCGCTCTGGGCCACCAGGGCGCAGGCATCCCCGTAGAGGGCGCGTCCCAGGGGGGTGAGTCGGGTACTGCTGGCGTTGCGCTCGAACAGCTCGCCGCCAAACGCCACTTCCAGTCGCCGGATCTGCTTGCTCAGGGCCGACTGGGTGATGTGCTGGCGCGCCGCCGCCTGACCGAAGTGCAAGACCTCCCCCAGGGTGACGAAGGCCTTCAGATCCCGCAACTCCATCACGACTCCTTCATTCCTGTATGGAATATTGAATGGCAAAAATTGTCATTGGACGGAATTCTAGAACTGTTCGATGCTGATGCCAATTCGTTTTGACGCCCGCCAGTGCCCTCAGGGGGAGAGGCGGCACCATCTTCAAGCAGCAGGAGACAAGCCAGATGCACCATCCCAAGTTCAACGACTTCCCCGCGGATTTCCTCTGGGGCGCTGCCTCAGCCGCCTACCAGGTGGAAGGGGCCTGGAACGAAGACGGCAAGGGCCCCTCGGTGTGGGATCTCTTCACCAAGTTGCCGGGCAAGACCTTCGAGGGCAGCAACGGTGACGTGGCGGTGGATCACTACCACCGCGTGGAAGAGGACGTGGCGCTGATGGCCGAGATGGGGCTCAAGGCCTACCGCTTCTCGGTGAGCTGGCCGCGCATCTTCCCCAATGGGCGCGATGAGGTGAACGAGGCGGGGCTCGCCTTCTACGAACGGCTCATCGATGCCCTGCTGGCCCACGGCATAGAGCCTGTGCTGACCCTCTATCACTGGGATCTGCCCCAGGCCCTGCAGGACGAGTACGGCGGCTGGGAAGACAGGCGCATCATCGACGACTTCGAGCGCTACTGCGTCACCCTCTATCAGCGCTTCGCCGGCAAGGTGAAGTACTGGGTGTCCCTCAACGAGCAGAACTACAACCTGACCAACGCCTACCAGCTCGGCACCCATCCGCCCGCAGTGCAGGACAGGAAGCGCTTCTTCGCCGCCAACCACATCGCGTTTCTCGCCAACGCCCGGGTCATCAAGGCGTTCCGCCAGCATGTGCCAAACGGCCTCATCGGCCCGAGCTTCGCGTATTCCCCCGCCTATCCGGCCTCCTGCGCCCCGAGCGACATGCTGGCGTTCGAGAACGCCGAGGAGTTCACCAACCTCTGGTGGCTGGATGCCTACTGCTTCGGCCGCTACCCCCAGGCGGCGCTCGCCTACCTGAGAGAAACCGGCGAGGCCCCCGAGATCCTGCCAGGGGATCTCGAACTGCTGCGCGAAGGCACTCCCGACTACATAGGCGTCAACTACTACTACACCCTGACCTTCACCGACAATCCCCTCGGCGGCCAGACCATGCAGCGCATCAACACCACGGGGCAGAAGGGCACCACGCCGTCCAGCGGTGTCCCCGGTCTCTACAGGACCACCCCCAACCCGCACCTGGAGACCAGCAACTGGGACTGGGCCATCGATCCCACCGGGATGCGCATCGCCCTGCGCCGCCTCTCGTCCCGCTACGGCCTGCCGCTGATGATCACCGAGAACGGCCTCGGCGAGTTCGACAAGCTGACCGCGGACGGCCGGGTGCAGGATGACTACCGCATCGCCTATCTGCACAGCCACCTCAAGGCCTGCCAGGAGGCGATGCAGGACGGGGTAGAGCTCATCGGCTACTGCGCCTGGTCCTTCACCGATATCCTGAGCTGGCTCAACGGCTACCAGAAGCGCTACGGATTCGTCTATGTGGAGCGCGACGAGCAGGGGGGATCGCTGCGCCGCATCAAGAAGGAGAGCTTCCACTGGTACAGCCAGGTGATCGCCTCCGGTGGCAAGACGCTGTAACGACCTGTCTCTGGCTCCTAAAAATACAGAAGGCCCCTCGCGGGGCCTTTTTCATGGCTGGTGGGCAGCGTCGCAGGGAAATGACGGCCTAGATAAACATGCCTCCCGAGGCCTCGATGCGCTGGGCGGTGAGCCAGCGGCAGTCATCGGAGAGCAGGGCGGCGATGGCACCGCCGATGTCGTCGGGCTGGCCGACCCGACCGAGCGCCGTCTGGCTCGCGATAAAGGCGTTGACCCCCTTGTCGTCGCGCACCACGCCGCCGCCAAAGTCGGTCTCGATGGCGCCGGGGGCCAGCACGTTGACGGCGATGCCGCGGGGGCCCAGCTCCTTGGCCAGATAGTGGGTCAGCACCTCCACGCCCCCCTTCATGGCGGCATAGGCGGCATAACCCGGCATGGCGAAGCGGGTGAGGCCGGTGGAGAGGTTGATGATGCGCCCGCCATCACGAAGCAGCGGCAGCAGCGTCTGGGTCAGGAAGAAGGTCCCCTTGAGGTGGATGTTGAGCAGGGTATCGAACTGCTGCTCCGTGGTCTGCTCGAAGCTGGCACGAATGCCGATCCCGGCGTTGTTGACCAGATAGTCGAACTGCGGACGTTGCCACTCCCGAGTGAGCAGTTGTTTCACCTCCTCTGCGAAGGCGACAAAGGAGGCGCTTACCCCCACATCCAGCGCCAGGGCATGGGCCTGAACCCCGAGCGCCCTGGCCTCGGCCACGACGGCCGCCGCCTCGTCGGCCTGGCTGCGGTAGGTGATGATGAGATCCACCCCCTTGGCCGCGAGGGCGAGGGCGCTGTGTTTGCCGAGGCCACGACTGGCGCCGGTGATGAGGGCGATGGGTCTGGTCATGGTGTGACTCCTGTGGGTGACAAGGGCTCGGTGCGAGCCGACCGGATCACTGTATTGTTCCTTTATTGCCGGATAAATAGCGCGATAATGAAATCACTGTTCCGTTTGAAGAGACAATCAGTCCATGGATCAACTGGATGCGATGAAATTGTTCGTGCGGGTCGCCGAACTCGAGAGTTTCACCCGTTGCGCCGAGCAACTGGGCATCCCCAAGGCGACCCTCTCCGCCGCCATCCGCAGGCTGGAGGAGCGCATGGGCACCCGGCTCCTGCTGCGCACCACCCGGCGGGTGCAACTCACCACGGATGGCCAGCTCTGCTACGCCAGGTGCCGGGATCTGCTGGCGGACATGGAGGAGTTTAACGGCCTGTTTCGCCAGGGGGGCCAGATCTCGGGGCAGTTGCGGGTAGATATGCCAAGCCGGATGGCGCGCCATCTGGTGATCCCGGCGCTGCCCGCCTTCCTGGCGCAGCACCCCGACTTGCAGTTGATGCTGAGCAGTACGGACAGGCGAGTGGATCTGGTGCGCGACGGCTTCGACTGCGTGGTGCGGGTGGGGGCGCTGGAGCCCTCCAGCCTGGTGGCGAGGCCCCTTGGCTACTATCGCCAGATCAACTGCGCCAGCGCCGCCTACCTGGCCCGTTACGGGGTGCCGCAGACCCTGGCGGATCTGGCCGGGCACCGGCTGGTCCATTATGGGTCGGGGCAGGGACGCAGCGAGCCGGGGTTCGAGTACCAGCTGGAGGATGGCAGCCGCGCCCTCTTGCCGATGGCGGGGGCCCTGATGGTCAACGACAGCGAGACCTACCTTGCGGCGGCGCTGGCGGGGCTTGGCATCATACAGATGCCGAGGGTGGGGGTGGGGGT
>NZ_CDBZ01000022.1 GCF_000819985.1 Aeromonas media | reverse complement strand
GTTTACGGGGCAGTTGCTAAAAACAGCGTCCACGTGCTGAGGAGCACGTATCTCATCTTGAGCACACTCATAATGGATTCCTTCAGGTTTGTGTTCGTTCAATTTTCGTCCCCGTCTGGTCTGGCTTTGTTGAAGTTCAATCGAGAGGTTCCTTGGTGATAAAGCGCCAAGCGTACGACAGCTTCCGCCGCTGCGCGCGCAAGGAATGGCGCAAAAAATGAGGCTATCCGGACATAACGACCCCGCTCAACAATCGGTTGCTGATGCCCTCCTAGCCAACCGAATCCCCCCCTTTTTCCAGTGAAATCGTGGCCCAGCCACGGCAGTTGCATGCTATCAATTTGATTCGGTGGGAGCAGGCGGGATCGAGACAGCGGCAAGAGCCATAGGCAATGGCAAGCAGGCACAGCCTCGAATAAGGCTCCCTTCCCCATGCCAAGTTCGCAGCCGACGTCTAAGTATTTTTTCTTCTATCCAACCATCTCTTCCGACGATATTGCATTGGATAGCCCCAGATGGGGCGAAAACGAGATGAGGGTGCCACCGGCTCGAGGATGACGGCGAGATCGCGCTATCGTGTCCACCACAGGGCCAGCCCGATGAGCAGAGGCCCGGACCGTTAATCCAGATGGTAACCCCCCATCGACTCGACATTGACCCTTGGCTACGACTGGATTACGGGAGCTACGGGGAGTAAGGCGGGCATAACTGCCGAAATAAGGTCGTGTGGACCAAGTGTGGGCATTGACGCAAAAACAAAAAGGCCACTATCGCTAGTGGCCTTCGTAAGTATTTGATTTTAATGGTGCCGAGGCCGGAATCGAACCGGCACGACGCGAACGTCAAGGGATTTTAAATCAAAGGAACTCGTTTGCATCTCATTGCATGAAATAGCAAGCAGATGGAGCGAGTAACACAGCAAGTTCGCAACAAATCGCACCCCGTCATAGAACATCGCATACCGCTTATCACAGAATTCGCAAAGATACGCCGGCGTGTTGGTCTTGCCCCCGATCTGATAATCTCTGAGCCTTCGCATTTGCAATCGTTTCAGTCGGAGTCCCCCATGGCAGCCTATTCCCCTCCCTTCACCCTGACCCACGCCATGTTGAGCCGGGTGGCGGAGATCGCAGAATTGGTGGGGCAATGGCGCTCGACGCAGAGCTCGCAAGTGCCCATGCTACGCCGGGAAAACCGGATCCGCACCATCCAGGCATCCCTGGCTATCGAGCACAACACCCTGAGCCTGGATCAAGTCACGGCAGTGATCGACGGCAAACCTGTACTGGGATTACCCCGTGAGATCCAGGAGGTGCGCAATGCCTTTGCCGCTTATGAAGCAATGTCGGCTTGGGCCCCTACCTCTTCTGCGGATTTGCTCAGGGCCCATGAACGTTTGATGCACGGGTTATGCGACGATGCAGGGCAATGGCGTAGTGCTGGGGTCGGCATCTATCGGGGTGAGCAATTAGTACATATGGCTCCCCCCGCGACTCAGGTTCCGCGTCTGATGGAACAACTGATGCAATGGTTGGCAGAAACAGAGGCCCATCCCTTGATCGCCTCTTGTGCCTTGCACTACGAGTTGGAGTTTATCCACCCCTTTTCCGATGGAAATGGTCGTATGGGGCGCTTGTGGCAAACGGTGATCTTGAGCCGTTGGCAACCAGTGATGGCCTTCCTGCCGGTGGAAGCGATCATCAAAGAGCGCCAAGAGCACTACTACCACCAATTAAGTCTGGCCGACAGGCTGAGTGACTGCACCGATTTTATTCTGTTTCTGCTAGAGGCGCTGCGAGATGCGTTGACCGAGGCGATTGCCGCACAACCGGCATCACAGTTCACACAGCTGGAAAAAATGCGGGTAGAAACGCCGGTAGAAATGCGGGTAAAAACGCCGGATGCGGTGTTGGCTATCTTGGTGGCTGAGCCGACCTTGACCCTTAAACAAGTAGCCGAGCGGATAGGCAGATCGACCAGCACTGTGGAGCGAGCGGCGGCGGCGTTGGTTAAGGCAGGACGATTACGCTTTGTTGGTCCGCGCAAGGGTGGGCAATGGGAAGTGTTGTCATAGGACAGCTTGCTAAGGCCACCGAGTGTGTTACTACAGCCGCCCAGCTTCCGGGTTGTATCAGTAGACATACAACCAGCCAAGTAAACCCAAGCGCAACGAACCCCATTTGCGCACAAAGGGGGCGCAGTAACTCTCTGTTTTATCTCACTAACACCACAAGGTGTAAGATCTCCATTGGGGATAATCAGATACTGTGATACTTGCCCCACATCCCAATGGATAGACTCCTATAGGTCAGCTAACCTGTCCTCACCACATCCCCAAAAGATGCATGAAATGGAATTCTCGTCGCTCGCGGTATCTATTCTCGCAACTTCTGGCTTGTTCTTGGGCCCGATTTTCTTATCTGTCGGGATCATCTTGTTAATAAGAAAAAGGCTTCGCTCACATAGGGTCAGCCCGTTGACCGCCGACCTGCTCAGGCCAGCGGGTCACACCCTGCAACAGCAAATCCAGGACCTACAAATAGATCTCTTTTCCCAAATGCTATTCACGCCATTGACCCTGATGATGATCGGGTTCTACCTCTTGTTACAGAGCTATATCGATAAGAGGGCTATGAGCACGACTGTGATGCTGATTTCCGGGATCGTGATGCTGGGTATCTTTATCTATGGCACAACCAAAACTTACAAAATGGCCAACAAGGTTCAGCACCTCAAGCTAGGTTACTCCTGTGAACTTGCGGTTGGCCAGGAGCTGGACCAAATCGTTAGGCCCCAACACCACCCCTATCGGGTTTACCACGATATCCCGTTTGATGGATTCAATATCGACCATTTGATCATCTGCCCTAACGGGGTCTTTGTCATCGAGACTAAAGGCCGCTCCAAACCCATCAGCCATCTCTTCCGGCCCCTGATAGCTAAAGTCCGTCACGTAATCGAACAGCCACCTGTCTTTACGCTTGAGCAGCCGTATTTCTACCGGATGAAAGCCGCCACGGACCGGGCCGTAATCCGGGTCTCGGAAGTTGAAGACCAGACTAGATTTTCCCTTCAGCACCATTCCAGATCTAACCAGTTCCTGATCCAGAATACTCATCAATGCCTGACTGACAGGCAGGGCAAAATCGCCCGCAAATGGGATCGTCATAATCACCTCAGATTGGTTGTTGGAGGGCTCACCCTTGGACAGGTGAGTGCTATGCAGGGGTTATTCGATGGTAGAAGATACGGTACAGAGCTCATTGGTTAGCGAACCCAAGCGCTCAAGGTAATCAGGCACCAGTTCGTGCAGCATCGGATTGCCGTCTGCCTTCTGGACCAACTTCAGCCCGTCCGAGCGCAGAATGGCTGATAAGAATCCGGCGTTATTGGCACTGCCACCTTTAAACAGTCGCTTCATAACGCTGGATTTAAACGGCTTGTCTGCGGGCAAGGAGCACAACACACCGTCAATCGCCGACAGCGCAATCCACTCCTTGCTATGCAGACCCCCACCCTGATTGCCGGTGATTTTCAGGAACAGCTCGCCACTCTCTTCATGACGACCAATGGCATAGAAAATCAAACCTTCTGATCGGGCACTGAGTTTCTCGGCGGTATGGTTGAGCAAGGTGTGTATGGGTGCAGGGCCGCCGGGCACGGAGTCTGCGGTGTCGCCGGGTCCAGGCCTGGCCTTGTCGGCGTCAGCCGCAAGGGCTGGCGAGAGGGGGTCGGCGCAGCCGCTTGCTCCGGATGTGAGTGGGGGCTCTGTGGTTGGCGCGGTGTCGGGGGTGTTTGATGCTGCTGCCGTATTACTGACAGATTTAGGGGTCTCTTCAACGCGGTTTTTACGGGGTCTTGTCATGATAGTTTCCTTACAACATCGTTAGATAACCAGAGATTGCGATCTCCAGATCATCGGTAGATGGGTCATAGATAAAGGGTCATAGATAAAGGGTCATAGAAAACGCGATAGCGTGGCAGGACCGACTCCATCACTGTCACAGTGATCTCATTCGATCTTTCGCGGATTGACGGTGGTGCGACTTAACCGGCAGTGCGGCTAATGCCGAGGTGATGACTGATAAGTCATCCAGATAACCGGCAAATGGAATGGGATCTGGTACCACGTCGAACGGGTTTACCAGATAAGCCAGCGCACCGATGATGAGCGCATAGCACCAGACCGGCAGATCGCCATCCGTGAGCAAGACATACAAGAGCACGGCCTTCTCCAGCAGCTCCTTAATTCCCTTGATCTCTTTTAACTTGCGCATAATGTCGCTATGGCTGGGATTACTCATGGTGCATCGCCTCCAGGGTGGGAAGCAGCGGTGCATCTGAGTGGATCAGCAGGTAAATTCCCGCCCCCTCATCGTTGAGAATGGCCAGCAGCAGACGCCAATCTTCGGATATGGCGAATTCTTGCTCCGGGTAACGCAAACCGAACATCACCTGATTCTGGGTATGCTGTGGCATGGCCTGGAACTCACTCATCGAGTCAGTCATCTCGATAATGACCAGACTACAACCGGTCGCGTCCCAGAATGCCCTCGCCTCCTCTACTGATGAAAAGGGCTCGATAATTTGCTCCATGACCGAGGCGTGGAGTGCCGGGTAGGCCGCGAGCAATGACTCCTCCGGCCATTCCATACAAGTTTTCATCGTTTTTCTCTCCAACAAAAAGGCCCTTAAGCTCAGATGAACTTAAGGGCCTGGGAACTGTGAAATGTGGACCAACAGCCGATGTGACAGCGCTGTCTGGTAATTAATATCTGTTTATAAACAATACCTTTTCGGTCACTCTGCCTGGATCATCGACGAGAGACCTTCGCTGATATTACGACTGCGCTCAGAAGTCAGCTTTGCATACCGCTGGGAGGATTGAATGCTGGCGTGGGCCAGTTGCGCCTTGACATCATACAGGCTGTATTGCCCGGAAGAGACCAAGGCACTGGCGACAGAATGACGAGCCGTATGGAAGCAGACCTCATCGCGGTCTTCGATACCCGCTTTCTGCAACACCCGTTCATAGGCACATCTGGGTTCACCAATGGGCTTGCCCTGACATCGAATATGCTGGCTCGCGAATACATAGGGATTACCGGCTATTCTGGGGAGCTTCTCCAGAATATCGATAGCCAGCGCACTCAGATAAATGATCCGGCTCTTGCCATTCTTGGTCAGGGGTACGAACAACGTCTTATCCTCCCAGTTCACATGTTCCCATTTAGCGAGTAACACCTCTGATTTTCTTGCCCCCGTCAGGTAGAGCATCGCAATGAAGCTGCCTGCGGCTTGATTGCGATCCTGCAATGCCACCTCAATGACCCGTTTCATCTCTTCAATCGATAGGAAGCGTGTCCTGGCATTGTCCTCCTTCAACAGCTTGATCTTGGCCGCCTCGTTGGTGTCCAGAATGCCCCAGCGCACCGCATAGCTACCCATGGTCTTTAACTGGGCCAGCACACGGTTGGCGGTACTCGGTGCGTAGGCCGTCTGCTGAGGGTTGTTAGGGTGAACCATCTCCGATTGCAACTGCAGGACATCCATCGCCTTGAGCTGTCGGTAACGCATGGCCCCAAAGCGTGGTTCTATGTTGTGTTTGAACCGCTGAATATCGCTGTTGATCGACCGCTTGCCGATGGTCTTGAGGTGCGGCAAAAAGGTCTGCCAGAAGAACTCCGAAAGGGTGGGCTCAGTTTTGTAGCTATCCCGCTCTGCTACCGGGTCGATGCCTTCTGCCAGCATCGCCTTGTACTTGCGGGCAATGGTCCTGGCTTGGCTCACATCGATATCGCCGAATCGTCCCAAAGCGATGCTGCGCTTCTTGCCCTGGAGGGTATAGCGCAGTAGGAAACGCTTACTGCCCTGGCTTTTTCCTGACAAGAGTTTTAAGCCAATGACCTCTGTATCGGAGAACTCCAGTTCAGTAGCGCCTGCGTCTCGTTGTTGTGCGGGCAAAGCCTTGATGGCTGCATTGGTAAAGCGAAATTTGGTCTGCATAGATACCTCCGATGATAGGTTGGATCATGGGATTAATATCTGTTTCAAAGGGGGTTCAATGCGGGTTTGGGAAGTGCGCGGCCAAGACGTAACAGCACGCCACGCTTGCCTTAGTACCAGAGACAGACCCCGGAAAAGTCCGGAGCAGTAGCCTACCAAACGTCCTTGGCTATGTTGGAAGACTGAGCAGGTTGTTCGCAACGAATTGCAGGAAGTAGTAAATCGCTTAGACAAGAAATGGACAAGAAAGGAAAAGTGAGAGAGGGGAAACGCTGGGGAGCAGAAACAAAAACGACGCAATGAAGCGTCGTATCTGTTTAATCTGTAAGGCTTTTTTCTTCAATTTTAATGGTGCCCGAGGCCGGAATCGAACCGGCACGACGCGAACGTCGAGGGATTTTAAATCCCTTGTGTCTACCGATTTCACCACTCGGGCACCGCAATCGGTATCAAGTCCGCGTACGGGCTTGTCAATATGGAGGCACGTTCCGGAGTCGAACCGGACTAAACGGATTTGCAATCCGCTGCATAACCGCTTTGCTAACGCGCCATGCAAAAGAGAGTTGGCTCTCGATTGTCTGAATTTGGAGCGGGAAACGAGACTCGAACTCGCGACCCCGACCTTGGCAAGGTCGTGCTCTACCAACTGAGCTATTCCCGCATTGGTCTGGCTGACTGCCTGACTACGAGAACGCATTCTAGCGATGTTCCTCGTCCAGTCAACCAAAAACATTTAATACGCTGATCGTTCGGGCATTTTTTGCCCTTCCCCCACATTTTTGCCACTCATGGCCGTTTCCCGGCCCCAACGACAAGGAAACAACCATTTGCCCATGGGCAGACTAGAAGCGGGAGTGGTAGGTCAGATCGCCCCAGGCGGCTTTCATGTACTGGAACATGGACCAGAAGGTCAGCACGGTGGCGACATAGAGCAGCACGTAGGAGAGCCACACCAACCAGATGTCGTACTGCCAGATAAGGCCGGTCAGCGACACCATCTGGATCATGGTCTTCCACTTGCCAATCCAGCTGACCGCCACCGAGGAGCGCTTGCCGAGCTCCGCCATCCATTCGCGCAGGGCGGAGATGATAATCTCGCGGCCAATCATGGTCATGGCCGGGATGGTGACCCAGATGGTGTTGTAGTGTTCGACGATGACCACCAGGGCCGCGGCCACCATGATCTTGTCGGCAACAGGATCGAGGAAGGCGCCGAAGGCGGTTGACTGGTTCAGCTTGCGGGCGAGATAACCATCAAACCAGTCGGTCGCGGCCGCCAGGATGAAGACAAGCGCGGCCGCCAGGTAGGACCACTGATAGGGAAGGTAGAACAGGATGACGAAGACGGGGATGAGCAAAATCCGAAAAAACGTCAGCAGGTTAGGAATATTTGTCATTATTTTCAGCCACTTCTTGTATGCCGCTACATGGTAGCCCCAAGCCGATCACCGTTGCAACCGGACAGGCGCCCGCCTTGGTCTATTAATCCGTCAATAACCTCAGGATGCATGCCATTATGGCATTTGCGGGCCCCCTGCGTCACGGCTCTTGTGCGGCCGGAGCCGGTTTGCGGGATCCACATCAACTGCAAGCCACTCTGGGTTACCCTGGTCAGACCCGCTCCTGACTGATGCCGGATATCCGATTGCTCCGAACGCCGCCAGCCCGGAATAAGCCTGTTTATTCAGGGTTAGAGCGAGTGCAGGGCGTCGTGGATGGACTGGGCAAGCTCCTGGCTGATGCCGGGCACCTTGGCGAGCTCGTCCACCCCTGCCTTCTTTACCTCCTGCAAGCCGCCCAGATATTTGAGCAGCGCCTGCCGCCGCTTGGGCCCCACCCCCGGGATATCCTCCAGGGTACTGGTGGTGCGGGCTTTCGCCCGTCTCGCGCGGTGGCCTGTGATGGCAAAACGGTGGGATTCATCGCGAATGTGCTGAATGAGGTGCAAAGCGGGCATATCTGCCGGCAGGTGCAGCTCTTCGTGGCTCTCCCCCAGGATCAGGGTCTCCAGCCCGGCCTTGCGGGTCACCCCCTTGGCGATGCCCACCAGCAGCGGGTATTTGCCACCCAGAAACTCCAGCTGGCGCGCCAGGATCTCCTCGGCGCGGCGCAACTGGCCGAGACCACCATCGATAAACAGCACGTCAGGCACCTTGTCCGGCTCCTGCTGCTTGCCAAAGCGCCGCTCCAGCGCCTGCTCCATGGCGGCGTAGTCATCCCCGCCGGTGATGCCGTCGATATTGAAGCGCCGATACTCGGAGCTGAGCGGTCCCTCCCGGTTGAACACCACACAGGAGGCCACGGTGCGCTCCCCCATGGTGTGGGAGATATCGAAACACTCCATGCGGGCGATGGGACGCTCCAGCTCCAGCAGCTCCTCCAGCTGGTCGTAGCGGGCGGTGATGGTGCTCTTGTGGGCGAGGCGCGAGCGCAGCGCGGTCTGAGCATTGATGGAGGCGAGCTTGATGAAGCGGGCCCGCTCGGCGCGGGTACGGCTCTGCACCCGCACCTTGTAGCCGGCGGTCTGGCTCAGGGTCTCGGCAATGACATTCTCGTCTTCAAGCGCCACGTCCAGCAGCACCTCGCTCGGGATCTGCCGCCCCCCCTGCCCCGACAGATAGAACTGCAGCAGGAAGGATTGCACCACTTCGTCGAGGGGGGTATCGGCCGGCACTTTCGGGAAGTAGCTGCGCGAGCCCAGCACCTTGCCCTGACGGATGAAGAGCACGTGGATGCAGGCGGTTCCCTGTTCGAAGGCCACCCCCACCACGTCGAGCTCGTCCAGCACGTTGCCGCTCACCGACTGCTGCTCGGTGACCCGGCGCAGGGCCTGGATCTGATCCCGGTAGCGGGCCGCCTCCTCGAAGCGCAGATCGCCGCTGGCGGATTCCATCTTGCCGACCAGCTCGCCTATCACCTGCTGGTTCTTGCCCGCGAGGAACAGCTTGGCCAGCTCCACCTGCTGGGCATATTCGGCCTCGCTCACCAGCCCCGCCACGCAGGGGCCGGCGCAGCGCTTGAGCTGATAGAGCAGACAGGGACGGCTGCGGTTGGCATAGACCGCGTCTTCACACTGGCGCACCTGGAAAATCTTCTGCATCAGGTGCAGGCTCTCACGCACCGCACCGCTGGAGGGGTAAGGGCCGAAGTACTCCCCCTTCACCTTGCGGACACCGCGATGCACACCGATGCGCGGGTGCTGGTGCGCGGTGATGATGATCCAGGGGTAGGACTTGTCGTCGCGCAGCAGCACGTTGTAGCGGGGCTGGTACTGCTTGATGAGGTTGTGCTCGAGGATCAGCGCCTCTGTCTCTGTGTGGGTGACAGTGACCTGGATGTCGGCTATCTGGCGCACCAGGGTGCGGGTCTTGATGCTGTCGACATTGGTGCGAAAGTAGGAGGCGAGCCGTTTTTTCAGATCCTTGGCCTTGCCCACGTAGATGACGGTGCCACCGCCGTCATACATACGGTAGACGCCGCTCTGGTGAGTCACGGCACTCAGAAAGGCCTTGCTGTCAAAAAGGGGCTCGGGAGAGAGGGTCATCGGCAACTCGACTCAACGGATGAATGCAAAAAGACGGGGAGAGCATACTGCGCCGGGGCGGCAAAAAGCAAAAAGGCGGCACAGGCCGCCTTTGATGGCTATACGCCGCCCGTTACAGGGTATCGGCATCCAGCATGCCATAGCGAATTGCCAGATGGGTCAGCTCCACATCGCCATTGATGTTGAGCTTGCTGAACAGCCGATAGCGGTAGCTATTGACCGTCTTCGGGCTCAGGTTCAGTTGCTCGGAGATGTCGGTCACCTTCTGCCCCTTGGTGATCATCATCATGATCTGCAGCTCACGCTCGGAGAGGGGCTTGAAGGGATTCTCGTCCGCCGAGGCAAACTGGCTGAGTGCCATCTGCTGGGCGATTTCGGGGGAAATGTAACGCTGGCCGGAGTGCACCAGGCGAATGGCGTGGATCATCTCGTCCGGCGCGGCCCCCTTGGTGAGATAACCGGCGGCCCCCGCCTGCATCACCTTGGTGGGGAACGGATTCTCGGAATGAATGGTCAGCACAATGATGCGCACATCGGGCCGGATCCGCAGGATCTTGCGGGTCGCCTCCAGGCCGCCGATGCCCGGCATGTTCATGTCCATCAGGATCACGTCAGGGTGATGCTGCCGACAGAAGGCCACGGCAGTTTCCCCGCTCTGTGCCTCGCCCACCACCTTGATCCCGCGGACATCTTCCAAAATGCGTCTTATCCCTGTACGCACCAACTCATGATCATCGACCAGGAATACATTAATCACCCAAACACCCCGTTTTTTATCTCGTTATATGCCAGTTAGGGTTAACACGGCGTCTTGCATCATAACCAAACTCGTTGATTTGGCAAACCATGGCCGGGAAAAGTTTGAAAGCGCTCGTAAAAGCCGTTTTAAATCAAATTATTACCTGATTACCCATGATT
>NZ_CDBZ01000021.1 GCF_000819985.1 Aeromonas media | reverse complement strand
CTAAATAACTGATCCCAATAGTGCTACACCTTCGCTGTGCCATAGCCATTCCCCGGGAAAGGAGACACGGTATCCATGAAGTGTTTCACTCGGGCCAGCAGGTTTGCCATCCCTCTGCATTGATGATTGCGCGTGATGGTTTCATGTAACTTGTGCCATAGCCGTTCTATGTGATTAACCCAAGGGCTGTAAACTGGCTGGAACACCAGGCAGAACTTGGGATTCTTCTTCAACCATCGCTCGGTCTGTTTGCTTTTGTGAATGATGTAGTTATCGAGGATCAACGTGATGGTTTTGGCTCGTCGGTAGTGGTGGCGCAGCTTTTCCAGCATGGCAATAAACAGCGATGAGTTTTTCTTGATCCCGCTGACGTAAAGTACCCTTCCGTTGCCTGCGTGGAGAACGCCTGCCAGATAATGCTTGGCATTCTGCCCCGGTGTGACAACCCGCTTTTGCTGCGCTCTGAACATCCAGTCGGCTCCTAATTTGGGATTGAGGTCTATATCGACTTCATCCTCATAAAACACCGGATTATCGGCATCACAGCGGGCCAGCGCGGCGTCGATATTCGCCATTTTTTCCTGATAGGCTGGGTCTTTTATCCGCAAGGTCGGCACGGGCCTGCGCCAGACAATGCCCATACGAGGTAACCATCGGCGGAGCGTGGAGGCTGCCACATTGAGCCCTGTTAACCGATTGATTTTTATAGCCAATAGTTCAGTACACCAACGGCTGCGCTGATAACCAAAATCTTGCGGAGAAAACTGCATGAGCAGCACCAGTAAGGTGACTATCTTGGCGATAGGTAAGACTGGGGCACGGCCAGCCGGTAAGGCTTCTAGCGCATCTATGCCTTCATCTCGATACCACCGAAGCCAACGACCGATGGTCGAGCGCGCAGCGCCGGTAAGGTGATGAACATCGGTGATCGTGCGTCCTTCATGTAACAGCAAGATGGCCATCAAGCGACGAGCATGTCCTTTATCACGGGTGGCATGGATGATTTTGTGAATGCGGCGCCGTTGTGGTCGTGGCAGAGGTGGTAGGATAGGCATCAACTCAGTCCTTTGGGTGTGGCTTGTTTTGTTTAGCGACTAATCAGATCGCACAAACTGGACTGAGTTCCCTTCCTCCGGTGATCTACTATTCGGAACAGCTATTTAGAATAGCAGCTGACATGGCATACAGCCGGATGCTGTGGCAGTCAGCCTGTGACAACGCGAGATCGGTCAGTGCCCGCGTGAGCCGCCCATTACCATCATCAACGGGATGCAGGGTCACGAACCAGAAATGGATGATTGCTGCACGAAGAAGGGGATCCATCGTGGGGTCATGCCGAGTCTGGTTAAACCAGAGGATGCACGCGGCCAGTTGATCGTCCAGAGCTGCTCTGGGTGGAGCCTCAAAATGCACGGTGGGGCGATCAAGACGTCCAGATACAACCTGCATCGGCTCATCTCCTCGCAACTGCCCTACGTTCACTGGCTGTACCGACCATTCGTTGACAGGGAACAGCCAACGATGCCATTGGTAAAGTCGTTCAATTGTTAGTGGTTGTTCATGGTTGTCGATGGCATCCAGCATCATGGCCGCGAGCCCCTCTGAGCGCTCTGATACTGGATAGGACTGAGTTTGTGAGCTCCCTAACCGCCTAGCCAGGGCAAGATCGCACGGATTGGACATTGAGGCGTTCACCTTCGATAGCAGAAGAAGCGATGATGTTAGCCAATAACGTGTCCAACGTTTGGTCGGGGTTCCCCAACCTGGAATGACTACCGATTAGAATTCCCTGTCTGCGTTGAACCTGCCGTAATCTGGGCAATATCTCGCTATCCCGCCAACGAAAATGGGGCCAATCTGCTTGTTGCCAAATCCAAAATGGGTCCATAACATGTTCATTCAATGTGCCTTAATCCTCCACCGTTTCAAGGCTAACTTCGTCGGCAACGATGGCACTGGTCTACGCATCAACAGCCAAGTGAAGCTTGCCGTTTCTCCTTGCCGTGCTTGCCCACCTTCCACTCTCCTTCGCCCTAGACCTTCAGTTCGGTAGCAACACCAGATAAGCCACTGGCACCTGACTGACAAGCGGTACTGAATGTTAACCTGCTTGGCGCGTTTACTGGTGCTGTTGCAACACTGCACCGGCAAGGGAATATCAATTCAGCATGAACAGCGAATTGACGACCCTCCAACGTGCCGTAATGGTTCCAGCTTTCCACCGGCACCTTGAGTTGTGCGGCCACCATGCGCAGCAGGGGCGGAAATGGAGGATCATCGACGCCCAAGAAGATGCCAGGAAATCGCAAGTAGCAAAGCTGCACGGCGAAGCCCAATCGATTCGCGGCGCCGCGACGCTGACGGATCACCGACAGGTCGGTTTCGTTGAACGTGTAGTGCCGTATCAGTTCGTCTTTGGCATCTGGCAGTGTCAGCAGACTTTCGCGCTCGGTGGCGGACAGGATTGAGCGGCGTGGCATGGTCAGTCTTCCCGCAGGTACTGGTACAAGGTTTCGCGGCTGATGCCGAAGTCACGGGCCACCAAGGTTTTCTGGTCGCCTGCCGCAACTCGCCGTTTCAACTCGGCAATTTGTTCGCTGTTCAGCGATTTCTTTCGTCCCCGGTAGGCCCCGCGCTGCTTAGCCAGCACGATTCCCTCGCGCTGACGTTCGCGGATCAGAGCGCGCTCGAACTCAGCAAAGGCTCCCATGACCGACAGCATCAGATTGGCCATCGGTGAGTCCTCGCCGGTGAACGTTAGCCCTTCTTTGACGAACTCCATGCGCACGCCCCGTTGTGTCAGCCCTTGGACGATGCGGCGCAGGTCATCAAGGTTGCGTGCCAACCTGTCCATGCTATGCACCACCACGGTGTCGCCCTCGCGGACGAAGGCCAGCAGCCTTTCAAGTTCGGGACGTTGTGTGTCCTTGCCTGAAGCCTTATCGGTGAATACCTTGCCGACTTCTATTTGTTCCAGTTGTCGATCAGGATTCTGGTCGAAGCTGCTGACGCGAACGTAGCCGATACGTTGACCTTGCAAGATGCCTCCAAAGGTAAAAATGTCAGGATGAAATCTATTACCCTTGGCTGAATGTGTCAATAAATATAAATTAATACCCTACTCTGACGTTGTTTGTGCTCAACATCTGACATCAGGTTAGGGTATAGTCTTAACTGACACCACCTCCCAGGGCCTGATATAAAGCAACACTATCGACTAGGCGTTGTGCCTGGACCGCAACCATATTGATCCGGATTGACTGTGCCTGTTGCTGCGCGATGAGCAGTTGCAGGTAGCTGGCCGCGCCCAGCCGGTATTGCCGCTCGACCGACTGCAAGGAGGCCTGTGCAGCCATATCAGCGGCAGCGAGGGCAGTCAAAGTTTGTGCATCGCTTTCCACCGCGCGCAGGGTGTCGGCGACGTTACGCAAAGACTCCAATACGACGCTCTGGTAATTGGCTACGGCGGCATCAAAAGCGGCGAGCGCCGCTCTTTTTTCAGCGGGTAGCCCTGGATTAAAAAGAGGCTGGGTGAGCTGCGCAACCAGGCCCCACACTGCCGAGCCACCACCGAACAGGGCACCGGTGGTCAGCGCCTGAGAACCAAGGTTGGCGCTCAGGTTGATCTGTGGGTAGAGCTTGGCGACAGCCACACCATAGTCTGCATTGGCCGCATGCAACAGCGCCTCTGACGCCTGGATATCCGGTCGGCGGCGCACCAGTTCTGAGGGCACGACGAGCGGCATCTCGACGGGTAGAGTGAAATCGGCCAGAGTGAAGGCCGGGATGCCACCCGTGCCTGGGGCACGACCGGCTAGCACCGCCAGTAGATGTTCGGTTTGTTGCAGTTGTTTACGCAGCGCAGGCAGTTCTGCCCGCGTTTGCTCCGCCTGAGCTTGTAGGCTCAACGCTTCATCAGGTGAGGCCTGACCGATACGCACGCGTTCATGGGCTAGGCGCAGTTGCTCATCCTGCACGCGCAAAATGGCAGTAGTGGCTTCTAGTTGCGCGGCGAGGCGTGCTCGGGTAATGGCAGCGGTTGCCATGTTGCCGGCAAGGGCCAGGCGCGCAGCATTCAGTTCGAAGCGACGGTAGTCGGCGCGAGCAGCCAAGGCTTCGAGTGCGCGCCGGTTGCCGCCAGCCAGATCGAGGTTGTAATGCACGCCAACGCTGGCGTTGTAGAGGCTGAATTGACGTGCGTCTCCGCTCAACCCTTGGCTACCGGGACTCATTTGCTGGCGCTGAGATCCCAGTGCGACATCTACCTGTGGATATTGCGTCGAGCCCGCCTGTGCGGCAAGAAGCTCCTGCGCGTGTCGCAAATTGGCGCTGATGCTCGCCAGCGTCGGGCTGACATGGAAAGCTTCGTTTATCAGTCCGTCGAGTGCGGATGAACCCAAGCTTTGCCACCATTGCGTTTCGATCGGAAGCCCTTCGACTAGACGTTGTGTTTCGCCGAACTGCGTGGGAGCGGACGCGGTTCTATCAGCCACTGGTATTGCAGTGTAGCGAGCCACATCGGGTGCGGTGGGACGCTTAAAATCAGGGCCAGCGGCGCAGCCGGCCAGACCGGCGGTGATCAGACCAGCTACCAGGTAAGTTGCCGCAAGCCGTCTTTCGAGGCTGATGGGGCGCTGGCATGTTTTAGCGTGCTCCATAAAAATGTTCCACGAAAGGTTTACGGAAAGCTTGGTGGCAGCCCAAGCAGCTTTCCTGCACGTGGGCGAATGATTGGATCACCGCCTTGCCGTCGCTGCTCGCAGCAGCCAGCTTCATGGCCAGCGCCGCCTCGTGAGTCTGCGCGTCAAAGTTTCTGAACTTGGTCGCATCAGCGCCGAGGTAAGCAAGGATGCGCATTTTTTCAGTAAGCGGTGGCTCGGGGTGTGCAGCAACTTTTGGGGCGAGCTGAACGACCTGAACCCATTCCTCCTGCGAAATCGCACCGATAATAGCCTGCATGTTGCGCCCGAGTTCCTGCATGATCTTGCGTAGCGCCAGTGGCTCAACCTGGGTAGCGTCACCAGCCCAAGCTGGCAACTGAAAACCCCATAGAAGCAGGCAGGCCGTAACGGTCAGGGTGATAGTTCCAAATGCGTGGCTGTGTTTGCGGTGGGTCATGAAATTCTCCTGTAATTCAATCATTCTCTCATTCGAACTCCCGCCCTTCGCCAGCTTCCTCATGGGTTACACCGTCGCGGATGTGGTAGATGCGCTTGAAGGTCGGGATGATCTTTTCGTCATGGGTGACGACGATGATGGCGGTCTCGAACTTGCGGGCCATGTCGTTGAGGATGCGGATTACAGCCATGGCGCGCTCGGAATCCAGCGGCGCAGTGGGTTCATCGGCCAGGATCACTGGCGGGCGATTGACCAATCCGCGCGCGATGGCAACCCGTTGCTGCTCGCCACCGGAGAGTTGCGAGGGCATTGCGCGAGCTCGGTGTTGCACATCAAGCGCCGTGAGCAATTCCAGTGCCTTCGCGCGCGACTCTCCATTCGCGACGCCTGCAAGCATCGGCAACAGCGCCACGTTGTCGGTGACATCGAGAAACGGAATCAGGTACGGCGCCTGGAAAACGAAACCGATCTTGTCACGCCGTAAGGCGCGCAGGTCGCGGACTTTCCAGCCATCGGCGTAGATCACTTCATCGCCCAGCGTCATGCGACCGGCGGTCGGTTCGATCACCGCACCCAGACACTTGAGCAGCGTGCTCTTGCCGGACCCGGAAGGGCCGATCAGTCCCACCACTTCACCTGGCGCAACATGCATATTCACGTCTTTCAAGGCAAAGACAGCGGTGTCACCATCGCCATACCGCTTGCTTAAACTTTCGATGTGTATCCCTTTGCCACTCATCTCAACCTCCAATGGCTTCGGCCGGATCGACCTTGAGTGCCATGCGAATGGCGACGAGGCTAGCTAGAACGCAGATCACGAGCACGGCAAAAAAACCGGCGACAGAATCCATTGGCGTGAGCAGGACATATTTTGGAAAAGCCGGTGCTGAAAAGGTGGCTGTGATCTTGCCGACCACGAAGCCAATCACGCCCAGGGCGAGCGCCTGCTGCATGATCATCGCGGCGATGGTTCGGTTGCGTGTGCCGATGAGCTTCAACACCGCGATCTCACGGATTTTGTCCATCGTCAGCGAATAGATGATGAAGGCAACGATGGCCGCGCTAACGATGGCCAGAATCACAAGGAACATGCCGATCTGCTTGGCCGAGGTGGCGATCAGCTTGCCGACGAGGATGTCTTCCATCTGTGCCCGGGTGTAGACCGTCAAACGCTTCCAGCGCTGGATGGATTCGGCAACCTCGTCCGGCGCATGACCAGGTTTCAGAGTGACCAGCACGGCATTGACGAACGCGTTGCTGCTCTGTGAAGCAATCACGGCATCCAGCAAACCTGGATCACCGGGTCGATTGAAGACCGGGTTGGCTTCGGTGCGACGCCGGCTTTGCCAGATGGCATCGTTGTCCTTGAGGAACTGGGCCTCCTGGGCATCTTTGAGCGGAATGAATACCATCGGGTCGCCGCTGGACGACACCATGCGCCGTGTCAGCCCCACGACGGTGTAATGATTGCGGCGAATGGCAAGACGATCTCCCAGTTTGAAGCCGGTGGCGATGTCGGCCACAGCCTCGTAGTGACCGCGCGTGATCTGGCGTCCAGCGACGAGATAAGGAGGCCATCCGGGTGTAGCCCCCAACGCACCGGGCGCGATGCCGACCACCATGGTGCGTACATCACTCTCGCCCTTGCGTACCTGCATGGTCAGGTAGGTCGCGTTCGCTGCCTGTGAGACTCCCGGCATGGCGAGAATGGCGCGATACACGTCATCGTTGAGGCTTGACGACTCCGCATAAGGACCCAGAGTATCCTTTTGCACCACCCAAAGGTCAGCGCCACTGTTGTCGAGCAACGCCTTGCCGTCGTCCACCATGCCTCGGTACACCCCAGCCATGACTAGGGTGACGCCGATCAGCAGACCCAGACCGATGCCGGTGAAGACGAATTTCCCCCAGGCATGGAGAATGTCGCGGCCGGCCAGGCTGATCATCGTGAAACTCCCGGGATATGCTCGACCACATGGATGCGGCTGCGCGCCGTCAGTGCCTTTTCGCTATAGGTCACAACCTGGTCCCCATTCTTGAGCCCTTCGCGCACCTGCACGTAACCATTGAGGTCGGAAGTGCCGAGCTTGACCGGGGAGAAATGCAGATCACCATCCACGATTTGCCAGACACCAACTTTATCGCCTTCACGCTGGACGGCAGCGTTGGGGATCAGTGGAGCGGCCGGGAGCGCCGGCAAGTCAACCGTGACTTCGGCCAGTTCACCCACCGGTGGCAAAGGTTCTGGTTTGTTATCGAATGTCACCTTGGCAAGCGTTTCCTCGGTTACCGCGTCGGCCTTGGGTTCCACCCGCAGCACGCGGCCTTTCAAGGTCTGGCCACCACGCGAACGCAGGACGATATGAGCCGGCAGCCCCCCAGCCAGCCCCGATGCGCTGATCTGGTCGAAGCGCACATTGATCCACAAACTCTTGGGGTCGATCACTTCCACCACGGCCTGGCCCGCGACGATGGTCGTGCCGGGATCGGCATCGCGCACGGCGACTACACCGTCGACCGGCGCGATCAGGCGCAGATTGCTCCGCTGCGCGACGAGTCCTTCGCGGTCGGAGCGTGCCCGGGCAATATCTTCCCGAGCGGCGGATAGGGCGGCATCGGCGATCTGTAGTTCCTGCCGCTTGGTGGTGACGATTTCCTCGCTGGTCGAGCGCACCGCAAACAATTGCTCATAGCGGCGCGCCTGGGTCTGCGCGTAGGCTTGCCGGGCTTCTGCCTCGCGCAAAGCCGCTTCCGCCCGCTTGAATACAGACTCCTGTGAGCGCACCCGATCATCAAGGTCGACCGGCTCCATCTCGCCGAGCACCTGTCCGGCCTTGACCTGGTCGCCTACATGCACCTCCAGGCGTTTGACGCGCCCGGCAAACGTCGGCCCGATCTTGTAGGTGTAGCGCGCCTCCACCGTGCCGATGCCGAACAGCGCCGGTGTGATAGCCCGTGATTCCACGCTTGCCACCGTCACAGCGACCGGGGCGAGCGGCCCTGATCGCAGACCGACATAAATAAAAAGCACCAGCAAAGGAATGATGACGGCAAGCAGCGCCAGGGTGCGGCCTTGCAAGGGTAACTTTTTCATTGCGCACTCCTTATGCCACGCCGATAAATTGCAAAGACGCGCGGCGCATCGCGGTGCATACGTCCCACATCACCCGCCAACAGCGATTGCATGACCAAGCCCTGGATCGTGCCAATGAACAGCGTTGCCGCCGCCTCGTTGTCAAGCGAGGGAGACAACTCGCCGCTGGCCTTGCCTTTCTCGATGAGACGATGCAAACGTTCGCCGTAGCGCTGAATCAAGGTTTGCACCATGCGCTTGGCCGGTGTTGATTCGGCACGCTGAAGCTCACCAAACATCATTCTTGGCACGCCTGGGTGCTCAGCTACGAATTCGATATGACTCATGAACATCGCCTCCATGGCTGCCAAGGGCGACTCGATTCCTTGTGCGGATCGATCGATTCTGGCTAATAGGCGCTCTGCTACCCACTCCATGACCGCCTGCCAAATGGCTTCCTTGTTCGGGAAGTGCCGAAACAGCGCACCCTGGGTCAAGTTCATGTGTTTAGCGATAGCCGCAGTGGTTATCTCGCTTGGGTTTTGTGAACCGGCAAGCGCCACGACGGACTCGACAGTTACGGCACGACGTTCATCGGCCGGCAGATGCTTTGGATGGGTGTCCACGAGCACTCCTTGTAAGATAGTAATTAATTACTATCTTACCACAAGAGGTAACTCAAACAAGAGAAAACCCGACGTACTCGTCAATATCTAAATAACTGATCCCAATAGTGCTACACCTTCGCTGTACCATAGCCATTCCCCGGGAAAGGAGACACGGTATCCATGAAGTGTTTCACTCGGGCCAGCAGGCTGGCCATTCCTCTGCATTGATGATTGCGCGTGATGGTTTCATGTAACTTGTGCCACAGCCGTTCTATGTGATTAACCCAAGGGCTGTAAACTGGCTGGAACACCAGGCAGAACTTGGGGTTCTTCTTCAACCATCGCTCGGTCTGTTTGCTTTTGTGAATGATGTAGTTATCGAGGATCAGTGTGATGGTTTTGGCTCGTCGGTAGTGGCCAGGGCGGGATCGCACTTT
>NZ_CDBZ01000020.1 GCF_000819985.1 Aeromonas media | reverse complement strand
AATCAGGTGCGGAATGTCGGGTATACGAATAATCCTGATCCAGGGGGAGCGACGCCTCCCCCTTTTTCCTCCAGCAAGACGCCTATCGCCCGCCAGCTACATCGATAAAGGTACCTGTGGCGTAGGAGGCCTCGTCCGACAGCAGCCAAGCGATGGCGGCGGCCACCTCACGAGGTTCGCCGCCCCGCTGCAGCGGAATATGGCTCTTGACCCTGTCTACCCGGCCGGGCTCGCCGCCGTCGGCATGCATCTCGGTGTAGATAAAGCCGGGCCGTACCCCATTGACCCGGATCCCCTGAGCCGCCACCTCCAGGGACAGCCCTCTGGTCAGCACGTCTATGGCCCCCTTGGCGGCGGCGTAGTCCACATACTCCCCGGGGGAGCCCAGGCGCGCGGCGGCGGAGGAGACGTTGACGATGGCGCCGCCCGGTGCCATGCGGCGGACAGCCTCGCGGCAACAGAGAAAATAGCCGGTGACATTGGTGGTCAGGGTCTTGTTGATCCGCTCTGCGCTCATCTCCAGCACCTTCATCTGGGGCTGCAGCCTGCCTGCGTTGTTCACCAGATGGGTGATGGGGCCGAGCCGCGCGTCCATCTCCTCGAACAGGCGCACCACCTCGGCCTCCACGCTGACATCCGCCTGCACTGCTATGCAGGAGACCGGATGCTGCGCCCGGATCTCGGCCACCAGCGCCTCGGCACTGGCCCTGTCATAGCGATAGTTGAGGCAGAGGTGATACCCCTGCCCCGCCAGATAACGGGCCGTCGCGGCCCCTATGCCTCTGCCGCCGCCAGTGATCAGCACCCGTTTGTTCATGAACCCTCCTGGTTCCCGGTTTTGATGACTGCCACGGATATTACCCCATGTTCCTGATCAGGCCTCACCCCATGGCGACCTGCGTCACAACAAAGAGCCCGCACGGGGCGGGCTCTGGATGGCATCAGCGGGAGGCGGGCTATTTGAACAGGCCCTTGAGCAGCTGGTCGGCTACTCCCTTCACCCCTTCGTCGTCGGCCTTGTCGCCCAGCAATTTCTTGAGGCCGCGCTCGGCCTCCTTGCGGGCCTTCTCCTCCAGCACCTTGTTGTTGCTGAGCAGTTCCTTCACGTCGAGCCGGTAGCTCGGTGCCTGCCAGTGGCCGCCGATACGCACCGGAATGGTGACGTCCTTGAGCTCATCCACGCTCTTGCCCCCCTGGCCCTTGCTGCTCTCCACCACTGAGGTGAGGAACAGGAAGTCGAGGGTCTCGGGCACCAGGGCGGTCTGGCCCTGGCCCTTCACCCGCAGGGCGGGGGCGAGCAGCTGGATGTCGTCGCTACGCGCCACGCCATTGGCGATCTGGAAGCTGGCGGTCAGGGCGCTGAAGTCGGTCTTGCGCGCCTCCTTCACCTGATCCGCCCCCTTGCCGGTCAGGGTGGCCCGCGCCTCACGGATCATCTCCGCCAGGTTGATGCCGTGCAGGGCACCGTCGCTCAGCCTGAGGCTCACCTTGCCCTGCATCTGGCTGCGCAGCGCCTGCTCGGAGAGACCGGTGCCCTGCACCTGCACCTCGAGATCCCCCTTGCCTTCCAGTCGATCGTTCTGGGCCAGGGTCTGCAGCAGCGGGCGAATATCCACCCCCTGTATCCGCTTGTGTACCTGATAGCGGGCGGGTTGCTGGCGGGCATCGAGCACGCCACTCGCCGTCACCCGACCACCGGCCACCCCGGCGCTGAACTGCTTGAGGTTGAGCTGGCCACCGGCCAGGGCGAGCTGCAGATCCACGGCGTTGAGATCCAGCCCCTTCACCCGCAGGCTGCCCAGTTGCAGCCGACCGGCCAGATCCACCGTCTTGAGGGCGGCGAGATCAGGCTCCATGGTGGAGAGCGCCTTGGCTGCGGGGGCAGTCCCTTTGTCTTCGCCTTTCGCAGGAGCGGCGGGCGCGGCGGCAGCCTTGGCCGGCTGACCGAGCCAGCCGTCGAGATCGAGTTTCTCCCCCTTGAGGTCGAACTCCACTTTGGGCACGGCCCCCAGCCGCACTGTGCCGTTGCCGCTGAGCAGGGCCTCGTCCGCCCCCAGCACCAGGTTGCTCAGGGTGACGCTCTGCTTGTCCAGCTCCGCACGGGCAAATCCTGCCAGCTTGAGCTGCATCTGCGGGCGTGGCAGGCCATCGCCACTGAGCTTGGCGGCCAGCACCGCATCCGACACCTCCACCAGTTGCAGCCCCTGATCGAGCCGCGCCTTGAGGGTCCCCTCCAGGGCACCGGCCAGGGTCGGCTTGTCCGCCGCCCCCTGGGCGCCGCTCAGGTTAAGGGTCAGGCTGCTCCACTGCCCCAGCGCCAGCCGATCGGCCTTGAGGGAGAAAGCATCGAGCCGCTGCGATGGCTGGCTCAGGCTGCCGCTGAGGCTGAGATCCTTCAGCTCGCTGGCCTTGGCCTCCCGGGCCAGCTTGAGCTGGGTCTGCCCCTTGAGATCAAAGGTCAGCTCCCCGCGTGCGCCCTTGGCGGCCAGGGTCACCGGTACCCACTCACCCGGGGTCAGCTGTCCCAGATCGAGGTCGAGCCGGTCGAGACGGGAGACGGCGCCGCTGCGATCGTCTCGCACCAGGGCGCTGGCCTCGACCAATGCCACCCCTTGCAGGCTGATCTGCCAGGGCTTCTCGTCGCTGGCGGCAGCAGCGGCAGGCTGGCTCTCGCTGGCTGAGGGTTGTTTGTCGGCAGCAGAGGCCTTGACCAGGCCATTCAGGTTGGAGCTGCCATCGGCCCGAGTCTGGATAAAGAGATGGGCGCCACTGAGCGTCACCTTGCCGATCTCCAGCCGGTGGGAGAGCAGCGGCAGCAGGGCGACAGAAGCGTCACCCTGCGCGAAGCGGAGCAGGTCAGGCTCGGCAAACCCGGCGGGGTTGCGAAGCTGCACCTTCTCGAGAGAGAGACCGAGGCTTGGCCAGAAGCGCCAGCCGATATCCCCTTCCATCACCAGCTCGCGGCCCGTGCTCTTGCGCACCTGCTCCGCCAGTTGGGGCTTGAATTGATTGGGGTCAATCAGGGACACCAGGGCGGAGATGGCCACCACGGCGGCCAGCGCCAACCCCAGCAGGATGTAGATGATCTTCTTCACGACGAACTCCTCAATGCAGATCCTGTGGCTGACTATACCACCGGGGGCCAGCCGCAGGCTGTACCGATCCCAAAACGGGCAAATGGCGAGACAGGGATGGTCGCGGCGGCCGCCCCATCAACGAAAAGGGCCCCGCAGGGCCCTGGTCTCACTGGATGGTCGGCAGTTGCCGGTAGCCCATCTCGTACAAGGTGAAGGCATAGATGTCCGCGCTCTGCTCGATCAGCTTCGCCACCGGCGTGCCCGCCCCGTGCCCCGCATTGGTCTCGATGCGGCTGAGCTGGGGATGAGGGCCCGCATCATCGGCCTGCAGGGTGGCGGCAAACTTGAAGGAGTGAGCAGGCACCACCCGATCGTCGTGATCCGCCGTGGTCACCAGGGTCGAGGGGTAGCTGACTCCGGGCCGCACCTGGTGCAGCGGCGAGTAGCCCTTCAGGTAGTCGAACATCGCCTCGCTGTCGGCGCTGGTGCCGTAGTCATAGGCCCAGCCCGCCCCGGCGGTGAAGGTGTGATANNGGCCTTGAGATACTCGGCCGCCGCGATGAAGTCGTCGAACACGTTCTGCTTGTTCATCCTGGTGCCCGCCAGGTGCCAGGCCTGGCCGTACTCGCCGCCCCCGCGCAGGTTCGCCACCGCATAGACGCCCCCCAGATCCAGCCAGTTGGCCACCGACACGCTGAAGCTCGGGGTCAGGCTCACGTCGAAGCCGCCATAGCCGTAGAGGATGGTCGGGTTGCTGCCATCGAGCTTGAGCCCCTTGCGGTAGCTGATGATGAGCGGCACCCGGGTGCCGTCCTTGCTCTGGTAGAAGCGCTGCTCCGAGACATAATCCGCGGGATTGAACGGCGCCGCCGAGGCGCGATAGAGGCTGATGGCGCCGCTCTTGGGCTCGAACCGGTAGAGGGTGGGCGGCTGGGCGTAGTTTTCGAAACCGAAGTAGAGGGCGGGATCATCGTGCTTGCCGTTGAAGCCGCTGACACTGCCAAGGCCGGGCAGCGCCACCTCGCGCACCCGCTTGCCCTCATAGTCGAACTGCTCGACCCGGGCGGTGGCATCCACCATGTACTCGGCGAACAGGTAGCCGCTGCCGCTGTGCACCGTCAGCACCTGCTGGCGCTCGGGGATGAGATCGCGCCACTGTTCGGGGCCCGGGTTGGCGGCGTCCACCGTCACCAGTCGGCCATTGGGGGCGTCCCGGTTGGTCTGCAGGTAGAGCGTGCTGCCCTTGTTGTCCACCAGGCTCACGTCCGCCTCCAGATCTCCCTGCACCGTCAGCAGCGGCGCGTTCTCCTGGCTCAGATCCTTCACATAGAGGCGGTTGCCGGAGGTGGAGTTTGCCGCCGAGATGAGCAGGAAGCGGTCATCCTCGGTGACGGTCGCCCCCACGTAGCGGTGGTGCTGGGCCGGGATGGCGCCGAACACCAGCCGGTCATCCTGCTGCGCCGTGCCGAGCCGGTGGAAATAGACCTTGTGCTGATCGGTCTTTGCCGACAGCTCGCTGCCATCGGGCTTGTCGTAGCTCGAGTAGAAGAAGCCCTCGTTGCCGAGCCAGCTGATGCCGCTGAACTTCACGTCCTTGAGGGGCGCCTCAAGGGGCTGTTTGCTCTCCACGTCCATCAGGTGGATCTCGCGCCAGTCGCTGCCGGCCAGTGACAGGGAGTAGGCCAGGATGCGGCCGTCCCGGGAGAAGCTCAGCTGATCCAGCGCCGTGGTGCCGTCGGGGCTGAGGGTATTGGGATCGAGGAACACCTCGGCCGACTTGCCCGGCAGCTGGCGCCACAGCACGTTCTGGTTCTGCAGGCCGTCGTTCTTGAAGAAGTAGTGGTAGCGCCCCTCGCGAAACGGCGCTCCCTCCTTGGCGTAGTTCCAGGAAGAGGCGAGCGTCTCCTTGATGGCGGCGCGATACGGGATCTGTGCCAGGTAGTCCCGGGTCACGGCGTTCTGGGCCTCGACCCAGGCCTCGGTCTCGGGGCTGCGGTCATCCTCCAGCCAGCGATAGGGGTCGGCCACGGCCTGGCCGAAGTAGTGATCCACCTGCTCACCCTGGCGGGTGACGGGGTAGTGAAGGCGCGTTTTCCCTGACATGGCATCCTCTTCGATTGGCTGGCCGCTGCACGCACACAGCAGTGACAGGGCCAGCAGGCTGACAATGGCTCGCATCGAGGCGGCTCCCTGCGATTTCGGTGAAGCGGGCAGGTTAGCAAAGAGTGCCGGACGGCCCAACCCCCCAACGGGTCCGCCCTCACCAACCAAAGCCTGCGCCTGCTCTGTGAGCCAGCTCCCCCTGCCCGTGGGCGGTCTGTGCCATCCTGACATGGAGAACAATGAGAGGAGAGCAGCATGTGGATCGAGGCGGAGCCCGTCTATGGCGCCCTGGTGTCACTGGCCATCGGGCTCATCATCGGACTGGAACGGGGCTGGCAGGTGCGCCAGCTGGGAGACAACCAGCGCATCGCCGGGATGCGCACCTATGGTCTCATCGGTCTGCTCGGCGGGGTCTGCGCCCTGCTGCTGCCCACCCTGGGCGCCTGGTTGGCCCTGCTCGGCCTGCTGGCGGTGGTGGCAGGCTGCGGTCTCTCGGTCTGGCTGGCCCAGCGCTGGCAGGGGGAGTTTGGCCTCACCAGCTCGGTGGCCATGGTGCTCACCTATCTGCTGGGGCTAATGTCCGTGTTGCAGAGCCCGAGCGAGGCGGTGGCCTGTGCCGTGCTGGCGGCGCTCTTGATGGGGCTCAAGGGCAAGATCCAGCAGGGCATGCTGTTCTTGAGCGAGACGGAATTTCACGCCACTCTGCGCTTCCTGCTCATCTCTCTGGTGCTGCTGCCCGTGTTGCCCGACGTCGAGATGGGCCCCCTCAACGCCTTCAACCCCTTCAAGATCTGGCTGATGGTGGTGGTGATCGCCGGCATCTCGTTCTCGGGCCACTTCGCGGTGCGCCTGCTCGGCACCCGCGCAGGTCTGGTGCTCACCAGCATGCTGGCGGGGCTCGCCTCCTCCACCGCCCTCACCCTGCAATTTGCCCGCCTCAACAAGGAGCAGCCCGGGCTGGAGCGGCTGCTGGCCACCGGCATCCTGCTGGCGGGGGCCACCATGTGGTTGCGACTGCTGGTGCTGGTGCTGCTCATTCACAACGAGCTGGCCATGCGCCTGGCCCCCCCCCTGCTGCTGCTGGCGGCCACCGTCTACGGTTTCGCCTTCTGGTTCTGGCGCCAGCGTGAAGAGATGACAGACAACCCGGTGCAACCCGAAACCCGCAACCCGCTGGATCTCGCCACCGCCATCAAGTTCGGCCTGCTGCTGGCGCTCATCGGCTTCATGGCCACCCTGCTGCAGAGCAAGGTAGGCAACTCCGGGGTCTATCTGCTGGCGCTGGTCTCCGGCATCACGGACGTGGACGCCATCACCCTTTCCCTCTCCCAGCTCTCCCACAAGGAGTTGGCCCTGGAAGTGGCGGCCCGGGCCATTCTGCTCGCCGGCCTGGTCAACTCCCTGGTGAAGGGACTGCTGGCGCTGGTGATCGGCGGCCGCCGTCTGGGGCTGAGGGTCATGCTGCCCTACCTCCTCTCCATCCTGCTGATCCTGCCCCTCATCTGGCCAGGCAACTGACCCGACCACCAGGACGCGCCTGACGCCGCCGGCGTCGCTGGCGTATACTGGCGCCTCTTGGCACATGAGAGGAGGTGAGCATGGCAAGCGACTGGGACAAGGTACTGGCGGGGGGCGCCCTGAACAGCCAGAGCGAGGAGATAGCGAACGACCGGATCCGCGGCCAGGCCCTGCTGGCGCAACTCAACGCCACACCGGCGGGGGATCACGAGGCGCGTCAGCGTCTGTGCGCCGAGCTGTTCGGCCACTGCCCGGACTCCTGCTGGATCAGCACCCCCTTCACCTGCGAATTCGGCCGCAACATCCACATCGGCGAGAAGACCTTCTTCAACTTCAACATCACCATACTGGACGTGGGCGAGGTGCACATCGGCAGCCATGTACTGCTGGCCCCCAACGTGCAGATCTACACCGCCACCCACAGCATGGATTATCTGGAGCGGCGCAACTGGACCGCCTACAACAAGCCGGTGCGCATCGGCGATGACTGCTGGATTGGCGGCGGCGCCATCATCTGCCCCGGCGTCACCATAGGGCCGCGCACGATCATAGGTGCCGGCGCCGTGGTGACCCGGGACATACCGGCAGACTCCTTGGCGGTAGGCAACCCGGCCAGGGTCATTCGCACCCTCTGCCCGGACGAGCCCCGGGATCCGGCGCTGCTGTCATGATGGCCCTGGCACTGCTGCCCCTCATCTGGACCGCCTGGCTTGGCATTCAGGAGGCCAACTGGTGGCCGCTGGTCCTGATCACCACCATGAGCCTGCTCACCGTGCTCGCCTATGCCCACGACAAGCGCCAGGCCATATGCGGCGGCTGGCGCATTCCGGAATCCCGCCTGCACCTGCTGGAGTTGCTCGGCGGCTGGCCCGGCGCCCTGGTGGCTCGCCACTGGCTACGCCACAAGACCCAGAAGGGGAGCTACCGGCGGGTGTTCTGGTTTATCGTGCTGCTGCACCTCACCCTGTGGGGACTCTGGGTCGGCCGGCCGCTCTGGCAGGGAGGCTGAACTGGCAAGCCCCAGGCAATGCCCGTACAGGCATTGCCGCCAATGGATCGTTGTGAGACAACGAGATCCTTGGGGCGGATCGTCTCGTTTCTACATCGACAAGGAGTCAGTTATGACCATGTGGACAGGCATAGTCCTGATCGTCTTCATCAGCGTGCTGTTCGGCTATCTCGGCAAGCGCGCCCGCTATCAGCTGGGGGACGCCCGCATCACGGATCGCCTCGGCAAGCAGGATCTCATCATCAGGGAGTTGCAGGAGCGGGTCGCCAATCTGGAGGCCATAGTGCTTGAGCAGGAGAAGCGTCGGCCCTTCCGGGAGCTATGAGGCCAAGTCACATCGGGGGACCATAAAAATGGCAACTCAGGGTAAGATGACTGAAAGGATAAATTCCTTATAACAAGAATGTGGCGCTAATTATTTCTGAGGTTTACTAAAAAACAATACGCCGACTTGAAGTCGGCGTAAAAAACAGAATATATAATCATTTATTTCAGAGAAGTCCATATTTCAATCTATGTAAATATCTAAGGAAGGTGCGAATAAGCGGGGAAATTCTTCTCGGCTGACTCAGTCATTTCATTTCTTCATGTTTGAGCCGATTTTTTCTCCCGTAAATGCCTTGAATCAGCCTATTTAGACCGTTTCTTCGCCATTTAAGGCGTTATCCCCAGTTTTTAGTGAGATCT
>NZ_CDBZ01000019.1 GCF_000819985.1 Aeromonas media | reverse complement strand
GTCGATTTAGCGGCGCTTACTACCAATGAAGCTCTTTAATTAAAAGTTGACGCCATGATGTGTACCATCTGGCATATGTATAAACAGGCTGAGTTTACAGCCATTGCGCTCAACAACCCTTTTCAGCGTTAATATGCAATCAACTACATCATCCTGAATCTCAGGTTCGTCTTCGCAACTTAGATGAGAAAGCAATTTTTTCATTCTAATAAAAGTCAACTGTTGAGTTGCAAGTTGATTAGCAATGCTAACTGCATCAGCGTCTGCTGACGCTGCGTGTTCTTCCTGTGTTTTGCCCATTTGCCCCCCCTTTGTAAACTACAGACATCTCTCAATATATACCTAACCAAAAGTTTTACTTAGTTCCTTTAATTGATTCGCTTTATGCAGCAAGCATTCACTTTTATTGCTTACATTATCAATCTTTTTACTATTTTCATGAGATAGAGATGATATTGTGTTTATATTTCTACTAATTTCCTCTACAACGGCTTGCTGCTGTGTAGCAGCTGAAGATATCTGACTAGAAAAATCTGACACCTTATCAATTTCGAAAACAACTTTATTTAAATTTTCAGAGCCAGCACGTGTACTAGAAAGGCATGCATTCGTCTCATCCACATTCAAATTCATCATACCCTTCCACTGCTCCAGTGTTCGTAAAATATGACTGATGCTCCCCTGTATTTGTTCGGTTGCTTTGTGAGTCCGCGTGGATAGGTTGCGAACCTCATCGGCAACAACAGCAAACCCACGACCTTGCTCACCAGCACGCGCAGCTTCAATCGCAGCATTGAGTGCCAACAGGTTAGTTTGGTCAGCAATCCCTTGGATCTCAGACATAATAGAGCCAATACGCTCTGACTCACTCGATAAAGCAACAGCTGATTCAAATGCCTGCTCAGCTCTCATAGCTAAAGAGGCAATATCTTCTCCCACAGCTTGTAATTGTTCATTGGTTGATATGCAATGGTTACGAGCTTCTTCTATCTGCTGATTACTATCTTGAATATTACGACTAATCTCCTCCGCTGCGGATGCCATTTGTGTTATCGCGGTAGCAACTTGTTGTATTTGTGAATCTTGAGACAATATATCGTCACTAGCAGATGAAGCATATTCTCTGAGCTCATTGGCAATCGATTTTAATGAAAAAGTTGCATCATCCACCCTTCCTAAAACAGTTCTAATTCTAGCCTGCCAAAGTTGAATATGAAAATCAGCGATACTATGAGGCTCATCACCAGAGAAGATAAGACGACTAATGCTATCATACTCATTTTCCAAATTTTTGAAATAACGAGGTGTTGAAAATAGTATTTTTCGATTAAGAAGTATGGCAATGACCAGTGGCATGATAACCCAAAGTACTTGGTCTTTTGGTAATAACCAAATCGAATTAGCCACACTTAATAGTAATAATATTGGAGGTAAAAAACGAAAACCTATCCAACGTCTAACCATAAACAGTGAACCATTTTCACGTTGTTTCAACGCCTGATACATTTTGCTAGCTCTGGCCTTATGTTCTGGCGTAGGCCGACAACGAACAGACTGATAACCTGAAATTTTGCCATCTTCATAGATTGGAGTGACATAGGCATCAACCCAGTAGTAGCTGCCATCTTTGCAACGATTCTTTACCATTCCCCTCCATGCTCTCCCTGCTTTGAGGTGTAACCATAAGTCACGGAAGGCGGCTTTAGGCATGTCAGGATGACGGACGAGGTTATGGTGCTGACCAATCATTTCTTCGGAGGTATACCCAGCTATCTGACAAAAGGCTGGATTGGCGTATGTGATGTCCCCGCGTAAATCGGTTGTTGAAACAAGCTGTACGTTTTCTGCAACCTCTATCTCGATGTTTTTGGTATGTACGTCTTTGCTTACCATGCTTCTGCTCCAAGTAAGTTAGGGGGCAACGTAGGACAAATTCCTTTTTTATCAGTACATAAGAACAAAAATTAGGCCCACAGATGAAGCCTCGCGACTGAGCACATCTCACAATACGAGGATCAAGAGTAACCGTTCACCGGGACGG
>NZ_CDBZ01000018.1 GCF_000819985.1 Aeromonas media | reverse complement strand
AGCAGCAGGCGCGCCTGCTGGCCCGGGGGAATCTGCGCCAGGGCCAGCGCCACGGCCCGCTCCGGCGCGCTGCCCTGAAGCGGCATGATGGCCGGGCGCAAGTCCGGCAGCAGCAGCGAGATGGCCTGATGATCCCGGGTAGGGGGCATGGCGAGGTAGGCGTCCCCGGCAAACAGGATGAGTCCGAGGGGATGGGGCGCCTGCCGGGCCGCCGCCTCGGCCAGCATGTCCTGAAGCAACAGGCGCACCCGGGTCGCCCTATCCGGGGGCAGATCCTTGGCCTGCATGGAGCTTGAGAGATCCAGCAACCAAATGTCGAGGGCTGGGCTGCTGACGGTCTGGCTCTGCTGGCGCAGGGCGGGGCCCGCGAGAGCCAGGATCACCGGCAGGGTGGCCAGCCAGAGCCAGGGAATGGCCCGGCCCCGGGCCGGCAACAGATAGGCCTGCATGGCGGGGGCCAGCAGGGGGCGCTGCCGACGACGGCGCCACCCCTGCCACAGCCAGGGTAGCAGGGCCAGCAGCCAGAACGGGCGCAACAGCATCAACTCCATGATGACGCTCCTTCAAGCCACTTATTCATGGGGCGGCTCCGGAACGTCCCTGTCCGTTCGCCGCCCCGGCCAGCGCAGTCGGGCCGGCCACACCAGCAGCAGCCAGGCGAGCGCCAGGGGCCAGGGATAGAGCTCATGGTGGGGACGATAGAGGGTCTGCGGGCGGGCGGCCGGCTCCAGGGTGTCTATGGCCTGATTGATGGCCGAAAGATCGGCCTGGCTGCGGGCGCGAAAATAGCGGCCATGGCCAAGTTCGGCCAGTTGCTGCAACAAGGGTTCATCCAGCTCCGCGCTGGGATCGGCCCCTCCCAGGGGGGAGGCGAAGGTATCGGGATCGGCCCCCACCCCCAGGGTGTAGAGGCGGATGCCTGCGGCGGCTGCCCGCCTGGCCTCGGTCAGGGGGTCTGCGTTGCCCGCGGTGTTGCGCCCGTCCGTCACCAGCAGCAGGGCGGTGGGGCGGGCGGGGTCGGCGTGCTGGCGGGCCAGCAGTATGGCCTCGCCGAGCGCCGTGGTGCGACCCACCAGATCGAAATCGAGCTCGCGGGTCAGTGCCAGCAGGGCCCGGGTCTCCTGGGTCAGGGGGGAGAGCAGGTAGGCGTGATCCGCAAAGACGATGAGGGCGATGCGATCGCCGGGGCGCTCGCCGATGAGCTGCGCTATCTGCTGGCGCACCGCAGAGAGGCGATCGCGCTGCTCCCCCTCGTCCAGCATGTCCTGGGTGCGCATGCTGTCGGAGAGATCCACCGCCAGGATGAGATCCCGGCTGGCCTGGTAGTGAATGAGGGGGGCTTCCTGCCACTGAGGGCGGCACAGGGCCAGCACCAGGACACACCAGCACAGGGCCATGCGCCACTGGGACTGACCAGTCTGGGGCAGCAGCAGGGGGAAGCACGCATGGGCCAGCCTGGCGCGGCCGGTGCGAGAGACCGGGGGCAGGCCGAAGCGCACCAGCAGCGGCAGCGCCAGGGCGAGGGCAAACCAGGGCCAGGCGAGGATCATCTGGCCCCTCCGCTGCGTGTGCGGCGCCACAACACAGGGCGCGCCATCCAGTGCGGCGCGCTGACGCAGCGGCGCCCCCAGCTGAGGTAGGCAAGGCGCAGCCGCGCCCGCTGCGCCTTATCCGGGGTGTCTGAGCCATAGAGCCAGTCCGGCCATTGGCGGGCGAATTCGCCAAAATGACAGCCCCCCCGGCGGT
>NZ_CDBZ01000017.1:542-25590 GCF_000819985.1 Aeromonas media | reverse complement strand
AGGCTGGCACCGGCCGCCAGGGTGGTTGCTGACCAGGCCAGGGGATCGGCCTGCAAGCCGGCGGGCAGGGACAGGGTCAGGGCGTTGAGGGTCACCGGGGTGCTGCCGGCGTTGCTGAGGTCCAGCTGCACCGACTGACGCTGCCCCAGCGCAAGAGCGCTGCCCTCGGCCAGAGCGACGTTGACGGGGGCCTGCAGCAGGCCGTGCTGGCGAAACGCCTGCTCCAGATGGCGGGCATAGGAGCGCGCCGGATAGAGGCGCGCCGCCGTGTCCACGGTAATGCGGGCCAGCTGCGGCATGCGGATGGCGGGCCCCAGGTCGAAGTGAGACTCGATGACGAGGCGATCGAACTCGTCCCGCGCCCCTTCCCCGTGCTCGGCCACAGACGCCAGCAGGGCCTGGAACAGCGGGGTGCCCCACAGCTGATCCCCGTTGCTGCCGTTGATGGTGCGGTGGGCCGGGTAGTTGTAGTCCGGGTGGTAGCGGGCCCGAGCATCGTCCAGCTGGCGCGGGGTGCGGTCGGTGAAGCGGGCATCCCAGTTGAACACCATGGCGGGCTCGAACTGGCGGCCCGCCTCGCTGCGCTGGCGATGGCTGGCGGCCAGGAAGTCGCCGAAGCCCTCGCCGATGGCGCCCCAGTCCCCCTCTTCCCCGAGATCCGGCACTATGTGGTGCTGCACCCCGTGGCCGAACTCGTGCCAGATCACCATGGGATCCTCGGCATCGGGGACGCCGCTGCGGCCCAGCTCCAGCCTGCGCTCGAACGGATCGTAGAGGGAGTTGTCCTGGTAGCCTGCATCCGTGTCGACGTCGAGGGCGCCGGGGATGAGGTCGGTGAAGCCGAGGGCCTTAAGGTGGCGCTGGGCGAGATCCAGGTGGTAGTAGGCGTTGATGTCGGCAAAGCCCGGGTCGTCCCGGGTCAGGCGAAAGGCCTGCTGGTTGTCCGCCTGGTAGGTGGCTGTGGTGGGCTCGATGGCATCCACCACCCTGGCATGGGGGCCACTCAGCACATAGTCCGAGCCCTGCAGGCTGACCGGCAGGGAGACCTTGTCCTGATAGGCGCCATCCGCCAGCACCAGGGCCTCGTGCCAGACCAGGCTGGCGTCTTGCAACTGGGTGCGAGGATCGGGATCGAACACCCGCGTCAGGACGCGCTGATCCCCCGCATCCGGGGTACGCAGCGCCTGGGTGCTCGCCTGATCGCCCCAGCGGCCGAGCTCGCGATCCCCCTCGCAACTGGCAAACCGCTGGACCCGGGTGGCCTTGGCATTGCCCTCCTTGTGCTCGATCACCCGCTGGCGCAGGGCCGGCACCAGGGTGTCGCCGTCGCGCCAGTACCAGGCTTCGACCTGTCCCAGCGGGTCTATCCGGCTGCCGTCGGCGCGCAGCTGGTCCAGCAGGGGATCCAGGCTGGTGCTGGCATCGCAGCCGGGCGCGGCGCTCTGCAAGGGGCGCAGATTGTGATAGAGGCGCCAGGGTCTGCCGGCGCCGTCTATGCTGACGGCGGCCTGGGTGGTGGCCACCGGCAGGCCGTTGACCAGCATGCGGAAGCTATGGTGATGGCCGAGCAGGCTGGCCCTGTCGTAGTCGGGAGCAAGCGTCACGCCGAGGCGCTGCTCCAGCCAGGCCTGGGGCGTGGTGGTCAGGGGGGGCTCATCGACAAACTGCAGCTCGGCCGCCAGCAGGGGCTGGGGGAGCAGGGTTGCCGCCAGCCAGAGGGCCAGGGAGGAGGGTTTCATGGGTGACTCCAAAACAGAAAAGGTGAATGCGGACATCAGTGACGGACCCCAGCCAGAGAGAGCAGGAAGGCATATTCACGGGCAGCCTTCTGCTGCGCGGTGCCCGCACTGGCGAGATGGCCGCCGTCGAGTTCGGTGTGCAGCAGATAGGGACCGGCACCTGTGCTGTGGGCCCGCAGGCGGGCCAGCCACTTGAGCGGCTCCCAGTAGGGTACCTGGCTGTCGTGCAGCCCGGTCGTCACATAGAGGGGCGGGTAGGGGGCCGAGTGAAGGTTGTCGTAGGGGCTCAGGCGGCGCATGGCCGCATAGTCGGCCGGGATGGCCGGATTGCCCCACTCCCCGTACTCCTGGCGGGTGAGGGGCAGCTCGGGATCCTGCATGGTGCCGAGCAGGTCGACGAAGGGGACCTGCAGCACGGCCCCGGCGAAGCGGGTCGGTGCCTGATTGAGGGCCGCCGCCACCAGCAGGCCGCCGGCGCTGCCCCCCATGGCGAACAGCCGGTCGGGATCGATGGCGGGATCCCGGGCCAGGCTCTCTGCCACCGCCAGGAAATCGTCCACGCTGTGTTGCTTCTGCCGGCCGCGACCCTCCTTGTACCACGCCTCCCCCAGCAGGCCCCCGCCGCGCACATGGGCGATGGCGTAGACGAAGCCGCGATCCAGCAGGCTCAGCACCTGCGGCTGATAGTAGGGACGCATGGGGGTGCCATAGGCGCCATAGCCGTAGAGCAGCAGCGCCTTGGGCGCAGTGATCTCTTTGCGCCATACCAGGGAGACCGGCACCCGGACGCCATCCTTGCCCACCACCCAGCGCCGTTCGCTCTGATAGAGGGGGTTCGCGACCGGTTTGTCAGCGGCTTGCCATTGACCGGAGGCGAGATCCAGCCAGCGCTGGTGCGGCGCCTCGGCCATGCCCTGGCGGCGGATCAGGATCTGCTGGCTGGCGGGATCATGGGCCCCCTGGATCCAGGCCGTGCCCGCCCCGTCGGTGAGCGGGAGGCTGTGGGTCAGCTTGCCCTCTGCATCCAGCACATCGAGCCAGTCGTCCCCTGCCTTGCGGTATTGCAGCACTGTGTGGCGGGCAAACAGGCGCCACTTCTCGAGCTCCCGGCCCTCGCCGGACCAGAGGGGCTGCCAGGAACCAGCCGCCAGGCTCGTCAGGCTGGGCGCCTGATAAAGTCCCATGGCCCCGTCCCGGTTGCTCTTGACAAGCACCCTGTCCCCCTGGGTATCCAGATAGTATTCGAGCCCATGTTCACGGGCCCTGAGCAGGCTCGGGCCGCCCTCATCCAGCAGGTATTGCTCCGAGCCGTCGTGGTTGTTGCTCTGCAGCACCAGGTGGCGGTTGTCCGTGGTGCGATAGAGGCTGAGCAGCCAGGCGGGATCGGCCTCCTGGTGCACCAGCGCCTCCTTGCCGGCCTGCCAGGCCCACAGCTGCCAGGGACGAAGGGTATGGCGCTCGTTGGCGATGGTGTAGAGGGTCTTGCCATCCAGGCTCCAGAGCAGATCGCTGGCCCGGTGGGGCAGGGTCGCAACCGTCTCGCCACTCTCCAGATCCAGCACTGTGATGCGGTAGTCCCTGTCCCCACGGCTGTCTTCGGCCAGGGCAAGCAGGCGGCCATCCGGGTGCAGGGCCCAGGCGGCGATCTCGTAGTAACCCTCGGCGGGCTGACGGGGGGCCAGCCGCTGGCGGGAGGTAGAGCGGGCGTCGCTGCGCTGCCACAGGCTGCCGTCCGACTCCATGCGCCACTGACTGCCCGCCTGAGTCAGCCACTCCTCTGGCAGGGGCTCGCCCCGCTCCCTGGCCTGCCACTCGCCTTGCAGCGTTGTTTCGAGGGGTTGTTGGGCGGCGAGTTGCTCGTCGGTCCAGCGATTCTGCTCGCGCAGCAGCGCCAGCAGCTCGGGGGAGCGGCGGCTGTCGTCACGCCAGCCGCCATAGGGATCGAGGCGGGCTATCTCCCCCTTCATCAGTTGTGGACGCTCGGAGATAAGGGGCGCTGCCTCCTGGGTTGCCCCAGGAAGCGGGGCGGCAGGGGCCGGGGTGGCCAGCAGGCTGGCCAGTACAAACAGGCTGTGCATCAGATCCCCACGAAGGTGTAGCGCAGGCTGGCACTCAAGGTGCGCCCGCTCTGGGTGAAGAGGGAGGCGTCGGTACCGGCTTCCAGCCCGGCCACGTCCTGATAGCGGGTGTAACGGGTGTCGAACAGGTTATCGAGCTTGAGGTTGACCTTGAGGGCATCGGTGATCAGCCAGTCCGCCGTCATGGCGAGACTGAACCAGCCCGCGCTGGTGAGGCAGGCATCCTGGCTCTTGGTCAGGCTGTTGCCGCAGGTGGGCACTCTGTCCATGGCCGCGGCGTAGTCCGCCTGCACCCCCAGGCTCCAATCATGGGTCTGGTAGCTCAGGCGAGTGTTGCCCTCCAGCGGGGTCAGAGTGCGCAGCGCCTCGCCCTGGCTGTCTTCCCCGTCGACCCAGCCGAGCTTGGTGGCCAGCTCCCACTCCTGGGTCAGCCAGTAGCTGGCGGCGATTTCCGCGCCCCAGGTCTCGGCCTTGGCCACGTTGCGGTACTGGCGCAGGATGACGCCGTCACTCAGGCGCAGCCCCACCTCGCGCCAGTCGATGAAGTTGTTGTAGCGGTTGTAGAAGAGGGCCGGCTTGATGCTCCAGTTGTCCCCCTCGCCGCTGAGCCCCCACTCAAAGCTGTGGCTGGTCTCCTCCTTCAGATCCGTGTTGGCGATGATCTGGAATGGCGGCAGGGCGAAGTAGTGGGGAATGTTGCCGTAGACCTTGTCGTAGGAGGGGGCCCGAAAGCCGTTGGCATAGCTGAGCCAGCTGCGCCACTGCTCGTTGACGCGGTAGCTGGTGGCAAGACTCGGGGAGAGATGCCAGCTGTGGTTCTCGCCCTGGTTGCCATCTTGCGGGCGCAGCCACTGGTGATCCATGCGCAGGGTGGGGGTGAACTGCCACCGGCCCAGGGTCGCCACATCGCCGAGCCAGACGCCGGCCCGGTCGGTGCGGGCACTGCTGAAGGGCTCGGACTGGCTGGGCTGGGGCACTCCCGCCTCCAGGCTCAGCTTCTCCACCGGCCGCTCGTGGCGGGTACGCTCCAGCTCGACGCCGTAGCTCAGCTTGTGGGCGATGTCGCCGGTGACGAGATCCCGGCGCACGTCCAGCTCGCTGCCGACCCTCTCTTCGGTGAAGGTGGAGAGCTCCCGCTCGCTGCGGTAGCGGGGATAGCCGCTCAGCAGGTCGTTTTGCAGCAGGCTGCGCTTGTTGGCGCTGTTCTTGGAGTGGTTGCCATAGAGGCTCCAGGTGAACTGATCCGCCAGCAGACTGCCGAGATCGCTCGCCTCCCAGCCAAGCTTGCCCCCCTGGGTGCGCTGGCTGCCCTGCTCGTGGTATTGACGCACCTGCCACTTGCCGTCGGGCTGGGGCACTTCGCGCGGCCCCTGATCCCGCTCCGCGTTGTCCTCGAAGTAGTCGAGCTCCAGGCGCAGCAGGTGGTGATCGTTTAACGGGAAGCGGGAGCTGGTGGAGGCGCTGAGGCCGTCCAGATCCGCCGGGATGCGGCTCTCGTCATAGTTGGCGGTCTCGTGCCCCTGCCAGCCGGAAACCCGCAGCAGGTGCTCGCTATCCAGTACCCGGGCGGCGCCGGTGGCGCTCAGCTTCTGCTTGTTGCTGCTGCCGTCCTGCAGCACCTTGCTGCCGAGATAGGCATCCTGCCCCTGCAGGTAGTCCTCCGGCTGCTTGGTGGAGATGACTATGGTGCCGCCGATGGCGTCGGAGCCATGGAGGGAGGAGCCGGCACCCTTGGCGACCTCTATCTGCTTGACGTCATCGAGATCGAAGCTGAAACGGCCCACCTTGTCGTTGAGGTCGTCGGCGCCGAAGCCGTCGCTGACCCGCACCCCATCCTTGATGATGAGCACCCGGTTGCCGCCCATGCCGCGGATGATGATGTTCTGCGGCCGACCGGCGGAGCCGGTCACCGAGACCCCGGGTTCGTTCTTGAACACGTCGGTGAGCTCGGTGGCGACCTGGCGATCCAGATCGTCTTGTGTGATGACGGTGATGGAGCCTGATACATCGGACAGCTTCTGCTCGATGCGTTGTCCCTTGACCACTATGGTCTCGTGGGCCCTGGGTTCGGGATCTGTCCCGGCGGGATCGCTGGCGGCCAGGGCTGTACCGGACAGCAGCATGGGCCAGTAGTGAAGCAGTGTTTTCATTGTTGATAATGATTTTTATTTAAGACTGAAGGGCGCGGATTATTGCAGATGAATCCCTTCGCTTCAATAATTGATAATCATTATCATTTTGGTTTTATAATCTTGATCGGACTGAGTTTTTTGAGAGATGAATCAGTAGTTGCAGGGCATACGTTTGTGAAGGGCGCTGACCGGGGGAGGGGAAGTGGAGTGTCCCGCCTGGATCTTGAGACAATAAAAAGCCCGCCGAGAAGGCGGGCTGGCTGGAGGCGTGCGAGCACCTATGGGGTGCGATAGAAGCGGTTGAGCTCGTTCATCACCTGGATCATGGCCCCCATGTCCGGGGTGCCGTGCTTGATGGGGCGATAGGTGGCGCGATCCAGCAGTTCGAAGTCACCCTGCTTGTTGAACTGGGTGATGGTGTTGTCCTGATAGATGGCAAAGTCATTCTGATCGCCGGCCAGCAGCCAGTTGCGCGGGCTGGTGTCGAACAGGCTGCGCCCCGTGCTGTAGTCCCGAGGGGGGTTGCGTACCCCCAGCATGCCCTTCATCAGGGTCGGCACCAGATCCAAGTGGCTGCTTGCCTGCTCCTGTGGCTGGCTATCGATCCCAGGCCAGGCGAGTACCAGGGGAACCTGCACCTGATAGGGGGAGTAGTTGCTGCCATAGCCCCAGCTGTTGCTCTGGGTTTCGTTGAACTCCTGGCCGTGATTGGAGGTGATGACGACTATGGTCTGCTCGCCGAGCCCCTGCTGCTGCAGCTGGGAGAGCATCTGCTCCAGCAGTTGGTCGGTGTAGAACACCGAGTTCTTGTAGCGATTCTCCAGCTTTTGCAGGTTCTCGGGTCTATAGGCGGTGGCCGGGTTGAACCGGGTCAGCTCGGGCTGGAAGGGGCCCTTGAGGCTGGCGGGCACCTGATAATCCCCCGGGCTCGAGAGATAGACCAGAGAGAACCAGGGTCTGTCCGTGGTGCGTGTGCCAAGCCACTGCTGCCAGTCGCCAATGAGGCGTGTATCGTCGGTCTGGCGGGAGACAAACACCTGCTTGCGCAGGCCGGCGAGCAGGCTCTGCTGATATTGCTGGGCATCTTCCAGCGCACCGAACAAGCCAAACTGGTAGTCCTGGCGCAGCATCTCGTCGAACAGCACCGGCGGGCGCTTGTCGGCACGGATATCGCCATAGTAGTGGCCCGGCAGCCCGTAGAAGAGGCTGAACATCCCCATGGCGTCATCGTTGCCGCCACTCATGTGGTTGGCAAAGTTGAGGTGTTGATCCGCATAGCGCTGCAGATTGGGCATGTTGATGTTGTTGAGCATGTCGGCCCGCAGGGAGTCGACCACCACCACCAGCAGGTTCTTGTGCTCGGCCGGGGCACTCACGCTGAGGGGGCGCAGGGGGTAGAGCAGGCGATGCTCGGCGCTACCCTGGTTCTCGGCCTTCTTCTCATACTGCTCGAGATCGAGCCAGCCATGCTTGGCCAGGAAGCTTCTGGCTGTCATGGGGTAGGAGAGCGGGAAGTTGGCGCGCTGCATGGTGATGGGCTGATACAGGGTTGCATCGGCCCAGCTGTTGACCAGGTGAGTCAGCATGAAGCAGACCAGCAGGGCCAGCCCCACCTGATTGCCGTACTGGCGGCGTTTGCGCTTGTTGATCTTGCGCCACACATAGGCCGACAGCAATAGTTGCAGCAGGAAGATGGTGGGCACGGCGACGAAGATGATGCTCCAGATAGAGCCCTCTTCGGTCTGGGCCTGATCCAGCAGCAGTTGCCACACCTGGCCATTCAAGTGGAACTTGAACAGCTGGAACACCTGGGTATCGATGAGCAGCAGCACCTGCGCCAGGGTGGCGATGATGGCCGAGATGAAGCGCAGCGGCTTCTCCCTGGGCAGCACGAAGCTCAAGGGGAAGACGGTCAGCAGATAGGTGACGAAGCTCAGGAACGAGAAGTGACCTATCCAGCTGATGATGAGATAGGTGACCCCGAGCGTGGTCGATGGCCAGCTGATGGAACCCAGATAGCGGGTCGCGATCAGCATGGCCAGAATGATGTTGAAGAAGGAGAACCAATGCCCCCAGGTGATCAGGCGAGAAACGTTATCACGATAGGGGTTGCCGGTTTCGACCATAATGATCCATCTGCTTGAAAAACATCAAAGAATGCGAAGAAACTCAGTGAGCATCGTGGCGATGATCCACCGAGGCGGTGAGCGCCTGGATGTACTTCTCGGTGATCGCCTGACGCTGGGCCGGGGCCATACCGTTGATGATGTTGGTGGTCAGGTTGCCAAGCACCATGAGACTGAGATCCACCGGCGCCTTGTGTTTCTCCAGGGCGGTGATCAGGTCGTTCATCAGGGCGTCAAACTGCTCGTTATTGTACTTTGATACGATGGGCATAATCTTGGGTTCATCTCGGTTCAAAGCGCCTTATAATACTTCACCCTTTCGGCTAACACTATGGCTTTGTGACATGAGTCTCGATATCGACAAGATCATTCTTCACTCCCTGCGCGCCGGCAATGACGGTCAGCCGCACGCCGATACCCGCAGTCAGACTCTGCCTGCCGACGAGGCGGTGCAAGGGCTGATGGCAGAACTGCATCGCATCTACAACGGCAAGGGTGGCAAGGGCTTCGGCTTCTTTGCCGACCCGGAAGCCGACGTCGCCGAGCTGGCAGAAGGTGAAGAGGCTCCCAGACAGCCGTCACCGGCCTTTCGCATCGCCCTCGAACAGCTGCTTGGCGAGCAGACCGAATTCGTCCCCTTTTCTATTACCCTGACCCAGATGCTGGTCAAGCAGCTGGTGGAGCACGCCTTGGACGAGCAGGGCGTGTTGCTGATTGCCAAATACAACTATGTCGGGGTCGATTACCTGATGATCGCCCTGCTGGAGGGCAAGGAGAGCGTCACCGTCAGTGAGGCGCTGGACCTGCGCCACATTCATTATCTGGATATCGGCAAACTCAACCTGGTGGCCCGCATCGATCTGACTGAGTGGAAAACCCAGCCGGACTCTCGCCGTTATATCACCTTCAGCAAGGGGCGGGTCGGCCGCAAGCTGGGGGACTTTTTCATGGACTTGCTGGGTGCCCGTGAGGGCATGGATGCCAAGGTACAAAATAAAGGCTTGCTGCAGGCGGTGGACGATTACTGCGACAGCCGTCAGCTCGAACCCGCCGAGCGCAATGATTACAAGAAACAGGTCTTCAAATATTGCACCGAACAGGCCAGCGCCGGTGAAGAGATCGAGATCAAGGAGCTGTCGGCGGAGCTCTCCGCAAAAGATGCGGGAGGTGGCGACCTCGATTTTTACAGCTTCATCGGTCAGGAATACGAGCTGGAGGAACGCTTCCCGGCGGACAGATCCACCCTGCGTGGCCTGACCAAGTTCGTCGGTTCCGGTGGCGGCCTGACCTTGAGCTTCGAGCAGAAGCTGTTGAACAGTCGAGTGTTTTACGATCCCCAGACCGACACGCTGACCATCCGTGGTGTGCCGCCCAACCTCAAGGATCAGCTGCTGCGCCAGTCATAATGTGATCTACTCGCCATTTCTGGCAAAAAGGCATCGGAGTCCGCTCCGATGCCTTTTTATTTAAGGGGGAGATGAACTTGGAATCCGGCTTGGTACTTTTGTTAACACATTAAACAAAATAATGGAGATGAAAGGGTTTTCATTGAGGTGAAACCCCTTTCATTGGTGTAAATTTATTTCTTTTTGGTAATTGGTTTTCTGTGCAAGGCCAAAAATATGGCGATAAATCCCGATAAGTCGCTGAAATAAGAAAATGTTTTCATAACTTTCTGGAAGAAAATACGTAATTGCATTTCAAAAATGCGAGGCGTGTCATGTGAGGCGTTGCAGGCTTGGGATAATATTCATCTCGCACACAATGCTCTTACAGCGCGGAACTAATACAAGGAAAGGCTCATGAAAAAGAAATTGCTGTCATCCCTGATCGGTCTGGCTACCCTGGGTGTGGCTTGTTCAGCCACTGCTGCGATTGACGAAGGTCAGCTGACCATCTGGATCAACGGTGACAAGGGCTACAACGGCCTGGCCGAAGTAGGCAAGAAGTTCGAAGCCGAGACCGGCATCAAGGTGACCGTCGCTCACCCGGATCAGGTAGAAGTGAAGTTCCAGCAAGCCGCCGCCACTGGCAACGGCCCGGACATCTTCTTCTGGGCTCACGACCGTTACGGTGAGTGGGTCAAGGCCGGTCTGCTGGTGCCCGTGACGCCGAACGCCGCCACCAAGGCCAAGTTCGAGCAGTTCGCCTGGGACGCCATGGCTGTCGATGGCAAGACCTATGGCTACCCGGTCGCGGTGGAAGCCGTCAGCCTGATTTACAACAAGGATCTGTTGCCCAATCCGCCGAAGACCTTCGAAGAGATCGCCAAGATCGACGAAGAGATGAAGAAAAATGGCAAGCGCGCCATCATGTGGGCCTATGACACCCCCTACTTCAGCTACCCCCTGGTGGCTGCCAACGGTGGCTATGCCTTCAAGAAGACCGCCACCGGTTATGACGTGAAAGACACCGGCGTTGCCAACGCGGGTGCCAAGGCGGGCGTCGGCTACATCTCCGAGATGATCAAGTCCGGTCACCTGGAGAAGGGCATCGACTACGGTGTCATGGATGCCAAGTTCAACAAGGGCGAAGTGGCCATGATGATCAACGGCCCCTGGGCCTGGAGCAACCTGGACAAGAGCGGCATCAAGTACGGCGTAGCGCCGCTGCCGACCCTGAAGGGTAATCCGGCCAAGGCCTTCGTCGGCGTACTGGGTGCCACCATCAACGCCGCCAGCCCGAACAAGGATCTGGCCATCGAGTTCCTCGAGAACTACCTGCTGACCGATGCCGGTCTGGCACCGGTGAACGCCGACAAGCCGCTGGGTGCCGTGGCGCTGAAGTCCTTCCAGAAGACTCTGGAAACCGACCCCAACATCAAGGCCACCATGCAGAACGCCCAGAATGGCGAGCCGATGCCGTCCGTGCCTGAGATGAGCCGTTTCTGGTCTTCCTTCGAAACTGCCCTCAAGAACGTCACCTCTGGCCGTCAGAGCGTTGACGAAGCCCTGGATACCGCTGCCAAGCGCATCGTCCAGTAAGCACGCACTACCGGGGAGGCCGCAACGGCCTCCCACTCTCTCCAATCTCTTTTGGCGCAATAAAGGTTAATTGGCATGGAAGTAGTACCTTCTATTGAATCCTATGCCGGTCCGAAGAAAGACAAGTACGTCTGGCTGAAGTGGACCATGGCGGCACTGATCGCAGTGCTTAATGGTTATGCGGCCGTGATGATGTATGCCAGCGGCGAGTGGGTGTTTGCCCTGCTCGATCTGGTGGTCGTTTCCGTCGGTCTCTATGTCTTCATGAACAAGAAGACCTATGCCCACCGCTATATTTTCCCCGGTGTGGCAGGCATGGTTGTTTTTATCATCTTCCCTCTTGCCTACACGATCGGCATCGCCTTCACCAACTATTCGGGGTCCAACTTGCTCTCCCTCGAGCAGGCACGGGATTTCCATCTGAAAAAAATCTATAAGGTGACCGGCGGTGAATTCGATTTCACCCTTCTGGGTGGTGAGAACAATCAGTTTCAGCTGCTGCTGCAACAGGACGACCAATCCTTTATCAGTCAACCCCTTACCTTGCTGAACAACAAGTCACGTGAACTGGCCGTCCGTGAGGGCCGGGTTCATGACGAGCCGCAGGTTGTTCAGTTGCAACCCCTGAACGGGGAAGCGATCGACCAGGCGGCACCCATCCGTGCCATCGTCGATCATCGTACTCACCTGAGTGCTCTGGATCTGGTGCTGCCCGAAGGCAATATTCACCTGACCCTGAGCAGCCTGCGCAAGTTCGCGGCGCAAAAGCCCCTCTACACCCAGCTGGTGGACGGAGCCGTGCTCAAGTCCGGTGTCGTTATCAAGGACGGCAACCTGCTGCGTGACAACCAGAGTGGCGAGCTGATGCTGCCCAACGGCGATACCGGCTTCTATCAGTACATCGATGCGGAAGGTCATTTCGTTGGCAAGGGCATAGCCCCGGGCTTCGTGGTGAGCGTGGGCTGGAAGAACTTCGTACGCATCATGACAGACCCGGGTATCCAGGGTCCCTTCATGCAGATCTTCGTCTGGACCGTGATCTTCTCCGCCTGCTCCGTGGCCTTCACCCTGGCCATCGGCATGGTGATGGCGTGTCTGGTGCAGTGGGAGCAACTCAGGGGACGCGGTTTCTACCGGGTCATGCTGATCCTGCCCTATGCGATACCGGCGTTCATCTCCATCCTGGTGTTCAAGGGCTTGTTCAACCAGAACTTTGGCGAGATCAACCTGTTCCTGGAAGCGGCGTTCGGCATCAAGCCGGACTGGTACACCACCCCCTTCCTGGCCAAGGTGATGATCCTCATCGTCAACACCTGGCTCGGCTATCCCTACATGATGATCCTCTGCATGGGGCTGCTCAAGGCCATCCCGGAAGATCTCTATGAGGCATCCGCCATGGACGGTGCGGGTCCGGTACAGAACTTCTTCAAGATCACTGTGCCGCTGCTGATGAAGCCGCTGACGCCCCTGTTGATTGCATCCTTTGCCTTCAACTTCAACAACTTCGTGCTTATCCAGTTGTTGACGAACGGCGCGCCGGACATCATAGGGGCCAGTACCCCGGCCGGGACCACGGATCTGCTGGTGAACTACACCTACCGGATCGCGTTCCAGGGCTCGGGTGGTCAGGACTACGGTCTGGCCAGTGCCATCGCCACCGCCATCTTCCTGATCGTCGGCGCGCTTGCACTGCTCAACCTGAAATTGTCCAAAGCGGACAAGCTGTAAGGAGGCTTCTCAATGGCTATCGTACAACCCAAATCAGTGAAATACCGGGTGTGGGCAACCCACCTGGTCATGTGGGGCTTCCTCGCACTGATCATCTTCCCGGTGATCATGGTTATCGCCATCTCGTTCCGTAACGGCAACTTCTCGGTGGGGGAGATCATCCCCTCCAATCCGACTCTGGATCACTGGAAGCTGGCGCTCGGCATGTCCATCACCAACGCCGATGGCAGCATCACGCCGCCACCGTTCCCGGTGCTGACCTGGCTGTGGAACTCCATCAAGATCGCGGGCATCACCGCCCTGATGATAGTGGTGCTCTCCACCACCTGTGCCTATGCGTTTGCCCGCCTGCGGTTCCGTGGCAAGCAGACCATCTTGCAGGGGATGCTGATCTTCCAGATGTTCCCGGCGGTGCTGGCACTGGTGGCCATCTATGCGCTCTTCAACAAGATTGGTGACTACATCCCCTGGCTGGGTCTGAACACCCACGGCGGCCTGATCCTGGCCTACATGGGCGGCATCGCGTTGCACGTGTGGACCATCAAGGGCTACTTCGAGACCATCGACTCCTCCCTCGAGGAAGCGGCGGCCATCGATGGTGCGACTCCCTGGCAGGCATTCAGGTTGATCCTGCTGCCCCTGTCGGTGCCCATCCTGGCGGTGGTGTTCATTCTGGCCTTCATCGGTTCCATCACCGAGGTGCCCGTGGCCTCCATCCTGCTGCAGGATGTGAACAACCTGACCCTGGCGGTCGGTGCCCAGCAATACCTCTATCCGCAGAACTATCTGTGGGGTGACTTCGCCGCAGCCGCCGTGTTGTCCGGTCTGCCCATCACTGTCGTCTTCCTCATGGCGCAGCGCTGGCTGGTGGGTGGCCTCACCGCGGGCGGTGTGAAAGGTTAAGGTTAATGGCCGGGGGAGCAGGCTCCCCCGGCCGTCACGATTTGCAAAGATTCAAGAGCGGAGCTCGTCATGGCTGAAGTAGTACTCAACAACGTTCGCAAAAACTACGATCCGGCGGTCCACAAGGACACGCTGCGCAACATCAACCTCGCCATCAAGGAAGGGGAGTTCATCGTCTTCGTCGGCCCGTCCGGTTGCGGCAAATCCACTCTGCTGCGGATGATCGCAGGGCTGGAAGACATCACCAGCGGTGAGCTGACCATCGGCGGTCGTTACATGAACGACGTGCCGCCGGTGGAGCGCAACGTGGGCATGGTGTTCCAGTCCTACGCCCTCTACCCGCACATGAACATCTACGAGAACATGGCCTTCGGTCTGAAGCTCAAGAAGATGGACAAGGAGAACATCCACAAGCGGGTAATGCGTGCCGCCGAGATCCTGGGGCTCGAGCCCCTGCTGGACAGAAAGCCCAAGGCCCTCTCCGGCGGTCAGCGCCAGCGGGTGGCCATCGGCCGTTCCATCGTACAGCAGCCGCAGGTGTTCCTGTTCGATGAACCCCTGTCCAACCTGGATGCCGCCCTGCGGGTCAAGATGCGCATCGAGATCGCCAAGCTGCACAAGGAGCTCAACTCCACCATCATCTACGTGACCCACGATCAGGTGGAGGCCATGACCCTGGCCAACCGCATCGTGGTGCTGAGCCCGCTCAAGGGTGAGGCGACCACCAACCTGGAGCAGTTCGGCACCCCGCTTGAGCTCTACCACAACCCGGACAACAAGTTCGTGGCGGGCTTCATCGGCTCCCCCAAGATGAACTTCCTGGCGGGCGAGCTGCTGGAGATAGGCGAGCAGGAGTGCGTGATCAAGCTGACCTCCGGCGACACCGTGCGTGCCCGGGTCGATGCCCGCAGCGGCGCGGTCGGTGACAAGGTGGAGCTGGGCATTCGTCCCGAGCACCTGGTACCGCTCGATCATGCCCATGCCGACAGCAAGGTGAGCGGCGTGGTGCAGGTAGCCGAGCACCTGGGTGCCGAGTCCTTCGTCTACATGGACGTGGATGGTCACGATTTCACCGTCAAGGCCAGCTCGGACGTGGACGTGGCCACGGGTCAGGAGTACAGCGTCGGCATTCCGGCGGAGGCTTGCTACCTGTTCGATGCCAAGGAGCAGGCGTTCCCCCGTACCGCCAGATATATCCGTACTTGATGATTTTTTTGCGTTGGTTTTCTTTAGTATTCAATGCCTTTTTGCCGGTCGAAAGACCGGCTTTTTATTGCCTGTCGTTTCGGTAATCGAGCCGGCAGGGCGCAAGGTTCAGGCTTCGAGATCGGCGGTGATGTCGGGCACGAAGGTCTGGCTGGTCAGGGGCGGGCGCTCATAGCCCTCGGTCTTGATGGGGGGCAGGGTGATGGGCTCGTAATGGATCGCCTCGTAGGGCACCTTGCCGAGCAGGTGGGCGATGCAGTTGAGGCGGGCGCGGCGCTTGTCGTCGGCATCGACCACGAACCAGGGGCAGTCCTCGGTATCCGTGTAGGTGAACATGTCATCCTTGGCGCGCGAATACTCCACCCAGCGGGAGCGGGATTGCAGGTCCATGGGGCTGAACTTCCAGCGCTTGATGGGGGTGTTGATGCGCTCCTTGAAGCGCTTCTCCTGCTCTTCGTCGCTGACCGAGAACCAGTACTTGATGAGGGTGATACCGGAACGAGTCAGCATCCGCTCGAACTCGGGGCAGGCACGCAGAAACTCGCGGTATTCGGCGTCGGTGCAAAACCCCATCACCCGCTCCACTCCCGCCCGGTTGTACCAGGAGCGATCGAACAGTACCATCTCGCCCGCCGACGGCAGGTGGGCGGCATAGCGCTGGAAGTACCACTGGGTGCGTTCCCTGTCCGAGGGGGCTGGCAGGGCGGTGACCCGGCAGACCCGAGGATTGAGCGGCTCGGTGATCGCCTTGATGACACCCCCCTTACCGGCGGCGTCGCGCCCCTCGAACAGCACCACCACCTTGAGTCCCTCCTGCTTGACCCATTCCTGCAGCTTGACCAGTTCCTCGTGCAGGCGGGCGAGGCTGTGCTCATAGGTTTTCTTGTCCAGGCGCGGGCGTTTCTTGCTCTTTTCCTTCTGCATGGTCTTCTCCTGTTCGAGTCCTTTCTGTGGGTTGCCCCAGCTTGCCCCAGGGAGGCGCCACTGCCAAGGCCGACGTGTTACACTGCCGCCCCATCGCTGGCAGCAAGACAGAAGAAAACATGAGGCAATGTATGGCGATTGATACTGCCGCCTCATCAGCCGCTGGCAATCGAAAAAACATGAGGCAATGTATGGCGATTGATACTGCCGCCTCATCAGCCGCTGGCAACAGGAGATAACATGAAGCATTTTATGGAGATAGCGGGTCGCCGCATGGCCTATCTGGACGAGGGGCAGGGCCCTGTGCTGCTCTTTGGCCACAGCTATCTGTGGGACAGTGCCATGTGGGCGCCGCAAGTCGAGGCGCTCAAGGGCAGCTATCGCTGCATCGTGCCCGAGCTGTGGGGCCACGGTGATTCCGACGTGCTCCCTGACGGTGGTTGCACCCTGGCAACCCTGGCCCGGGATCACCTGGCACTGCTCGATGCCCTCGACATCGAACAGTGCGTGCTGGTGGGACTCTCCATCGGCGGCATGTGGGGCGTGGAGCTCGCGCGCATGGCCCCGGCGCGGCTCAAGGGACTGGTGCTGATGGATACCTTCGTTGGCTGGGAGCCCCAGATCCCCTGTGAGCGCTACCTCGGCATGCTGGCGATGATAGAGCAGCTGGGAACCTTGCCTGCCCCCGTCATCGAGCAGGTGGCGCCGCTCTTCTTCGCCCATGAGCCGGATCCCGCCCTGATGAGCGGCTTCAAGGTGCGGCTCGCCCAGTGGCCAGCGGACCAGGTGGCGAGTCTGGTGGCGGTGGGGCGCAGTTTCGTGACTCGGGAGGATCGCATCGAGTGGCTCGAAGAGATGGCGATGCCGAGCCTGGTGATGACAGGCTGCGAGGACAAGGCGCGCCCGGTGCTGGAGGGCTATCTGATGGCCGAGGTGCTGAACTGCCCCTTCAGGGAGATACCGGGTGCGGGCCACATCTCGACCCTGGAGAACCCCGAGTTCGTCAACCGGACGCTGGCCGAGTTCCTGGCCGGGTTGCAAGGGTGATGCATTGCCCGATAGCACAAGAAAAGGAGCCATGGGCTCCTTTTCTGTTATTCAGTCCTGCCGGATGGGGTTACCAGATATAGCCCACGCCGAAGCCGGCGTAGAGTTCCCCATCGTGCTGGACGATGGGGCTGTTGGCGATGTCGTCGTCGTAGCGTTCGTAGTTGGCGGCAAACATGCCGATCCAGTGGGGGCTGAAACGGTAGCTGGTGATGATGGCCACCATGGGGGAGAGGGTGGTGCCCGTGTCCCACGCCGGGCGCAGCCCCGTGGCCTCGCCCCCCGAGACGCCGCCAAAGTAGTAGTTCGCCATCTTGTCGCTGCGGATCATCATCCCCATGCCGGGCATGATGAGCAGCTTGTCCCGCAATATGGGGAAGTCGGCCCACAATAGCAGCTCCTGGCCGTTGCTGCGCCCGGTCACGTCCGTGCTGAGGCGGGTGCTGAGCAGGGCGTAGGGGGTGATGAGGCTGGCGCCGACGCCCCCTTCCAGCTGCCACTTGCGCTGCTCCATGCCCGTGAGTTCGGGGGCATCGTCCGGGTCGAGATTGCCAAAGCGCACCCTGCCGTAACCGTAGGCGGCGAAGTTGTCATCCTTGTGGAAGTAGTAGCGGGCCCTGTCTCCGAGGAACATGAACTGATCGCCGAAGTAGACGGCACCCGGCACCGCCAGGGCCGTGTCGTCCTGCCCCTGATAGCGGGCATCGCCACCGATGACGGCACCGCCCAGCACCAGCCCCTTGGGCACCGGGCTGGTGGGGCTGTCCTGCACGAAGATATCGAGGGAGCCGAGATCGACCTCGGCCCGGGCCGGGGTGGCGAACAGCAGGGTCAGGAGCGCGCCAAGGGCGGCGCGGTGCAGGGGGCGAACAGGGGGCATGGACTGATCCTTCAGAGTCGGGGCTGGCAGAGCATACTGCCGATGACCTTGTCAGTGAAGCCTGTTTTTATTTGAAATTCAAGTCGATAGCGTCATGGTGTCCCGCCTGGATTCAGGCGGGAACGGAGTCTGTGGTCGACGAGATCGCGGCAATAACAGAAAAGAGGTGGCGGCTTCTCCCGTCATCAGGGGGCGGGGCGGGGAAGATCGTCCCGTTTGGGCCAGGCGTTGAGCACCGCTTTCACCAGGGTTGCCAGGGGAATCGCGAAGAAGACGCCCCAGAAGCCCCAGAGCCCGCCGAACACCAGCACGGCGATGATGATGGCCACCGGGTGCAGATTGACCGCCTCGGAGAAGAGCAGGGGTACCAGCAGGTTGCCGTCGAGGGCCTGAATGACCAGATAGGCCACCATCAGCCAGGCGAAGTCCGGGGTCAGTCCCCACTGGAACAGGGCCACCATGGCGACGGGCACGGTCACCGCCACGGCCCCAATGTAGGGGATGAGCACGGAGAAACCGACCGCCACCGCCAGCAGCACCGAGTAGCGCAGCCCCATCAGGGCGAAGGGCACATAGGTCGCCACCCCGACGATGAGGATCTCGATCACCTTGCCGCGGATGTAGTTGATGATCTGGTCGTTCATCTCCACCCAGACCCGGTTGACCAGGGTGCGGTTGCGGGGCAGGAAGCGGCGCAGGCCGCCCATCAACACCTGCTTGTCCTTGAGCATGAAGAACACCATCAGGGGCACCAGGATGGCGTAGATGAGGATGGCCACCACGTTGATGAGGGAGCTGAGCGAAGCGCTCACCAACTGCTCGCCGCCTGCCAGGATACGCTGGCGGATGTTGTCGATGATGGTCTCGACCAGGCTGACGTCGATGATCTCCGGGTACTTTTCCGGCAGGGTGCGCACAGCGTCCTGGGCATGGGCCAGCATGGACGGCGCCTCCTTGGCGAGGTTGACCCCCTGGCTCACCAGTGTGGGAATGAGGCCCAGCACCATCAGGGTGGTCACCGTGATGAACAGCAGCAGCACCAGGCTGGTGGCGAAGGTACGGGAGAGCCCGGTGCGTTGCAGCCGGCTGACCGGCCACTCCAGCAGGTAGGCCATCACCACGGCCACCAGCAGCGGCGCCAGCAGATCGCCAAACAGCCAGAGCACCGCGAAGCAGAACACCAGCAGCAGGAACAGGGTGACGGCATCGGGGTCGGAAAAACGGGTCTGATACCAGCGCTTCAATACATCTAACATCGAGGCTTCCTTGGTTTATCGGGTCATGGCGATGGAAAGGGTCGATCCGGTGTTGGTCCATATCATGGGCATTGGCACCATCATGATGGCCGGTTTTGGACGACGAGCCGCAGGGTGAGAGCTGCGTCTGACTCCTGCAGGCGCTGCACCTGATGGCCCTGCCGCAGCAACCAGGCCGGAATGTCTTGGCGGGAGCCGGGATCCTTGAGCAGGATCAGCAGGGATTGACCGGCCCGGGCGCCGCGCAACCAGAGCTTGAGCCGGATCAGCGGCTCCGGGCAGCGCCAGGGGGTCAGGTCGAGCTGTTCCCAGTGCGGTTCCATATCGGGGGAGGCTCCATGGTGCGTGATGGCCGTCATTATGGCCGCGATGGGAGGGCGAAACAACGCTTGTAGGCCTTGATGGGCAAGGGTATTCTGCCCCCGAGCACTTTCTGATGGAGATAGAAACACAGTGGCCCGCTTTTCCCCCTTGATGGCATCACTTCCCCTGCTGGTCTCCCTGATGGGTGCCACCTTCCATGCCCAGGCGAACAACCAGTTGCCCGACATCGGCACCGCCGGGGTCGCGGCCCTGCCCATCGAGCAGGAAGTGCGCTATGGCAACGCCTTCATGCGGTTCGCCCGGGCGGGCTTGCCCATCATCGATGATCCCGTGCTGAACGAATACATCGACGATCTGGGTCAGCGATTGCTCACCAATGCCGACGGGGTACGTTTCCCCTTTACCTTCTTCCTCATCAACGATCCCAGCATCAACGCGGCCGCCTTCCTCGGCGGGCGGGTCAAGGTGCACACCGGCCTCTTCCTCTACGCCGACAGCGAGAGCGAGCTGGCCTCGGTGCTGGCGCACGAAATCACCCACGTGACCCAGCGCCACATCGCCCGTTACATGGAGGCGCAGGCGAGCAGCTCGGCCATGACCCTGGCTGGCTTGGTAGGCTCCATCGCGCTCGCGGTGATCAACCCCACCGCCGGTATCGCCGCGCTGCAGACGACCCTCGGGCTCTCCATGCAGTCGGCCATCAACTATACCCGTGACAACGAATACGAGGCGGATCGCATCGGCATGAAGACGCTGTATGACGCCGGTTTCGATCCCATGGGCATGGCCAACTTCTTCCAGAAGCTGGCGGCGGAGTATCGCTACGCCAGCAAGCCGCCCGAGATGCTGCTCACTCACCCCCTGCCCGAGACCCGGATCAGCGAAGCCCGCGCCCGGGCGGGCAGCTATGGCCGCCGAGCCTTGCCCCCCAGTCTCGACTTCTGGCTGGCCAAGGTGCGCATCCAGGTGCGTTATGGCACCGAGAGCCCCCAGGCGCTGCTCACCTATTTCGACAGCCGCCTGCAGAAGGGGGACTACCCTCTCAAGGACGCCGCCACCTATGGCAAGGCGCTGGCCCTGTTGCAGCTCAAGCGCACCGACGAGGCCGATACCCTGATGCAGGGGCTGGCCGCCCGCCATCCGGAAGATCTGTTCGTGGTGGATGCCCTGACCGACATCGATCTCGCCAAGGGGCGCAGCGCCCAGGCCATTGCCCGGCTGGAGCGCTTCCGCACCCGGATGCCGGACAACGAGGTGGTAGTGGTCAACCTCGGCAACGCCTATCTGGAAGGGGGTAATTACCAGAAGTCCATCGCCATCCTGGACCCCTATGCCCGGGAGCACGACGAGAACAGCCTGGCCTGGAACCTGCTGTCGGACGCCTATCGCAAGGCGGGACGGATGACGGATCTGCACATGGCACGGGCGGAGACCCTCTCCCTGCGCGGCGACTACCAGGCGGCCATCGACGAGCTGATCGTGGCCCGCGGCACCACCAGCGACAAGCTGACCCTGGCCCGCATCGAGGCGCGCATCACCCAGCTGGAGCGGGCGAAGAAGGATCTGGACAGCCTGAAGGGCTAGTCCGGCTCACCGCTCCTGTGACGAAACGGGGTGCACCAGCGATGGGGCACCCCGTTTCGTCATGGGGCCATCAGGGCTGTGCTGCAGCCCAGGCTCTGAGGTCGGCGAGCCTGTGTTCATCTATCTCTCCCACCAGTGTCTCCTGCAACCGGCCCTCGCCATCGAGCAGGTAGCTGGTGGGCAGCGCGCCGGGTCTGGGGAAGGGGAGGCTGGCTTCATCGAGGGGCACCATCAGGGGGACGGCTATCTGATGGCGCCGGGCCAGCTCGGCCAGCTCACCGGGGGAGGCGGGATCATAGTTGATGGCGATCACTCCAATCCGCCCCTCCCGGTGCAGCGCCGCGAGCAGGGGCATCTCCCGCAGACAGGGGGCGCACCAGGGGGCGAAGTAGTTGACCAGCAGCGGCTTGCCCGCCAGGGCGCTCAGGCTGATGCTCTTGCCCGTCTCGTCGGTGAAGTCGGGCGCCGGGCTGCAGGCCCCCAGCAGGGTCGCCACAATCAGCCAACAGATTCGTTTCATTTCCATATCCTTCCCGCTTACCCTGCCCATCCGTTTCCCCTACAATAGCGCCATTTGTTGTCCCATCTTGCAATATCAGGGAGTTACCATGAGCGAGACCCAAATCTATCACAACCCGCGCTGCTCCAAGAGCCGTGAAACCCTGGCCTTGCTGGAACAGCACGGAATAGCCCCGGAGGTGGTGCTCTATCTGGAACAGGCGCCGAGCGAAGACGATATCCGCACTCTGTTGAGCCAGCTCGGCTTCACCGATCCGCGCCAGCTGATGCGTACCAAGGAAGATCTCTACAAGGAGCTGGGGCTGGCCGAGATGAGCGGCGATGCCCTCATTCGCGCCATGCACCAGCATCCGAAGCTTATCGAACGCCCCATCGTCATCAAGAATGGTCAGGCCCGCATCGGCCGTCCGCCCGAGCAGGTGCTGGAGATCCTCCAGTGAGCACCCGCTTCGCCCGTCTGCTGACCCTGGTCGGCTTCTTCGGTCTGCTGGGCTGGGTCATCCTCTGGCATCTGTGGCTGTCACCCCATCCGGATCTCAGTCCCTGGCTGCTGCCGGTGATCTGGACGGTGCCGCTGCTCTTCCCCCTCAAGGGGATAGTGCAGGGCAACCCTTACACCCATGCCTGGGGCAACTTCGTGCTGATGCCCTACTTCCTCCACGCCCTCACCCTGATCACCACGGATGAAGGGGAACGGTGGCTGGCGGTGGTGGAGCTGGTGTTCACCACTCTGGCCTTCGTCGGCACCATCTATTACGCCCGCCTGCGCGGTCGTGAGCTGGGCCTGAGCATTCGCAAGAAGAAGGAAGATCGCTGAGCCGCTCTGCCGCTGGCAGTCGTGCAGCCCCCATCAAAAAGGCCCCTTTCGGGGCCTTTTTGTCATCCAGGGAGGTCAGAGCGTGTTCTTGTAGATCTTGCCGTCCTTCATGATCACCTTGAAGTGCTTGGCCGGATCGGCCACCAGGGAGAGATCCTTGAGTGGGTCACCGTCGATCAGCAGCAGATCGGCCAGCGCCCCGGCCTCCACCACGCCCAGCCTGCCCGGGTAGGGGCTGCGCGGGCCGGAGAGGGCCAGCAGCTCGGCGTTGTCATGGGTGGCCATCCTCAGCACCTCGGCAGGGGTATACCAGGTGCCCATCTTGGCCAGCATGGTACCCTGACTGGCGGCGGCCTGGGCGCTGAACAGGGCGTCGGTACCGAACGCGGTCTTGATGCCGTACTTCTTGGCCATGGCATAGGCGTGGTCGGTGCCCTTGTACATCTCAAGCTGTTTCAGACGGTTGGCCGAGCCCTCCGGGAAGGGGGACTTGCGATCGTCGGTGAAGGGTTGCAGGCTCCACCAGACCCCCTTCTCGGCCATCAGTCTGGCAGTGTCCTCGTCGAGCATCTGACCGTGGTCGATGCACTTGACGCCTGCCTCGATGGCCTGGCGCACCGCTTTCGGGGTATAGGCGTGTACGGTCACATAGGTGCCCCAGTTGTCGGCGGCCTCCACCGCGGCACGGATCTCCGGCACCGTGTACTGGGTCACATCGATGGGATCATAGTTGGAGGCCACACCGCCACCGGCCATCACCTTGATCTGGGAGGCGCCGAGGGCCAGTTGCTCGCGGGTGCGCTGGCGCACGGCATCCGGACTGTCGGCGACCATGGCCGCGTTGGCCCGCTCGCCGAAGGAGTATTGTCCCGCCAGTGCCGGCAGTTCGTTGGGCAGGCGGAAGTCGCCGTGGCCACCGGACTGGGAGATCATGGCGCCGGCCGGCCAGATACGCGGTCCATTGATCAACCCCATGTCGATCCCCTTCTTGAGGCCGAACACGGGGCCGCCGAGATCACGGGCACTGGTGAAGCCGCGCATCAGCATGTCGTTGGCCGCCCTGGTTGCCGCGACCGTGGTGAAGGTGACGTCGTTGGTCAGCACGGCAATCTGCGGCAGGGTGGCGAACATCAGGTGGGTATGGGCGTCGATGAGGCCCGGCATCAGGGTCTTGCCCTGGCCGTCGATGCGTTGCACTTCACCCTCCACCTTGATGCCGCCCTGGCTGATCCTGGTGATCAGGTTGCTTTCCACCAGGACGGAGGAGGGGGCGCTGAGGGCACTCCCCTTGCCATCGAAGATACGCACGTTTTCAAACAAGATGGCTGCATGAACCGGCTCGGTGGCGTGAACGGCACCACCGGCCAGGAGGGCGCCGCACAGGGCGCTACAGAATAATCGCAATGACATGAAGAGGTCTCCTTGGGTCTTGAGGGGGCTGAGTCTAGCCCAGCCGCGCCCGTTCAGCCTGAGCCCGGGCTGAGCGGCATCGCCAGTCTCCTCCCTTTTTGGGTGCCATAAAAGACCCAATCTGATCCAGCTTTCGTTTCCTCCCTTGCCCCGCCAGCCTTGTCTGAAACAGGATCAGGGCATCTAACCTAGGGGGCCGTGAGGATCCCTGGTGGCGCGGTAGTGGGCGAGCTGCCGCTCACTGAAGCAGATCAACGCGGGATAGAAGCGCAGAAACCCCCGTTCATACTCGTGCCAGCGGCCCTCATCCAGGGTATGGAGTGCCTCTCCCAGCAACAGGGGGCGACGCAGGCGGCGGCCGATGCCGTTGAGGGCCTGACTCAGCCCCTCCCGGTGCCGGTATGAGGCGATCCAGTCCTGCTCGGCCATCCGCCTGAGGGGCACCGGCAGGCCCTCCGGCAGACGGTGATGATCCGCCAGCAGTTGACCATAGCTCTGTTGCAGGAAGCGGGGCAGGGGTTGCGGGCTGAATTGCTGCCAGTGGCGACTCAGCCAGTGATCGTAGAGCATGTCCACCAGGATGCCGCCAAAGCGGCGCCAGGGGGCCTCGAAGCTGGCGACCGCCGCCCTGTGCTCGGGGTGGGCATCAGTGAAGGCATCTATCTTGCGGTGCAGCCAGATCCCCTCATCGAAGGGGGGCTCGAGACCCGTGGGCAGCGGCCCCTTGACGAAGTCTCCCAGCAGGTTGCCGGTGAGGGAGCTTCGGGTGTGGGCCGCCAGGTGAAGGTGCGCCAGGTAATTCATGGAATTGAGGTCGTTTTCAGGTCGATGACAAGGTGCTCAGAGCCTAGAGGATCCTGGTTCTGTTGGCCATGGTCAGAATTTTGCGATGGCCCTGCAAGCCCCTCTTGCAGGGCAAATTTGGGGCGTGCTAAGGTGGCTTTTATCTTTGTCACAGGACGCGACAAACCATCATGATGCGCAAAGCCAGAGGCTTCTTTCTGGCCTTCTACTTCAAGCCTTTCTACCTCTCCGAGTGGTTCGACGAATAGATCGAGGCCCCGGAGCAGCTTATTGACGCCCACCAATCATTGATACCCGTCGATCACTGATATCTGTCGATCATTGATACCTGTCGATCATTGATACCCATGGGGGCGTGATCTCGCTCATCCGCGTTTTGCCGTTTGTTGGCCATCGCCTGCCCAGGCTTGCGATGCCTTGACCGCGCCTGTGCGCTTTCTATGTAATGGAGTACTCATGATGAATACCAAACTGACCCTGTCAGCCCTGTTTGCTGCCTGCCTGCTCACCACCCCCGTCATGGCCAAGGAGTGGAAAACCGTGCGCTTCGGTGTGGAGGGCGCCTATCCTCCCTTCTCCTGGACCGA
>NZ_CDBZ01000017.1:0-434 GCF_000819985.1 Aeromonas media | reverse complement strand
CCTCCCTTCTCCTGGACCGATGCGTCGGGGGAGATCAAGGGCTTTGACATCGATCTCGCCAATGCCCTGTGCCAGTAGATGGCCGTCAAGTGCGAGCTGGTGGCGCAGGACTGGGACGGCATGATCCCGGCCCTGCTGTCGCGCAAATACGATGGGATCATCGCCGCCATGTCGATCACCGACGAGCGGCGCAAGAAGGTGGATTTCACCGCGAAATATGCCCATATCCCCAACCGCTTCGTGGCTGCCAAGGGGACAACGCTGGAGCTGACCCCGGCGGGGATGGCAGGCAAGCGCATAGGTGTGCAGCGCGCCACCACCCACGACAAGTATCTGACGGACAACTTTGGCTCCGATGTCACCATAGTGCGCTACGGCAATGCCGATGAGGCCTATCTCGATCTGAAGGCGGGCCGGGTGCTGGCCTTGCTGGC
>NZ_CDBZ01000016.1 GCF_000819985.1 Aeromonas media | reverse complement strand
TAACTGATCAGCATTGCGGCACTGGGCCGGGCTTGGGTCAAAGGGTCAGGGGAGCATCAGGGCTGGATGCGGGGGCTCCACTCCAGCCACTCCTTCTCCGCCTTGCCATGAAGCGGGTAGCTGTGGCCGGCCTTGACGGTCGGCCCCATCTCCCGCTCCGGGGTGTTGAAGGCGATGCCGCCGGCCAGCAGGCTCTGCACGGTTTCCACCTCTATGGTGCCGCCGGTCAGGCCGATGTCTGCCTTGACCCCGGACACGTTCCAGAAGCGGCTGTTGGCGCGCACCAGGTGAGCGTAATTCCTGTCGATGTTCACCTCGATCAGCACCTCGCTGCCATCACGGGCCAGCGCCACACCGCTGACGCTACCCACCACCATCTTGCGAAACAGCAGGGGGCTGCCGACGCTGATGCCGTTCACGGAGGGGCTCTTGAGGGTCAGGGCCAATCCGATGGGGGCGCTCAGACTCAAGGGGAAGTGCTCCTTGCCCGCGCCCTGGCCCGGGCTTGCCTCCACGAAGGCACCCTTGATCAGGGTGTCCAGATGAGAGACGCCCCCCAGCCCGAGCTTGGCCTGCACCAGGGTGTAGCGTGCTCCGCTCTGCAGGAAACGGGCGGCATACTGCCCATCCAGCTCGGCCTTGAAACGCACCTGGCCCAGGGTGGGATCCAGCTCGATCTGCTCCACCTTGCCGATGTCCACACCGCGATAACGGATGGGGCTGCCCACTCCGAGTCCGGGGTTGCTGTCGGCGGTCAGGGTGAGGGTGCGGACCTGGGTACTGGCCTGCGCCTGGCTGTCAAACAGCTGATGGCTGCTGCGGCCGGTGCCGAGCAGGTCAAACTCGATGGCACCCCGCAGCAGGGTGGCGAGGTTGCCCATCTTGACTTGCACGCCGTCGAGCCGGATCTTGCCCTCGATGGCCGCCTTCTTCCAGAACTGGGGCTGCTGCCTGAGCAGGGGCGCATAGACGGCGTCGATCTCCAGGGTGATGGCCACCCCGCGCTCCTCGGCTTTCAACGCCTTGACCTTGCCCGCCTCCAACCCCAGATAGAAGACGGGGGAACCCACGCCAATCCCGTCTGCTTGCTCGGCGTGCAGTGTCCAGCGCTCGGGTTGGGCGTTGCGACTACCGAGCAGGGCCAGTTCCTCGCTCGGATAGAGGCGGTCGATACGATCCCCCCCGGCAGCCTGGACCAGCTTGATCCCACCCGCCAGCCAGGCACTTGCCGGGCTGCTCTCCACCTTGACGCCGCTCAGATCGGCCTGGACCTGCAGAGGGGATGCGCGATAGAAACGGGCCCGTTTCAGCAGATGTTGATAGCGCTCGTTCACCACCAGGCTGACGCTGGCATTGCCACTGGTATCCAGGGTCAGCGCCCCCAGCTGGCCTATCTGCAACCCCTTGAACCAGAGCGGGGCCCCCTCGTTCAACCCGGCGAGATCGTCCGCCTGCAGGGTGAGCTTGATCCCGCTGATCTGGGCCTGGCTCTCTAGCGTCATGGTCTTGACCTGCTCGCCCGCGACATAGTCGAGGCGGATGGCCGGTCCGGTCAGCAGGCGATCCGCGTGCTTGAGCCCGGCCGGGGAGAGGGAGACCGTCTCCCAGACCAGGCGGCTCTTGCCGGTCATGCGAAATGCCTGCTCGGGGTTGATCAGCGCCGTGACGACCCGGCCCTGCTCGGTCAGGCGAATGGGATCAATCCTGCCAATCTCGATCCCTTCATAGAGGATGGGCATGCCATCCTTGACGGGCAGAGAGCCCGCCTGGATGGTGATGCGCTCGCCCCGGGCCGCCTCGGCCAGCCCTTTATAAAGGGTGAAATTGAGCCCCTTTTGCGCGACAGGCGACGCTTTGGGGGAGTCGAACGCAATGCCGCCGCTCAGGATGGAGGTGAGGCTACCTGCCTCCACGCTGACGCCAGCCAGGCTGAAGGAGCCCTTGATGCCGCTGATGTTCCAGAAACGGGTATCCACCTTGACCAGGTGCTCGAAGCGCGGCTCTATCACCAGATCCAGGATCACATTCTGGTTGTCCTCTCCCAGGCGGGTGTTGATGACGCTGCCGACCTCGATCCCGCGGAAGTAGATCCTGGCTCCGATGCCGACCGAGCCCAGCGAATCGGCGGTCAGGTGCAGGGTACGCCCCTGGGCCTGATAACCGGGGGGAGGGCCGTCCAGTGCATCAAACTCATCCTCCAGCGGGTTGTTGTCCCGGCCGGGTTGCAAGTTGATGTAGTTGCCGGAGACCAGGGTATCTAAACCGGAGATCTCGGTGAGGGAGGCCTTGGGGCTTACCAGCCAGAAGTCAGACCCCTTGCGAATGAGCGGGCGGGCACGGCTGTCGACCTTGGCGAGCACGGCTATCTTGCGACCGTCCTGAGCCAGCTCCAGTTCCTGAACCACCCCGATGGCCACCCCCTGATAACGCAGTTGGGTCTTGCCCGGCAAGATGCCGTTACCCTGGGCAAAGTTGATGCGAATGAGCTGACCACTGGTTGTCCACTGCTGGTAGATGAACCCCCCTGCCAGCAAGAGGGCGATGAAGGGCAACAGCCAGACTGGAGATAACCAGCGACGTTTCTCAATGACGGGTTCAGCCCCGATCATACCGACTCCTTAAGTTGGCTGTGATGCACAGCACATCCGATACAGAAAAAATGCATTAACGGGCCGCCTTGTCCCATAACAGACGGGTATCTAGCATCCGGGCCGACATCATGGTGAGGATCACCACGCCGGCAAAGGCGGTTGCACCAGGCCCGGCCCGTACGTTGAGCAAGACCCCGCGGTCCACCAGAGCCACCATCAGCGAGATCACGAACAGATCCAGCATGGACCAGCGACCAATGAAATCGATGATGCGATACATGATGAGCTGACGCTTGCGCCGCACCGGTTTGCTGCGTTGCAACTGCCAGCAGATCCAGCCAAGCCCCAGTATCTTGCCGATGGGGACTATGATGCTCGCGGTCAGCACTATGGTGGCGATGCCCGACATCTTGCTGCGATAGAGCGCAATGATACCGCTGAAAATGGTATCGGACTGCAGTAATCCCTTGTTGTAGAAGTGGGTGATGGGCAGCAGGTTCGCGGGCAGCAACATGAAGCTGGCGAGCGCCAGCAGCCCCCATGACCAGGCGAGCGAATGGGGGATCCGCATCTGCAAAAGGCTGTGGCAGCGGGGGCAACTCATGGCGCTCTGGTAACGCACCAGCAGGCCGCAGGTGTGGCAGCGGCAAAGCCCCAGTTCACGGGCGCTGGTCGGGATCATGTTCCGGCTCCTGCGAGGCATTTTGCAACGGTATCCGCTCCCAATAGGGGGCAGGATCAAAGAGGATCAGCAGCGTCATGTTGAGCAGCATCAAGATTCCCAGGCTGAGCAGGCCGCCCCCCAGACGCACGTCGGCGATGTCAATGAGCTTGAACAGGGCGACCATCAGACTGACGATGTAGACCTCCAGCATGGCCCAATGCCGGAACACCTCTACGGCCTTGAGCGTCGGGGCCAGTATGTGCCAGCGCTTGGCAAGGCCGGAGGCGAGCGCAAAGATGCCGAGCAGCAGCCCCACTGGCGCCAGCACTGCGCACCAGAGCACCAGGCTCGCCACCCAGAGTTCGCCCTCCCCAAACAGCATCAGAATGCCTTTGAGCAGGTTGGCATCGGAATTGACACCGGCCAGGCGCAGGTAGAGCAGGGGTTCGAAGAGGGTGGAGGGCAGCAGCAGGAAGCCGGTGATGGTGAGGGCCATCAACTGGGAAGGACGAAAGGCATAGCGACCATAGAGATGCTGGTGACAGCGAGGACAATGGGCGTGACGACGCATGGGCAACAGCTTGCGTTCGATCAGCAAGTCACACGCCGGGCAGACGATCACGGAGTGGGGATCCGACATACGATTCAACCTGTTGAAGGAATTGATAAAATTTACCCTAAAACGCCTTCGCTGTCTTGCCGGAGCTCCGTCTCTGGCCAAGAAAAGATGGCCCGGCCTGCCAACTCCCAGGGCAATAGAAAGAAACACGGGACAGAGGGCGCGTTGGCGGATCCTGAGTGATATTTGCAACACTGTATATTCATACATATACTTGCAGTCACTATCATGAGGAGGACGCCACTATGGCCGTTGAGATCAAGTATGTTGTCGTGCGTGGGGGAGTGGAGAAGATGACCTTTGCCAGCAAGAAAGAGGCGGATGCCTATGACAAGCTGCTGGATACCGCCGATGAACTGATGACGCTGCTGGCCGGAGCGCCTGTCCAGCTGGCGCCCGAGCAGCAGGAGCGCTTGGCCTTTTACCTGGCCGAGCAGCGGGATCTGCTGCAAAACGTGCTGCGCGGTGGTAAGGGGCAGGGGATCAGCACCAAGGAAGACAAGGTGGACACCGAGAAGCCCAAGGGAAAATCCCTCAAGAGTGTGGCCTGACAAGGAAAGGACGGGGCAGGGCGTCCAGCCCTGGGCCCCGCACCACAATATTCATGCAGGGCCCATTTCCAGTCACTCTTGTCGCTATTTACCCCGAGAAACTTCCAACAAGAGTGCATATTCATTGAATAAAGACCATGTTCTATCCTGAGCTGTGTCCGCCAGGGAAAGCCTTGAAGAATCATCCCCGGACCATCTGGCATCTCCTGATGCCGATAACCCCATTTATCGGCATCAGGATTGCGCGACACCGGGCCAGCCTCACTCAGCAAGACTCACAAGCACCATCATGAATCATCCGTCACTGCCGCCCGCCATGCCGCTGTTCGACAATCTGCTCCATCTGGAGGCGGGCAATCCCCAGGTCAACCAGTATCTGGCCACTCTCAGCCTGGGCAATGTTCCCGATGCCGGCCTCGTCTATGAGCTGGCTGTCGACTGGCTGCTGGAGCAGCGCCACAGCGAGAACAACTACAAGACCTACCGCAGCGAGCTGACCACCTTCCTGCATTGGTGTTTCTGCGAAGTGGCCATCAGCCCCAAGGATCTCACCAGGCGCATCATGATGCGCTACCTCGACTACTGCCAGGCACCGCCACAGGCGCTGATCGCATACCGAAACGTAGCCCAGTTCGTACTCGACAAGGAGTGGGGAGAGCGGCTGCCCAACCCCTTGTGGCGACCGTTTCTCGGCAAGCGGGAACTGGGCCGCGAGCTGCCATATCGCCTGAGCGAGCAGGCGATGAAAACCAAGCTCGCCATACTGTCGGCCTTCTTTCAATTCCTGATCCAGGAGGAGTACATGGACCTCAATCCTGCACTCTTGCTGCAACGGGTCAAGCGGCCGGACAGCCAGGACGCCGGTGAAGAGGCCCAGTCCTTTACCGAATTGCAGTGGTCCTATGTGATGCAGGCTGCCGAACAGTTGGCAACCGAATGCCCGGCCCAGCATGAACGCAGCCGATTTCTCATCTGCCTCATGTACGCCTGTTATCTGCGTATCTCCGAGGTGGCGGCCAGACCGGGCTTCAGCCCCGTCATGAGCCAGTTTCGCCGCGACAGCAAGACCGGGGTCTGGGGTTATGACATACCGCGCAGCAAGGGTGGCAAACGCCGCACAGTGGCCGTCTCACAAGCTTTGCTGGATGCATTGGCACGCTATCGCACCTTTCTTGGGCTCTCGCCGCTGCCAGCCCCAGGCGAACAGACGCCGCTCTTCGTGCGCCACAAGGCGGCCGCCCATGGCCGTGAGCAAGGCGAGCTCAATGCCAATCTCGGTATCCGCCAACTGCGGGACCTGGTGATGGCGGTCTTCGAGCAAGCAGCCAACCTGGCCGAGCAGGATGGCTTTGCTCAGGATGCCGCCGAGATGCGCACCCTGACGCCACACTCCATCCGCCATACCGGCATTACCCACGACATCAATCTGCATGGCCGGCCGCTGTCACACGTGCAAGCCGACGCCGGACACGACAGCATAGACACCACCTCCAAATACCTGCACACCGGCAACATCGAGCGGCACGAGAGTGCCAACCATAAGCCTCTGAATAGCCTGCATGAATGAGTGCCGGTACGCAGACTGCGCAAAAAGCATCAGTGTATCGGCCAAGTGCCAGATTGCGGGAAAATATGCCTGCCAGTCACCTCTCAACTAAACCGCGCATAATGCATATTATGTTAAATGACGTATGCTTGATTCCTGTTACCGCCAATTGAACTGTGTATAATGGAAACAATTGATCCTATCCCCGACCGGATGTCTTAAGTGGCTGAATTAACATCAGAACAATTAAAACCCGCTTTCACGATTGAGCAGTTCCCCACGCTCAGCGAGCTCGAACCCATCCCTTTTGCCGCCCTGCAACCCAGAGCCATTTCCGGCATCAAGCGACTGGCCAGTTTTGATGGTGACTGCCCGGTCATGTTGCTCAACGGCTTCCCGGGTGCAGATTATGAGAGTGTCTGCCAGACCTTGATCGCCTCTTCCAATGGCAAGGATGGCGACCTGTTCGATCTCTGCTATACCGAGAACCTCAACAACCCGTTCAAGCCCATCTGGCTGCGCCTGCAACCCGGTACCGGGTTTGAATTCTGCGAGATGGTTGGCGAACTGCTCAAGCTGATGAGCCATCACCTGGATGCCGAGCGCCTGGTCACCCGGATCATCCGCAAGCAGGAAAATGACCCCAAGATCGTGGACTTTCTCTCCGATCTGGCGGCGCACGTGGCCCAGGGGCTCGAATTCCAGCACCCGGTGCTCATCAACCTGCTGATCCATCACGAAGAGCAGCAAGCCCCCGTCATCTATGGCCGGGACTTGAACTGGGACACTCTGTTTGGCTCCATCAACTACCAGACCGAGCAAGGCTCCGTCTATGCCAATCAGCACTTGCTGGAGCCGGGCCTGCTGCGGGAAGCCAACGGCGGCTACCTCATCTTGCAACTCGACGAGCTGCTCGATCAGCCCCATCTCTGGTTCAAGCTCAAGAACGCCATGCAAAAAGGCGAGCTGGACTGGAATGCCTATCAGGAAGGCAAGACTCTGACCCCCTTCTTCACCCCAGAGGCCACGCCTATCCGGTTCAAACTGATCCTGGTGGGCGACCGGCTGGATGTGGCCGAGTTCCAGATGCTGGACAGGGACATGTCCGAGCGCATCTTCCTGCGCGCCGATCTGGTGTCCGAGGTGAACATTGAAGAGGACTTGCCCGAGTTCCTGCAATACCTGGCCTGGCTGCGGCTGCGCTGGAGCCTGCTGGACTTCACTCCGGGTGCCCTCCTCGCCCTGTGTCGCCATGCCAGTCGTCTCTGTGACCATCAGGAGTGGCTCTCCCTCTCGGAGGTGCAGCTCAGCGCCATCATGCGCATGGCTGACAGCCTGGCCCGGGAGCTTGAGGCGGAGAAGGTGACCGACGAGCATATACTGCTCGCCCTGGAGGAGCAGGATTACCGCCTCAACTACCTGGTGGAGCAATCCGATCAGGGAGTCATCGATGGCCAGATCCTGCTGCAGACCGACGGTGAAGAGGTGGGCCAGATCAACGGCCTCTCCGTCATCCAGGTGGCAGGTCATCCCTATGACTTCGGTGAACCGGTGCGACTGACCGCCACTGTGCATCTGGGGGATGGCGACGTGGCCGACATCGAGCGCAAGGCTGAGCTCGCCGGCCACATTCACGCCAAGGCGATGATGATCATCCACGGCTATCTCTCCAACAAGTTCGGCGCAGAGAACCCCTCGCCGCTCTCGGCAAACCTGGTGTTCGAGCAGTCCTATCACGAGATTGACGGCGACAGCGCTTCCCTGACCGGTCTGTGCGCCCTGCTCTCTGCCCTCGCCCGCCAACCTATCTCCCAGCGTTTCGCGGTGACCGGCGCGGTCGATCAGTTCGGCAACGTACAGGCTGTGGGTGGCGTCAACGAAAAGATCGAAGGCTTCTTCCGGGTGTGCAAGATCCACGGCATCACCGGCAAGCAAGGCATCATACTGCCCGGTACCAACGCCCAGCAGCTCAACCTCTCCGATGAGGTGATTGCCGCCGTCGAAGCGGGCCAGTTCCATATCCACCCGGTGGACCATGTGGAAGAGGCCATCGAATTGCTGACCGGCTGTGTGGCCGGCGAGCCTGACATGCCGGACACCCTGTTTGGCCGGATCCAGGACAGACTGGATGAACTCAATGGCACTGCACCCAAGAGTGGCGTGCTGCGCAACCTGCTGGGCCGTCTATTCGGCCTCTAAATAAAGTGATCGGAGTTGTTTAGCGAACAACTGTAAGCTAAATTGGCCCGGCTTTGACCCATATGAAGGATAAACAGCGTGACCCTAGATAACGACACCACTAATACCCACCTCTCCCTGTGTGAACAAGGTAAAGAGTCGTTTACCCGTGAAGAGCTGCTTGCCTGCAGCCGTGGCGAATTATTTGGTGAGGGTAACAGCCAACTGCCCGCCCCCAACATGCTGATGATGGATCGCATCGTCAAGATCAATGACAACGGTGGTGAACACGGCAAAGGCGAAATCCTGGCCGAACTCGATATCACCCCGGATCTCTGGTTCTTCGATTGCCATTTCCCTGGCGACCCCGTCATGCCGGGCTGTCTGGGGCTCGATGCCATGTGGCAGCTGGTCGGTTTCTTCCTGGGCTGGAAAGGCGGTCCGGGCAAGGGACGCGCTCTGGGCGTTGGCGAGGTGAAATTCACCGGCCAGATCCTGCCGACCGCCAAGAAAGTGACCTACAAGATCACCTTCAAGCGCGTCATCAACCGCAAGCTGGTGATGGGCATTGCCGACGGCGTGGTCGAGGTGGATGGTCGTCCCATCTACAGCGCGACCGACCTGAAAGTGGGCCTGTTCAAAGACACCACCGCATTCTGATCTGCTCTGACCCTGTCAGAGAGTGACAATGTAAAGGGGCCGCCATGGCCCCTTTCCTTTTGTAATGAGTGATGAAGTCTCGGTTACTTCATGAAGAGGCCTGAGCCTCGCCCCTCCATGGCGTCGCGCCAACCACCAAGCCAGTGCCCTCTGGCATCCAGGCATTGATACGGACACGCTTCTTTCTGTTTGCCGACTACGCCAGCCTGATAACCACGAGCGCGAGCTCTTTCCAGACGGTCCCGTTTCTGTCTCTTCATCATCTACGACCCTCTTCGTGGAACAAAAAAGCGACCAAGTTTTCACCGGTCGCTTTCATCTTTACCCCAGGGGGGAAGCAGGGTCAAACAAAAAATTCCATGCTATTCAGACGTTGTGACACAAGATACTGAACTGCATTAATTTTTGATGACACACTTTTTATCGCTGGTAACGGCGCAGCCAGGCGAAGGGCAAGGCCAGCAGCGTCAACCAGAACAGGCTGCCACCACCGCCATCTTCACCATCCTGACCGGTCTGGTTGTTGACCGGCGCATTGTTGACCACATAGTTGGCCGGTGTGTTGCCCTGATAGTCCGCCACGGTCGGCGTCAACTTGACAGCGACCACGGTCGCGTTGGTACGCAGGTTCAGATCGCTCTCGCTGTTATAGCGATAGGCGGTGGCGGCTATGGTGCCATCGCTGCTGATACCGCTGGCGTAAGCGATATGGTAATACTTGCCATTCTGGGCACACTGCTTGGCGCCGGCATCATCCAGACCACAGATCAGGTCGTTCAGGTACCAGTTGTTGTTCGGGGAGGCCGCATTGAGCAGGAAGGCTTCCTGCATGCGGTTGGTGCCGTTGGCCACAGGCTGGGTCTGATGACGGGAGTCACGCCAGCCGACCACCATGTTGTGATCGTTGATGGCCGCGCCCTCGGAGCCGGAGCCGGAGAGCGGCTTGTCCTGCAAGGGTATGGTTGCCGCCGAACTCGGATTGTTCAGATTGAACAGGAACATCTCGGTCGGACGGTTCTGACCCTTGTTGATGCTGTAACGCTGGTTGCCGATCACATAACCATTCTCGTTGACAGACACCGCCCAGCTATTTTGCAGCACACTGTCATCCTTGCCCGGCTCGCCATCGGGCAGCGGGATTATCTTGGTGGTACCCACGGTGCCGGCATCGAGATCCAGGGTCCAGTAACTGGCCAGGTTGCGGCCGTCAAGATCCCCCGAACCCACTTCACCGGTGGAGCTGTAGCCCACGCCGTACAGGGTGCCATTGAACGTCGCAGCACCGAAAGCAGAGGCCGTCTGCAGCACTTCGTCGCGTTGACGGCCATAGGTACTGGCCTGCATCAGCTTGTTGAAGCCACCTGAGCCATTGAGCAGCCAGAAGCTGGCCTGGGTATCGACCCCGGGACAGTAACGGAAGTCGCCGTATTCGTCGTCATTGCCTGCGAAACACCAGTTATAGAAGTCACCGCCCACGTTGTGGCGGTACTTGCCGCTGGCGGCCGTGCCGGTCACCAGGTACTGACCGTTGTCCAGTTTCTTGATGCTGGTCGGGACACTCAGGCTGTGGGTGCTGGCGGCATCTTTCAGCTCAACTGTGTTGCCATCCCCCGCGACCGCAAAGGCGGTGCGCAATTTGCCATTCATCTTGTAGCCCACCTGGGTGTCCGGTGTCTCACCCAGTGCCGTCACCAGACCATCTGTCTCACTGCTGACGACATAACCGACGCCGCTGCGCTGATCGACACCATCGAGGAAATCGCGGCGCCACTGGTAGGCAAACCCGGGGTTGTCATTCCAGAAGGAGTCACAGACGGAGCTTGAGAGGAAACAGCCCTGCTCAAAGCGGAAACGATCGACCAGGAAGTCGGCAGAGCGCACGGTCGAGAAGTACTCGGCCATGTTGTTCTTGGTGTTGATCCCGATGAGTCCGCTGCCATCGGCACTGATCCCGCTGGCATATCCTTTGACTTCGTCATCGACAATGGTGAAGAAGGAGCTTTGTGCCGCCTGCGCGTTGAGGCTGGCGCCGACCAGGATGGCCAGCATGGATAATTGCTTTTTCATCTACTTCCTTAGTCTTGATGTTTCAACGCTTCCAACTCCTCCCAACGGGAGAAGGCGTGTTCCAATGCGGACTCTGCCGCATGCAATGCATCGAGTTTGGACTGGGTCTGCTCCGCTGGCAGGGAGAAGAACCCGGGATGGTTGATCTCCGCCTGCAGGGCATCGAGTTCCGTTTCCAGCAGCTCCAGCCGGGCTGGCAGATTATCCAGCTCCAGTTGCAACTTGTAAGAGAGTTTGCGTGTTTTTTTCGCCGACTCAGCCGCCAACGCGACAGGCTCTGCCACTTTGGCCGCAGCTGCCTTGGCCGCCTGTTGCTGACTCTGCAGGGCGCGGGTGGCCATCATGTCTGCATAGCCGCCCACATAATCGCTGATCCGCCCGTCTCCTTCAAACAACCAGCAGCCGGTCACGGTATTGTCGATGAAGCGACGATCGTGGCTGACCAGCAGCAGGGTACCGGGATAATCGGTCAGCAGTTCTTCCAAAAGTTCCAGCGTTTCGACATCCAGGTCGTTGGTTGGTTCATCCAGAATCAACAAGTTACTGGGTTTGAGGAACAACTTGGCCAACAGTAGACGGTTTTTCTCGCCCCCTGACAAGGCCTTGACCGGGGTCCGCGCCCGTTTGGGTTCAAACAGGAAGTCCTGCAGGTAGCCCAGAATGTGGCGGGAGCGGCCGCGCACCATCACTTCCTGCTTGCCCTCCCCCACGTTGTCCACCACTGTCTGCTCGGGATCGAGCTGCTCGCGGTACTGATCGAAATAGGCCACTTCCAGATTGGTGCCGCCCTTGACCCGCCCGCGGCTCGGCTCGAGCTGACCCAGCAAGAGCTTGATGAGGGTGGATTTGCCGCAGCCGTTGGGGCCGACCAGGGCAATCTTGTCGCCTCGCAGCACTTGCAGATCCAGCCCCTGGAACAGGGTGCGATCGCCAAAGTCCAGCCCCAGCCCTTCGGTCTCGAATACCAGCTTGCCGGAGCGGTTGACGTCGTCCATCTGCAGCTTGGCCTTGCCCTGCAGCTCACGACGCTGGCTGCGCTCCATGCGCATCGCCTCAAGGGCGCGCACCCGCCCTTCGTTGCGGGTGCGGCGGGCCTTGATGCCCTGACGCACCCACACCTCTTCCTGGGCAAGCTTGCGGTCGAACTCGGCGTTTTTCAGCTCCTCGACCCGCAGCCACTCCTCCTTCCCTTGCAGGTACTGATCGTAATTGCCGGGCCAGGAGGTGATGGCGCCCCGATCGAGATCGATGATCCGGGTCGCCAGCTTGTGAATGAACTCCCTATCGTGGGAGATGAAGACGATGGCGCCGCGAAAATCCTTGAGGAACTCTTCCAACCAGTTGATGGCGTCGATGTCCAGATGGTTGGTCGGTTCGTCCAGCAGCAGCAGATCGGGGTCGCAGGCGAGCGCACGGGCCAGGGCCACCTTGCGCAACCAGCCACCGGAGAGGCTGTCGAGCGTCACGTCGGGATCCAGCCCCAGCAGGGTCAACACCTGATTGATGCGGGTCTCAAGTTGCCAGCCGTTCTGATAATCAAGCTGCTCCTGCAATTCGCTCATCTTGCGGATGTTGGCATCGGAGGGATCGTGACCCAGTTCCAGGGAGATGTGGTGGTACTGCTTGAGCAGCTCCCCCACCCCGGCCAGCCCTTCAGCGGCATAGTCGAACACGGTCAGCTCGCTCGAGGCGGGCGGATCCTGCTCGAGACGGGTCACCTTCAAGTCCTGCTGCAACACCAGACGGCCGTCATCCAGAGACAGCTCGCCCGCGATGACCTTCATCAGGGTGGACTTGCCCGCCCCGTTGCGGCCCACCAGACAGAGGCGCTCGCCGCGCTCTATGGTCAGCTCGGCGTTGTCGAGCAGCGGGAAATCACTGAACGACAGACAAGCGCCGTGCAATGTCAAAAGTGCCATGTTTGTTCCTTGTTACTTATGAAAAAACGGGCGGCAGACTCTGCCCCCGTTTCATCGTCAAATCAGTCTCACCCCTGACGGGCAAGCCAGCCCTTGAGCTGTGCCAGGGTGAAGGGCCAGCCCAGTTCGCGGCCGGCGTCATCCCGCAGCACCGGGATGCGCACCCGGTAGGCCGCAAGCCACTGCTCGTCCTCCAGGATGTCGCACTGGCGAGTACTGGCGGCAAGGCCAGCCTCCTCCACCAGCGCCCAGGCCTGTTCGCACAGGTGGCAGCCGTCGGTGTGAAACAGGGTCAGCATCAGGCCTGCGTCTCGGCGTGGGTGATGATCCAGCAGTTGTGGATATGCTGGTTGCGCTCAAAATCCTTCGGCCGGGTCTTGCCTGTGATGTTCTGGGCCTTGAGGCCAGCGGCCTCGAGACCGGCCAGATCCATCTTGAAGTGGCGCTTGTTGTTGGAGAACACCAGGGTGCCGTCCGCCGCCAGCAGGCGCTTGAGGTGCTGCATCAGCAGCAGGTGATCCCGCTGCACGTCGAAGCTCTCGTCCATCCGCTTGGAGTTGGAGAAGGTGGGCGGATCGATAAAGATGAGATCGTACTGATCCTCGGCCTCGGAGAGCCACTTCAGGCAATCGGCCTGGACGAACTTGTGCTGACGGCCCACCAGCGAGTTGAGACGCATGTTGTCCTGCGCCCAGTTGAGGTAGGTGTGGGACATGTCGACCGTGGTGGTTTCGCTCGCCCCGCCAAGGCCCGCGTGCACGGTGGCACTGCCGGTGTAGGCGAACAGGTTCAGGAAGCGCTTGCCGCTAGCCATCTGACCCAGCATGCGACGGGTCTGACGGTGATCGAGGAAGAGGCCGGTATCCAGGTAGTCGTAGAGGTTGACCCACAGACGGGCGCCGTACTCCTGCACCTCCATCCGGTGCTGCTCTTCGGAGAGCTTCTGGTACTGCTGCTTGCCTTCCTGACGCTCACGCACCTTCAGGATCACCTTCTCGCCGTCCATGCCGGTCACCTTGATGGCGGCCTGCACCATGTCGAGCAGACGCTGACGGGTCTTCTGGGCGGGGATGTCCTTGGGCGCGGCGTACTCTTGCACCACCAGGTAGTCCCGATAGCGGTCGATGGCGGCGTTGTATTCCGGCAAGTCGGCGTCATAGAGGCGATAGCAGTCGATCCCCTCCTTGCTGGCCCACTTCTCGAGCGTCTTCAGGTTCTTGCGCAGGCGGTTTGCAAAGTCCTGGGCCACCTCTTTCTGGGAGGCCACGGAGTCGAGCGCAATCTGGTAGTTGCGCAGCTGGCATTCCAGCGCGCCGTTGAACAGGCGATATTGCTTGTCGGCCCGCAGGCGCAAGCAGCTCAAGAGCTCAGGGGAAGCAGACAGAATGGTGACCTTCCAGCCCTGGAAGCTGCGGCGCAGGGCATCACCCAGGGCCTGATGCACCTCCAGCAGGGCCGGGAACTCGCCAAGACGCTCGCCATAAGGCGGGTTGGAGATCAGCATGCCGATCTCGCGGGCCTCCCCTTCCACAGCAGGCATCGGCAGCGGGTTTTCCAGCGCGGTCACGTCGGCCTGCTTGAAGGTGATGAGGTGGGCCACACCGGCCGCCTTGGCGTTGTCACGCGCCTTCATCAGCACGCGGGGGTCGGCATCACAACCGAACAGCTTCACCTCGCAGCGCTGCATGCCGCGCTTGGCGCGCACTTGCGCCTCCATCATCAGGCTCTGCCACAGTTCGCTGTCATGCTGCAGCCAGCGATCGAAACCGAAGCGCTCGCGGCGCAGCGCCGGCGCCATGTCGGCGGCGATGAAGGCCGCTTCGATGAGCAGGGTACCTGAGCCGCACATGGGGTCCATCATGGGCTCGCCGGTCCAGCCGCTGCGGGCGATCATGGCGCAGGCTAGGTTCTCTTTGAGCGGCGCTTCGCCTGTGCCCTGACGGTAGAAGCGCTGGTGCAGCGCAGGGCCGGACAGGTCCAGCGTGATGTTGGCCTTGCCCTTGCCCAGGTGCGCCATGATGCGGATGTCCGGCGACTTCTTGTCGACGTCCGGGCGCACATGGCCGCGCTTGGTGAAGCGATCAACGATGGCATCCTTGATCTTGAGCGCGCCGTACTGGGTGTTGCGAATGGCCGGGTTGGTACCGGTGAAGTCCACGGCGATGGTGGCAGTGCCGGGGAAGTGCTCTTCCCAGGGAATGGTGTGGGCGCCGAGATAGAGATCCAGATCGTCGTTCATCTGGAATTCGGAGAGCACCAGCACGATGCGGGAGGCAAAACGGCTCCACAGACAGGCCTTGTAGCCGATGGCCAGTTCGCCTTTGAAGTGGACGCCGGCCACGGTCTCACGGACCTGCTCCGCGCCCAGGGTGGTCAGCTCGACGGCCAGCAGGTTTTCCAGCCCCTTGGGGCAGGTTGCAAAAAATTCTTTCATCACGCTCACGGGGATGCCATAAAAATAGTGCCGCATTATACCTTATCGGCCCGCACTCGGCATCCGAACCTTGGGGTTCGCGCGAATATAAAGGGGCTGGCCGGCGCAATTCCCCCCGTTCTTGCTCTTGTCGCCAGCACAGAGGCGCGGGCAAGACGATGCAACTCAATATCCAGCGCAGAAGGGCGTGCGCCAAACGGCGACGAATTGACTCAAGGAAGGTGCCGCAACGGCATGGGAGAGACGAGCGATAAATAACCAGCGTCGGTTATTTCGGGAGCGTATGAATATCAACCAAAAATAACGAGCAGAGGCAGTATCAGCTAACCTGTCGATATTGTGCCTGGGCACGAGTCCTGGTCTGCATCCGGTTATTCATCACCTTGATCACCGCGAACCTTGGCAGGATCTTGCTGGCGGTCAGTACCAGTTTCTCGGTCAGGTTCAGGCAGACGCTCGCCTGATCGCCGGCCTCGATGACCATGAACTCTCCCCTGCCATGGGGAGTCTCCATCCACACCAGGGAGCCCATATCCGGAATAAAGTGAGTCTGCTGTTCATGAAAGAACCAGCTTTGTGGCATCAGGGGTTTATAAAAGCGGCTGACGGCGATGGCATTGAGTACCAGCTGAACCTGATGGGGAACACTCCAATCGAGTTCGGCGGCCTTGTCCATCAGCTGATAATAGAGGGCGGCATCGTCCACGCAAAAAGGCTGGGTCGTGAAGGAGCTGGGAACGAGCTGTCGCCCCTTATATTCGGTGGCGAATATCATGCGATCGGATAAATCCAGCATCAGACGATCATCTTGAGCATCATAATGCCACTGCCAATTGTCATTGGGTTGGATACACATGGAGTTGCCCTTACTTAAGCCGTTCCTCGACTTTATTCCATGTCGAGAATTTGAGCAACTTTAAATAAGGGCAACCGGTTATCTTTTAAATATGGGTAACGATCTCTTTGACCAGACTCGGGCCCTTATAAATAAAGCCGCTGTAAATCTGGACCAGACTGGCACCCGCCGCTAATTTCTCCCGGGCGGCCATGGCGCTGTCAATACCGCCCACCCCTATGATCGGCAGAGCCCCATTGAGGGCCTTGGCCAGCATGCGGATCACCTCTGTGCTCTTGTGCTGGAGCGGACGACCACTAAGACCCCCTGCTTCACCGGCATGGGGCATGTCATAAATCATGTCGCGCTCCAGGGTGGTATTGGTGGCGATGACGCCATCGATCCCGTTTTTGATCAAGGAGGCGGCAACCTGATTAATTTCATCCAGGCTGAGGTCGGGGGCAATTTTAACGGCTAGCGGCACGTACTTCTTATATTGCGCGGCTAGCTCCTGCTGGCGCACCTTGAGGGCAGCCAGCAATTCATCCAGCGCCTCTCCATATTGCAGCGAACGCAGCCCCGGGGTGTTGGGGGAAGAGATATTGACGGCAATATAACCGGCATGATCATAAACCTTGTCCATGCAGATCAGATAATCGTCCTTGCCCTGCTCGATGGGGGTGTCCTTGTTCTTGCCGATATTGATGCCGATCACCCCCTGATATTTGGCCTCTTTCACCTTGGCCACAAGATGATCGACACCCTTGTTGTTGAATCCCATCCGGTTGATGATCCCTTCCGCCGGAATTACCCGGAACAACCGCGGCTTGTCATTTCCGCTCTGGGGCTTGGGGGTCACAGTGCCTACTTCAATAAAACCGAACCCCATGGCACCAAATGCGTCGATACACTCCCCGTCTTTATCGAGACCGGCCGCCAGTCCCACCGGATTGGCAAAATTAAGCCCCATGACAGTGACGGGGCGTTGGGGCAGTGAATGACGGAAGAAACAATCGAGCGGTGTACCGAGAAGGCGGGGCAAATACTTGATGGAGAGATCGTGTGCCTGTTCGGGATTGAGTTTGAACAGAAAATGCCTGGCGAGGGGGTACAGCATGTTTGCTCCTTAAAAAAGCCCCGGCAACTGGCCGGGGCTTTTGGGGTTATGCCGAGGTTCGGCAATTCAACTGGAGCAGGTTCAACTCTCGCAAGGCCACCGAGAACTTGGCGAACTCGTGAGTGCTCGTGGTCTTGAAGTCGGCCAACATGTGGGTCCAACGGGACAAGAGTTGCTCATGCTCCGAAATCCAGTCGGCCAGTATGGTAGCGCATTCTCCCTGCTCTTTGCACCCTTCCAGTACCACTGAGGTGAGGCTGCGTTGCTGCCAGTCCAGATCCTCGCGGAAGGAGGCCCGGGCCATCGCCTGCCAGTGGTTGCCCACCGGTTGATGGTTGATCTGCTCGAGGAACCAGTGCAGATCGAGCTTGGCGCCGAGGCGGTAATAAACGTTGGCGGCGCGCAGGATGTCGGTCTTGTGCTCCGCGGCAATCTGCGCCAGATCCAGGCTGGAGAACAGGCTGCTCATGTGGGCCACCTGACGGGCGATGGCTTCCGGCACCTGTTTGGCCACCAGTGCGGCGACGGCCTGGCGATGTTCGGCCACTTCGCTCTCGTCCATCACCTCGTAGAGGTGCTCCCCCAGGGTCTCGAAGGCCGGGCGGAAGAAGGCGATGTTCTCGCCGATGCTCCAGCTGCGGTTGCGGGCGCGCAGGAACCAGCGAGTGGCGCGGCGCACGATGCGGCGGCTGTAGAACATCAGCTCGAGCTGGGTCTCGGCACTCACCAGGTTGTCACAGCCTTCGATGTCGCGCCACAGGGTACCCAGACCGAACACCTCCCGGGCCATGGCGAAGCAGCAAGCCACTTCGGCTACCGAGGCACCGGTCTCGTCCTTCATCCGACTGGCGAAGTTGAGCCCCATGTCGTTGACCAGCATGTTGGCCACCCGGGTCGCGATGATTTCACCGCGCAGCGGGTGCTGAGCCAGCTCGGCACCGAACTGCTGCTGCAACTGGGCCGGGAAGCTGGTGACCAGCATGTTGGCGAGGAAGGGCTCCTCGGTCACTTCCGGGCAGTTGAGCTGCTCTTTGAGCACCATCTTGCCGTAAGCCACCAGCACCGCCAGCTCGGGACGGGTCAGCCCCTGCCCTGCCGCCATCCGCTCGGAGAGCTCCTCGTCGGAAGGGAGGAACTCCAGCGCACGGTCCAGCTTGCCTTCGCGCTCCAGCCCCTGAATGAAGCGTTGCTGCTCTTTCAACTGCTCGGCGCCACGGAACGCCGTGACCGAGATGGACTGGGACTGGCGATAGGCGTTGGTGATGACAATCTGGGCCACGTCGTCGGTCATCTCGTACAGCATCTGGTTGCGCTGCTTGAGGGTCATGTCGCCGGCGGCCACCAGCTGGTTCAGCAGTATCTTGATGTTGACCTCGTTGTCGGAGCAATCCACCCCGCCCACGTTGTCGGTAAAGTCGGTGTTGATGTGACCGCCCTGGCTGGCGTACTCCACCCGGCCAAGCTGGGTGAAGCCGAGGTTGCCGCCCTCGCCCACGATGCGGGCTCGCAGGTCACGGCCATTGACCCGCAGCACGTCGTTGCTGCGATCCCCCACGTCGGCGTCGCTCTCGCGGGCGCTCTTCACATAGGTGCCGATGCCGCCGTTCCAGAGCAGGTCCACGTTGAGGCAGAGCAGCGCCTTGATCAGCTCGTTCGGGGCCATGCTGGCCTTGTCGGTGCCGAGCAGGGTCTGAATCTGCGGGCTCAGCTTGATGGACTTGGCGGAGCGCAGGAAGATGCCGCCCCCTGCCGAGATGAGCTCCCGGTTGTAGTCATCCCAGCTCGAACCCGGCAGCTCGAACAGCCGCTGCCGCTCGACGAAGCTCCTGGCCGCATCGGGGGTCGGGTCGATGAAGATGTGCATGTGGTTAAAGGCGCCCACCAGCTGGGTGTGCTCGGAGAGCAGCATGCCATTGCCGAACACGTCGCCGGCCATGTCACCTATCCCCACGCAGGTGAAGTCGGTGGTCTGGCAGTTGACGCCGATCTCCCGGAAGTGACGCTTGACCGACTCCCAGGCGCCGCGCGCCGTGATGCCCATCTTCTTGTGGTCATAACCGACCGAGCCGCCGGAGGCGAAGGCATCACCGAGCCAGTGGCCATACTCCTGGCTTATCTCGTTGGCGATGTCGGAGAAGGTGGCGGTGCCCTTGTCGGCGGCCACGACCAGGTAGTAGTCATCCTCGTCGTGACGCACCACGGATTTGGGCGGGATCACCTCCCCCTTGATGATGTTGTCGGTGACATCAAGCAGGCCGCGGATGAACAGGCGGTAGCAGGCCTTCCCCTCTTCCTGGATGACGGCGCGGGGCGCGCCCACCGGCATCTGCTTGCAATAGAAACCGCCCTTGGCGCCGACCGGCACGATGACGGTGTTCTTCACCTGCTGCGCCTTGACCAGCCCCAGCACCTCGGTGCGGAAATCTTCCTTGCGATCGGACCAGCGCAGGCCGCCACGGGCCACCTTGCCCCAGCGCAGATGCACCCCTTCCACTCGCGGCGAGTAAACGAAGATCTCGAATTTCGGCAGCGGCAGCGGCATGTCGGTGATGCTGGAGGGGGCCAGCTTGAAGGAGATGTAGGGCTTGGGTTGACCCTCCTGATCCGGCTGGTAGTAGTTGGTGCGCAGGGTGGCGTCGATCATCTCCATGTAGCGGCGGATGATGCGATCGTCGTCCAGGTTCGCCACCTGATCCAGCTTGGCGGCGAGCTGCTCGTGCAGCTTGGCTAATGCCTTGGCATCTTGCGATGGCGCCTTGGCGTCCTGCTTGATCGCAGGATTGAGTCGCAGATCGAACAGGGTGAACAGCAGCTCTGCGATGTCGGGATAACGGGTCAGGGTCTCCTCTATATAGGACTGGCTGAAGGAGACGCCGGTCTGGCGCATGTATTTCGCATAGGCGCGCAGCACAGAGACCTGGCGACCGGTGAGGCCGGCCCCCAGCACCAGGCGGTTGAAACCGTCATCTTCCAGGGTCTTGTTCCAGATGGCAGCGAAGGCCTGCTGGAAGCGCTGCTGGCTCTGGGCCAGATCGAATGGCTGCTCGCCGCGCAGCAGCATGGAGAAGTCGAGGATCCAGAAGATCTCGCCACTCGGGGTGCGCACCTGATAGGGCGTCTCACCGATGACGCGCAGCCCCATGTTTTCCAGCATGGGCAAGACGTCGGAGAGGTGGATGGGTTCGGTGCGGTGGAACAGCTTGAGACGCACCCGGCGATCGTTCTCTTCTTCCTGGGCACGGTAGAACAGCATGCCCAGCGGCTCGGCTTCACTCAGGCTATCGAGGGCCATGATGTCGGCCACGGCAGAGCCCGGCAGCACGTCTTCCTTGTAAGCACGAGGGAAGGCAGTGCTGAAACGGCGGCGCAGTTCGTTGCCTCGGGCTTCCCCATAATGGGAGAGCAGCACGGAGTCCAGGCGGTCGTCCCAGCTGCGGGCCGCTTCAATCAGGTTGTTCTGTACTTCGTTCACATCCACATCCACGTTGTTGTTGTTGACCCGCACTATGTAGTGGGTCCGTGCCAGCACGCCTTCGGTGAAGTAGACGTTGAACTCCACATCAAAGCTGCTGCCAAAATACTTCTGCAAAATTTGCTGGGTCTTGACCCGTAGCGCCGTGTTGTAGCGCTCCTTGGTGACATAGACCATGCAGGAGAAGAAGCGGCCGTACACATCGCGGCGTACGAACAGGCGCAGCATGTCACGCTCTTGCATCTCCAGCACGCCAAGACCTGTGGCCAGCAGCTCCTCTTCACGGGCCTGAATAAGCTCGTCGCGCGGATAGGTCTCCAGCACGTTGAGCAACGCCTTGTAGGCGTGGGAGCCCTTCTCGTGACCGGAGGCGGCCATGATGCGCTCGAGGCGGTGGCTGATGAGGGGGATCTGGGTGGCGCTGGTGTTGTAGATGGAGGAGGCGTAGAGACCGATGAAGCGATCTTCCCCCACCACCTTGCCGTGTTCGTCGAAGCGCTTGATGCCGATGTAATCCACATAGGCCGGACGGTGTACCCGGGACTTGGCGTTGGACTTGGTGAGGATCAGCAAGTCAGAGCTCAGGGCCGCGTGACGGGCGCTGGCGGGCATGCTGCCCAGGCGCTGGCCTTCGTCCTTGATGGAGTTCTTCATCAGGCCCAGGCTGGATTCCGGCTGGGGCAGGATCTCGTGATCCCCCTCCACCGCTTTCACGTCATAACGGCGATAGCCCATCAGGGTGAAGTTGTGGGCAGCCACCCATTTGAGGAAGGCGACGCAGGAGTCCACCTCGGCCTGGCTGACCGGGTTCTTGCGCTTGGGCAACTCCTCGATGATCTCGTTCAGGCGACCCAGCATGGGTTGCCAATCCCCGACCGCCAGGGCCACTTCCCTCGCCACCGAGTTGAGCTCGGCGGTCAGGGCATCCATCTGTTCCTCATCCGTAAGATGATCGATCTCGATGAGGAAGGCGGTCTCGACCGAGGTCTGGGAAGCCGTATTGTCGAGATCCAGGATGGCGCCTATCTTGCCTTCGCTGCCGCGAATGAGGTGCAGCGGCTGGTGCAACATCATGTGGGCCGTGATGCCCCGACGCTTGAGGGCCATGCGGATGGAATCCACCAGGAACGGGGAGTCCTGCAGGATGATCTCGACGATGGTATGGGGAGACTGCCATCCGTGGCGAGTCAGCTCGGGGTTGTAGACCCGGATATAGGGCTCTGTGCTGGTGCGCTGGTTGAGCGCATTCCACAGGCTCAGCGCCGCCCCGTAGAGATCGCTGTCATTGCGATCGTGCAGGTCGGTGCTCGCCATGTTGCCGTAGAACTTGGCGACGAAGCATTCGACCAGGGAGGCGCTGTTCTTGGGCAATTTCTGATGGATCAGGCTGAGAACGTTTTCGAGCAGAACTGAGGTAGGGGCGTCTTTCAATGCCATTGCTAGTTTCCTTATCGGACGACATCACAGACACGGCGACATCCACCCAGGATGTGCGCCGGTACAGAGTTGCTGCGAAGTGTAATGAGTTGGATCAAGGAAGGCGAGCAAAGGTGATAACGGGATGTTAAAAACAAGGGACAGATCACGGCTTGGGTTGTGATAAATTTTGCCAAGTCGCTAAAATTTAGAAAATCGCACTGGCTGTCAGTCGATTAACCGGATAGATAGTGACTTAAAGCAGATATTTACCCGGAATTGTGTTCATGTTTTGTTAATTTATGCGTTTCGGGCTAAACAGGCGCTCATCGTCCTGTATTTGGCGTCGCAAGCAGGCGTATTCCCCTCTATAGGACGCTCACACGAGTGGTTCGACTACGGCAAGCGACCCTTTCGAGGCAGAAACCTACGGAATGATCCAAGAAGGACACCGCTCTCTTAGAGAGTGAGCGGCACTCAGGAGAGCCTCTCTAGGCGAACAAAGCGGTGATCTTCCTGGGTGACCAGCCGAAAGTAGCCGTGGACCCCGTTGACGCTGACGAAGGAGCGGATCTTTTCCAGGCCCAACTCTATGGTCAACCCCTGCTCGGTGCGCACCACCAGGCGTCTGGCCTGGCCCTGGTACATCAGCATGATCTCGTCACGGCTGAGGGCCAGCCGAAAGGTGTACTGCCTCATTCCCCCTCCTCTTGATGAAAAACGGGCAGGAGAGCCTGGCTCCCCTGCCCGTGACCTGCACCCTTACTGCGCCAGTGCCTTGCTTACCTTCTCGAACAGATCCCGCGCCAGCCCCTCGAGGTTGGCCAGACGGGTCAGCTCGGCACGGATAAGCGTCTTGCGCCCTTCATCCAGTCGCTTGAACTGAATGAGCGGGGTGATGAGGCGGGACGCCACCTGGGGATTGACCTCGTTGAGCGCGATCAAGAGATCTGTCAGGAAGCGATAGCCGCTGCCATCCACCGCGTGGAACTGCACCTGGTTGTTCATGGCGAAGCTGCCGATGAGCGCCCGCAGCCGGTTCGGGTTGCGGATGCTGAAGGTGGGGTGGCTCATCGCCTGTTTCACCTCATCCAGCACGTCGGCGGCAGGCTTGCTGCCCACCAGCCGCAGCCAGTTGTCCAGTACCAGGCCGTCATGGGCCCACTTGCCCTCAAAATCGGCCAGCAGTGCGGCACGGCATGGCAGCAGATAGCCGTTGGCCACCTGCAGCGCCGCCAGGGTGTCGGTCATGTTGTCGGCGGTTGCATACTGCTCACGCACCAGCGCATCGGCATGCTCTGCATCCAGCGCCGCCAGATAGCCGAGTACCACCCCCTTGAGGGCACGTTTGGCGGTGTCTCCATGGATCACCCTATACCCCGTCAGCCGCAGGCGCTCATAGGTGGTGGCCAGGCGCGCGCCGAAGGCCTCGGCGAGCTGGCTGTGGATGGCATCCCGCACCCGATGGATGGCATCGATGTCGGCCACCTCGAACAGTTCGGCCAGGGTCGCTTCACCGGGCAGCGCCAGGATCTCCGCCTTGAGAGCCGAGTCCAGCTCGGCCTCGTCCAGAATGGCGACGAAGGCCGCCAGCAGGGTTGAGGAGAGCTCGACCCCCTGCCCCTGCTGCACCCGCGCCACCCCTTCGATGACCGCCTTGTTGATCAGCATCTGGGCGGCATCCCAGCGGGCAAACTCGTTGCGGGCAAAGCGCATCAGGAATGCGAGCGCTTCATCGCTGTAGTCATAGTACAGCTTGACCGGCGCGGAGAAGTCCCGCAGCAGGGAGGGAACCGGCTTGACCGGCACCTGATAGAATTCGAAGGTCTGCTCTTCTTCCAGCACATCGAGCACGCTGCCGATGGCCTTGCCCTGATACTGCAGCGCAATGACGGCACCCTGCTCGTCATAGAGTTCGATGTCGAGGGGAATGTGCAGTGGCAGCTTCTGCGGCTGATCCTGGGTCGGCGGCGTGTGCTGGCGCACGTGCAGGCGATAAACGCCGCTTTCGGCATCGTACTCGTCGGTGACGGTCAGCTCGGGGGTGCCGGACTGGCTGTACCAACGGCGGAAACGGCCGAGGTCAACGCCGGAAGCATCCTCCATCGCCTGCACGAAATCATCGCAGGTGGCGGCCGAGCCGTCGTGACGCTCGAAGTAGAGACGCATACCGGCCTGGAAGGCAGCTTCACCCAGCAGGGTGTGCATCATGCGGATCACTTCCGACCCCTTCTCGTAGACGGTCAGGGTGTAGAAGTTGTTCATCTCGATCACCACATCCGGGCGAATGGGGTGAGCCATGGGGCCGGCATCTTCGGCGAACTGCGGCCCGCGCACGGTACGCACGTTGTTGATGCGGTTGACGCCGCGTGAGCCAAGATCCGAGGAGAACTCCTGATCCCGGAACACCGTCAGCCCCTCTTTGAGACTGAGCTGGAACCAGTCGCGGCAGGTGACGCGGTTGCCGGTCCAGTTGTGGAAGTATTCGTGGGCGATCACCCGCTCGATGCCGTGGTAGTCGCTGTCGGTGGCGGTCGCCGGGTTGGCCAGCACGAACTTGGAGTTGAAGATGTTCAGCCCCTTGTTCTCCATGGCGCCCATGTTGAAGAAGTCCACCGCCACGATCATGTAGATGTCGAGGTCATACTCGAGGCCGAAACGCTGCTCGTCCCAGCGCATGGCGTTGATCAGGCTCTCCATGGCGAAACCGGCGCGATCGAGGTTCCCCTTGTCGACGAAGATCTCCAGAGCCACCTTGCGGCCGCTTTGGGTGGTGTAGCTACCCCGCTCCACGTCGAAATCACCGACCACCAGGGCAAACAGGTAGCTCGGCTTGGGGAAGGGATCCTGCCACTGCACAAAGTGGCGACCACCTTCCAGTTCGCCGCTATCGACCTTGTTTCCGTTGGAGAGCAGGTAGGGGTATTTGGTCTTGTCGGCGCTGATGCGGGTGCTGTAGCGGGCCAGGATGTCGGGCCTGTCCAGGTAATAGGTTATGCGGCGAAAGCCCTCTGCCTCACACTGGGTGCAGTAGGCATCGCCGGACTTGTAGAGCCCTTCCAGCGCCGTGTTGGCGGCGGGATCCAGATCCGTGACTATGGTCAGCACACATTCGGCAGGCAGGTTGAACAGGGTCAGACTGCTCTCCCCCTGCTCGAACTGGGTGAAGGGGACACCGTCCACGCTGACGCTGTGCAAGACCAATCCTTCCCCATCCAGCACCAGCGGCTCGTTGTGCTCGCCGTTGCGGCGCAGGCGGGAGATGGCGGTGACCCGGGTCAGGGGCTCCTGCAGTTGAAAATCGAGATCGATGCTGTCGATCCAGTAGAGGGGCGCCCGGTAATCCTGGCGATACTTGGCCGTCATGGCCTGGGAGTGATCGGTCATTATTGTGTGCTTCCACGCTTTGTTATTGACGTGTCAGAGGCTGTCACAACGATTCGGCAGGGTCAAATAGTTTGCATTCCGCCAAAAGAGAGGGCGACCGAAGTCGCCCTTGTATTCATGCTGATGTACCCTGGATTCTCAGCCCTTGCTGAGCCTCGCCAGATCCGCCGTGATGTTCGCGGCTTCAATCTGATACTCGTCAGGGGCCTCGAAATCGGTCGGCAGTTCATCCAGGCTCTTCACCGTTGGCTTGCCAAGACGGGTCAGTCGCTCGTTGGCTCGCGCCAGCGCCTTCTCGTCCTGCTTGGCCTGATCCGCCAGTCGCTCGGCTTCGTTCAGGGAGACCGACTTCTTGTCCTGATCCGCCTGATACTCCTTGATGTCCTGCAGCACGTAGGCAAATTCAGGATCCTTGGCGATCCGCGCATCGTGAGCCGACTTCAACCTGGGCAGCAGACTGGAGAAGTCCCCCAGCTTGTCGTAACTGGCCGAAGCTATCTTGTCCCAGGGCAAGGCGTTGAACTCCCGGCTCTCCCCGGTCTCGTCCGGCGAAACCGCGGTCGGGAAGCCGATGTCCGGTGCCACCCCCTTGTTCTGGGTGCTGCCACCATCGATCCGGTAGAACTTGGCGATGGTGTACTGCACATGACCCAGCGGCTGCTCGTAGAAGTCGTAGACCTTGGCGAGGCTGCGATGCTGCTGCACCGTGCCCTTGCCGAACGAGTTCTCACCGAGGATCAGGGCGCGGCCGTAATCCTGCATGGCGGCGGCGAAGATCTCGGAGGCCGAGGCGCTGTAACGGTCAATCATCACCGACATGGGGCCGCCGTAGTAGACGTTGCCGTCGTCGTCACCATTGACCGTGATACGGCCCATATGATCACGAATTTGCACCACGGGACCGCTGGCGAAGAACAAACCACTCAAGGCCGAGGCTTCGGTCAGGGCACCGCCGCCGTTGCCACGCAGATCGACAATGAGACCATCGATCTTCTGCTTGTTGAGACTGGAGAGCTCCTTGATGACGTCGTCATGGAGATTGACGTAGAAGCTCGGGACCTCGAGCACCCCTATCTTCTTGCCTTCGGCGGTGATCACCTTGGACTTGGCGGCCCTGTCTTCCAGACGCACCTTGTCACGGGTCAGCTCAACCAGCTCGGTCTTGGCGGTCGCGCCCTTGCCGCGCTGGATCTCCAGCTTCACCTTGCTGCCTTTCGGGCCCTTGATGAGTTCGACCACATCATCGAGACGCCAGCCGATCACATCGACAATCTTGCCGTCGTCCTGCCCCACCCCGGTGATCTTGTCATCGGGCTTGAGGTGGTTGGACTTGGCTGCCGGGCCGCCGGGCACCAGGGAGCGGATGACGGTGAAGTCATCTTCCGCCTGCAGCACGGCCCCAATACCTTCCAGCGAGAGGTTCATCTCGGTGTTGAAGCGATCGGCGCTGCGCGGCGAGAGGTAGCTGGTGTGGGGCTCGATGGCACGGGCGAAGGAGTTCATGAAGAGCTGGAACACATCCTCGCTCTCGGTCTGGGACATCCGCTTGATGGCATTGTTGTAACGCTTGCCAAGCAGCTCCTTGATCTCGGGCCACTCCTTGCCGCTGAGCTTGAGACTCAGGGCATCAAACTTGACCCGCTGACGCCACAGCTCGTCGAGCTCAGCCTCGTCTTTGGGCCAGGGAGCCCCTTCCCGATCGAAGATGTAATTGTCGGGCTGGGTGAAATCCAGGGGAGTGTCGAGCAGTTTGAGGGCGTATTCGAACCGCTCGTAACGCCGCTGCTGACTCAGGTTGAACATCTCGTAGGCCGGAGCCAGACGCCCTCTCTCGAGGTCGGTGTCAAAACCGGTACGGTACTTTTCAAAACGGCTGATGTCAGAGGCCAGAAACAGGTTGCGGCTGTAGTCCAGATTCTCCAGATATTTGTCAAAAATCACGGAGGAAAAGGCATCGTCCAGCTTGAACTGTTTGTAATGAGAGCGGGTAAACAGATTGGCAATTCGCTTGCTGGCCGTAGCATGTTGGCTCTCCTGAGCCAACACAGGCAAATCACTTTCCTTGAGCACCGGCTCGATGGCCTGTGCGAGCCCGGCGAGCGCCAGGCTACAGGCAACGAGGGAAAAACGAATCACGCCATGCTTCAACATTCGTCTCCTTAGAGAACCAGATGCTCGAACTTGACCCGCAACATCATGCCGGTCTGCAATTGAACCTGTACGTCATCCTTGGTCACTTCCTTGATGGTCGCAGGCACGGGAGATTTGCCCAGCACGACGCGCACGCCTTGATCCACTTTCAGGGTGGCGGCATCCACTTTGACCAGGGGAGCATCGGCTACAGGTGCGGCCTTGGGGGCAGCAGACTTGGGCTTGTCGGAGCGGGGCGCATCGGCCTTGCGCGGCGCGTTGCGGCGCGGCTGCTTGGGCTTGTCTTCCTTCTCCTTGGTGTTGGTGCGGCGGCTGGCAAAGACACGCTCTTTGCTCTCCTTGAGCGCCTGTTTGGCATGCTCGATGTGCTCTTCGGTCAGCAGCTCACCGGGATTGCCATCCAGATCGACACGGGCCTGGCCAGCCTTGAGGCCATGCAGGTAACGCCAGCTGGAGGTGTATTGACGCAGAGCAGAGCGCAGCATGGTCTTGGAGACTCTCTCGTCATCAGCAAGACGCGCGGCCAGATCCTGGAAGATGCCAATCTTGAGTGGCTTGGCCTCTCCTTCAGCGATGAAGCAGGCCGGGAATTTCTCGACCAGGTAGGCAACGATCTCTTTACTGTTCTTCAGCTTTTCAGTGTTTTCCATGTATAACCTTGGCTTTCATATAGACGCACGGGCATGCCCGAACACAACAAAGGCCCTATTATAGAGAGCTTGGGACCTTTTGCGAACCATCTAGCAATGACTTAGAGCATGCTTTCCAAAATTTGCACCGTTTCTTCGAGGCCAATCCGGTCCTCCTGGTCGAAACGGTTAAAAATTGGACTATCCACGTCCAGCACCCCGATGATCTCACCACCGCGACGCAGCGGAATCACGATTTCCGAATTGCTGGCGCCGTCGCAGGCGATGTGACCCGTGAACTGGTGTACGTCGTCCACCAGCTGGGTCTTGCCCTCGGACACCGCCGTGCCGCAGACGCCGCGGCCCACCGGAATGCGCACGCAGGCCGGCTTGCCCTGGAAGGGGCCGAGCACCAGGGTTTCCCCTTGCAACAGATAAAAACCGACCCAGTTGATGTCAGCCAGCTCCTGATTGAGCAGGGCAGACAGGTTCGCCAGGTTGGCAATCAGGTCGGGTTCACCCTCCAGCAGCGCCTGTGCCTGTTGGTTGAGGGTGCGATAAAATGCTTGTTTTTCAATCATGATTAAATGAACTTCACTCCTTGATAATGAATGCAAGGTACCGACCTGCCTGAAAAATTCAAATCAAATTTCACTTATCCCCCCTCCTGGGCCACAAATGTCAGCCTCCTGTCAGGGGGAAATTCCCAGTGTCAGTTGCTGGCGCTGGCCATTGCTCCACTCGATATTGAGCAGCCACTCCATGGTCTCAGTGGTGCAACTCCCCACCTGAGCGGCCCCCTGCCAGCCTCCCTCCTTCGCCTCGAATTGCACGGGAATGCGTCCCATGAACATGGTTCTGCCCTCCAGCCAGGCTTTGATGGGGGTGATGGCGGGAGAACCTCCCTGAAGACGCAGCACAAAGTCATGTTCAGGGCGGATCGGCAAGCCGTCTACGCTGGCCGTCAGGGGCTGATCGCCGACGAGAAGGGAACAACTGCTGTGGGACAGATCACAAATCTGATCATTTGTTGCCTTCGCCTCCCCGCTCGGCGGGCCCGAAAACCAGGTCCGATAGGCCATCAGGGAGAGCAAAATGGCCAAAACGATCGTCAAGTGCACGATTTTGCGTGAAGTGAGTCTCTCTTTCATGAAAAAACAGCCCTGTAAGGTACTTTAAAAATGCGATTTTCGTGATCTTGCGCAAGGTAAAAACTGGCGGGCACCAGACCCGCTGGAGCCAAATATATCACTGTTTGTACTGTTATTTTACCGGTCAGTTCAGTATCATTCTCAATGAATTTTCATTTAACCACCTTTTGCTTTTCCTTTTATTAACAGATGTTAACGAGAGGATTTTGCAAATCAGGGGTGAAAATGGCCCCGATTACCGGGCGAAAAACAAACAACAGCATCGGAAGCGGAATACAACGATGAGCCATACAACAAACCACCCTGAGTACAACTACACCGTTGTGCGCCAGTTCACCGTCATGACGATTGTCTGGGGAATTGTCGGTATGTCGGTTGGTGTACTGATCGCAGCCCAGTTGATCTGGCCTGCCCTCAACTTTGATACCCCCTGGCTGACCTACAGTCGCCTGCGTCCCCTGCATACCAACGCGGTCATCTTTGCGTTTGGTTGCAGTGCCCTGATGGCCACCTCCTTCTACGTGGTACAGCGCACCTGCCAGGCAAGACTGTTTGGCGGCCCGCTCGCCTCCTTCGTGTTCTGGGGCTGGCAGGCGATCATCCTCGCCGCCGCCATCAGCCTGCCACTGGGATACACCACCTCCAAGGAGTATGCCGAGCTGGAATGGCCCATCGACATCGCCATCGCCGTGGTCTGGGTGAGCTATGCCATTGTCTTCTTCGGCACCCTGGTCAAGCGCACCACCTCCCACATCTATGTGGCGAACTGGTTCTTCGGTGCCTTCATCATCACGGTGGCCGTGCTGCATATCGTCAACAACATGGAAGTGCCACTCTCCGGCATGAAGTCCTACTCCATGTACTCCGGCGCCATGGATGCCATGGTGCAGTGGTGGTATGGCCACAACGCGGTCGGCTTCCTGCTCACCGCCGGCTTCCTGGGGATGATGTACTATTTCGTGCCCAAGCAGGCGGGGCGTCCGGTCTACTCCTACCGCCTCTCCATCGTGCACTTCTGGGCGCTGATCTCCCTCTATATCTGGGCCGGTCCGCACCATCTGCACTACACCGCGCTGCCTGACTGGGCCCAGTCCCTGGGCATGGTGATGTCCCTCATCCTGTTCGTCCCCTCCTGGGGCGGCATGATCAACGGCATCATGACCCTGTCCGGTGCCTGGCACAAGCTGCGCTATGACCCCATCCTGCGCTTCCTGATCGTGTCCCTGTCGTTCTACGGCATGTCCACCTTCGAAGGCCCCATGATGGCGATCAAGACGGTCAACGCCCTCTCCCACTACACAGACTGGACCATAGGTCACGTCCACTCCGGTGCCCTGGGCTGGGTTGCCATGGTATCCATCGGCGCCGTGTATCACTTGATCCCGAACCTGTTCGATCAGGGCCGCATGTACAGCATCCGCCTGATCAACGTCCACTTCTGGCTGGCGACCGTGGGCACAGTGCTCTACATCGTCTCCATGTGGATTTCTGGGGTGATGCAGGGTCTGATGTGGCGTGCGGTCAATGATGACGGCACCCTGACCTACAGCTTCGTGGAGGCGCTGCAAGCTTCCTATCCCTTCTACTTCGTGCGCTTCCTGGGTGGCTGCTTCTTCGTCACCGGCATGCTGCTGATGGCTTACAACGCCTATCGCACCGTCACTGCGCCCAAGGGTTCCCTGGAACCCGTCGCACAGCCAGCCTGATCTGAAGGGGTTTAAAGCATGAGCAACAATAACCGTCACGAAATTTTTGAAAAGAGCGTCCCCATGCTGGTGATAGGCATCATCTTTGCCATCAGCCTGGGGGGCCTGGTCGAGATCACGCCACTGTTCTTCCAGAAGCAGACCAACGAGCCGGTGGAGGGCCTCAAGGCCTACACCGCCCTGCAGATGGAAGGACGCGACATCTACATCCGCGAGGGCTGCACCGTCTGCCACAGCCAGATGATCCGCCCGTTCCGTGCCGAGACCGAGCGCTATGGCCACTACTCGGTCGCCGGTGAGAGCGTGTGGGAGCACCCCTTCCTGTGGGGCTCCAAGCGTACCGGTCCGGATCTGGCCCGGGTCGGCGGCCGCTACTCCGACGACTGGCATCGCGCCCACCTCATCAACCCGCGCGACGTGGTACCGGAATCCAACATGCCCGCCTTCCCCTGGCTCGAGACCAACGTCCTGACCGGTGAGCTGACCGGCAAGAAGCTGGCGCTGTTCCGGGATCACTTCGGGGTGCCCTATACCGATGCCGACATCGAGGGTGCGTCTGAGGCAGTCAAGGGCAAGACCGAGTTGGATGCCCTGGTGGCCTATCTGCAATCACTGGGTCATGCCCTGAAATAAGGAGTCGGGATATGGATTACGGCACATTTCGCGGCCTGTACACCCTGCTGCTGATGATCATCATGATCGGCATCATCGTCTGGGCATACAGCAAACGCCGCAAGGCCTCCTTCGATGAGGCTGCCAACCTGGTCTTTGCCGATGACGAGCAACCCAGTGCTGATAACAAGAACGCAGGAGCGAAGCAATAATGAGCACTTTGTTTAGCATTTTTGTGACCGTCATAAGTCTGGGCACCATACTCGGCTGCTTCCTGCTGCTGATGTGGTGCATGAAGGACAAGATGGGGACCGAAGAGGGCAAGCCCATGGGGCACACCTTCGACGGCATAGAGGAGATCAACAATCCCCTGCCGAAGTGGTGGTCCTATATGTTCCTCTTCTTCATCGTCACCGGTCTCATCTACCTGCTCGCCTTCCCGGGTCTGGGCAACTTCAAGGGTCTGCTGGGCTGGCAGAGCTCCAACCAGGACGTTCGCTCCCTGGCCGAATCCAAGGCGGCGGCTGCCTCTGCCAAGGACGAAGGGCGCGCGGTGGAGTATGATCGGGAACTGGCCAAGGCCGACGAGGTCTATGGCGCCAAGTTCCGTGAGCTGACCTACCAGGCCGACGGCAAGAACTACAAGGAGATCACCGAGATCGCCAAGGACCCGGAAGCCCTGAAAGTGGGTCAGCGTCTGTTCCTGCAGAACTGCTCCCAGTGCCACGGCTCCGATGCCCGCGGTGGTCGCGGTTTCCCGAACCTGACCGACAGCGAATGGCAGTGGGGCGGAGCGCCGGATCAGATCAAGACCACCATCATGGGCGGTCGTCAGGGGATCATGGCCGCCTGGGGCGAGATCCTGGGTCAGGACGGGGTCAAGGAAGTGGCCTCCTACGTGCTGAGCCTCTCCGGTCGCAAGGTGGATCTGGTGGAAGCCAAGAAGGGGGAAGCCCGTTTCGCCATGTGCGCCGCCTGTCACGGCCCGGATGCCAAGGGCGGCATCGCCTTCGGCGCGCCGGATCTCACCAACAACACCTGGTTGTATGGCGGCTCCCGTCAGGTGGTCGAGCAGACCATCACCCATGGGCGTCACGGCGTGATGCCAGCCTGGAAGGATATCCTGGGAGAAGACAAGGTCCACCTGCTGGCGTCCTATGTCTATAGTTTGTCCCACCAGGCGCAGTAAAATAAGCAGTAACATGTGATAAGCACGTGATTACGCAGCAAAAAGCCTCGACTCTTCGAGGCTTTTTGTTATCTTGTGTTGGCTAGAATCCCTCCATTTCGTTAACCATTTGTTTCGGTAGCACCATGACTCAACCTTGGTATCGCCAATTCTGGCCCTGGTTCATCATCGCCCTCCCCTGCGCCGCCGTGGTAGGCAGCATCGCCACCGCCATCATCGCCAGCAAGGATGGGGTCAACCTGGTGGCGGAAGACTATTACAAGCAGGGCAAGGAGATTAATCAGGATCTCAGCAAGTTCGATCGCGCCGAGGCCCTCGGCATCCGCGTCGAGCTCTCGGTCAGCGACAAGGAGCTGACCCTGAAGCCCCTGTCGGGTGAGATCCCCGCCGGTCAGGCGCTGCACCTCTCCCTGTTCCACCCGACCCTGGCCGGTCTGGACAGCGATCATCTGCTCACTGCCGATGGCAAGGGAGTCTATCGCCTGATGCTGGACAAGCCCCTCACCGGCAAGTGGCACATCCGGGTCGATGCCTTCAACCACGAGTGGCGCCTGCAAGAGACGGCGCAGTTGCCGACCAAGGCCCCGGTGGAACTCGATCCCAGGGGACGCTGAACCCGGAATGAGCGGCAGCGTTCATCCAGGCATGACGGCGTCCTCCCTTTTCTCGCCCACGCGGGCAGCTTCCAAGAGGGATAATGACCATGACCGGCTGTTTTCACTGTGGTGAACCGGTTCCCACTGGCAGTGACTTTACCCTGGAGATCAAGGGGATAGTACAACCCATGTGCTGTCCTGGTTGCCAGGCCGTGGCACAGACCATTCTCGAATGCGGCCTTGCCAGTTACTACGAGCACCGCACCGCCCCCGGCATCAAGGGGGAATTGGTGCCGAGCGAGCTGGCGGCCCTCACCCACTACGATCTGGCCGAAGTGCAGCAGGAGTTCGTCACCGAGACGGGCACGCTGCGGGAAATCCAGCTCAGCGTGGAAGGGCTGACCTGCGCCGCCTGCGCCTGGCTCATCGAGCGCCACCTGATGGGGCTCGCGGGCCTGCATTATGTCAACGTCAATACCACCACCCACCGCGCCCGCATCAAGTGGGATCCGGACAGGCTCTCGTTAAGCGACATCCTCAAGGGGTTCGCCAAGATAGGCTACCGCGCCTACCCCTTCCAGACCCACAGCCAGGAAGCCCTCTACGCCCGCGAGGTGCGCAGCTACATGTTCCGCATGGCGCTGGCTGGTCTTGGCTCCATGCAGGTGATGATGTGCGCCGTGGCGCTCTACATGGATTTCTTCATCAGCGTGGAAGAGGAGTTCATGATCTACTTCAAGTGGATAAGCCTGCTGCTCTCCACCCCCATCATGATCTACTCGGCCCAGCCATTTTACGTGGGCGCCTGGCGCAGCCTGAAACAGGGCCACCTCTCCATGGATGTCTCTGTGTCGCTGGCCCTCATCGGTGCCTTCGTCGCCTCCATCTGGGCCACCGTCTTCAACACGGGTGAGGTCTATTACGACTCCATCACCATGTTCGTTTTCTTCCTGCTGCTGGGGCGCCTGCTCGAGCTGAGGGCCAGGCGCAAGGCGTCCGAGTCCAGCTCCAACCTGGCACGGCTGGTGCCCATCATGGCCACCCGCATCGATGCAGATGGCGAACACGAGGTGCCCGCCAAGACACTGCGGGTGGGGGACAGGGTCCGGGTGCTGGCCGGTGCCACCCTGCCCGCAGACGGCATCATCACCCTGGGGCAGGCCAGCCTCAACGAAGCCATGCTGACCGGCGAGCAACTGCCCCTGCTCAAGCAGGCAGGAGATCCCGTCTTCGCCGGCACCATCAGCACGGATGCGCCGCTGGAGATCCGGGTCAACCACCCCATCGAAGAGTCGCGCCTCGCCCAGATCATGCGGTTGCAGGACAGCGCGCTGGATGACAAACCCGCCATCGCCCAGCTGGCGGATGTGCTCTCCCGCCATTTCATCCTGGTGCTGCTGCTCATCGCCGCCGCGGTCTGGACCTTCTGGCACTTCCATGCCCCGGAGCGGGCCTTCTGGGTCACCCTGTCAGTGCTGGTGGCCACCTGCCCCTGCGCCCTGTCACTGGCGACCCCGACGGCGCTCACCTCAGCCACCGCCCACCTGACCCGCAGCGGCATCCTGCTGCGCCGCGGCCACGTGCTGGATGTGCTGACCCGGGCCAACCGGATCGTGATGGACAAGACAGGTACCCTGACCACCGGCAATATCAGCCTGGTGGGCGTCCAGCCCCTGGCGGAGCTTGGCGAAGACGAGTGCCTGGCCATCGCCCGCGCGCTGGAAGCCTACTCCGAACACCCCATAGCCCGCGCGTTTCGCAGCAAAGGAGCAGACGATGCCGTGCTGCTGGCAGCCAGCGGGGTGACGCCCGTCATCGGCCACGGCATCGAGGGCAGGATCGCAGGCAAACATTACCGCATCGGTAGTGCCCGCTGGCTCGGGCTGAGTGACAAACAGAATGCCGCTCAGGGGCTGGCCATCTATCTGGCCGACGAGACTAGGCCGCTGGCCCGCTTCACCCTGGCCGATACCGTGCGTGCGGATGCAGGGGCCTTGATCCAGGCCTTCAAGGCGGCCGGCCTGCAAACCACCATTCTCACCGGCGACAGCTCCCCTCAGGCCGACACTGTTGCCCGTGAACTCGGGGTCGATGAGCTGGTGAAAGGGGTCACCCCAGATGGCAAGCTCGCGTACCTCAAGGCGCGGGAAACGGCTGGGGATATCAGCATCATGGTGGGCGACGGCATCAACGACGCCCCCGTGCTGGCCGGTGCCCATGCCTCCTTCGCCATGGCAGGCGGCACGGATCTGGCCAAGAACAGCGCCGACGCCATCCTGCTGGCCGATGACCTCTCCCGCCTGCTGACGGCGCGCACCCTGGCGCTGCGCACCCGCCGGATCATCCAGGAGAACTTTGCCTGGTCCATCGGTTACAACCTGCTGGTGTTGCCACTCGCGGCAAGCGGCTGGCTGCCCCCCTATCTGGCAGCGGCAGGCATGTCCCTGAGCTCCCTCATAGTCGTCACCAACTCGATGCGTCTCAATCGATGAGCAAGCAGGGAAAACGCTGAACATGTGGCCTGCCTCCGATTCAGGCCACATTTCTCACTGATAGCGGCTGGCCCCCTGCCCGAACAGGGTTACCATGGGGGTCGATTGCCACGGATAAATGTCAAGGTAGTTTCCATGAACATCATTTTTGTCCTCATCCCCATCGCCATCCTGTTCGTCATCATCGCGGGGGCCGTCTTCTTCTGGGCCATTCGCTCGGAGCAGTTCGAGGATCTCGACCGCCAGGGCTCCAACATACTGTTTGACGAGGAGCAACCCGCCACCAAGAGCAAGGATAAGCCGCGCGATGACCAGCAGCCTTGACCTGATGGGGGCCCTGCTGGTGGGGCTGGCAGGTTCAGGCCACTGCATCGCCATGTGCGGTGGCGTCTCTGCCGCCCTCTCCATGGCCATCCCCGCCGAGAAACAGCACTTCTGGGGGCGCCTTGGCTACCTGCTCAACTACAACCTGGGCCGGATCCTGAGTTATGTGCTGGCTGGCGCTCTGGTAGGCGGGCTACTGGCCACCACCAGCGAGCTCGGGGCCGGCAAGCATGCCATCGCCGGCTTGCGCCTCATTGCAGCCCTGCTGATGATAGCCCTCGGCCTCTATCTGGCGGGTTGGTGGCAAGGGATCCTGCTGCTGGAGCGGCTCGGCGCCAAGATGTGGCCCTTCATCAAGCCGCTGGCGGGCAAGTTCATTCCCTTTACGTCGGCCTGGCAGGCGCTCCCCTTTGGCATGGTGTGGGGCTGGCTGCCCTGCGGCCTAGTCTACTCCATGCTGACCTGGAGCGCGGCAGCGGGCTCCGCTGGCGACGGGGCGCTCATCATGCTGAGTTTTGGTTTTGGGACCCTGCCGACCCTGTTTGCCCTGGGCGGGCTGGCAGACAAATTGCGTTACTGGCTGACCCTGCGCAGCCTGCGTCTGGGTGGAGCCTTGCTGCTCATTGCCTATGGGCTGCATACCCTCTGGATCGGGCTGGCGTCCTTTTGAAACCCTATCCAAAACGGATGAGTTGGTGGTAAACTTGTTTGATATAAATCAATTATTCATATGAGCCTATGATCCCGGACAAGAAACCTGGCAGACGTGTTCAGAGCGGTGGCTGTGCAATTCATTGCCAGGATTGCAGCATCAGCCAGCTCTGCATCCCCTTCACCCTGAACGACAGTGAGCTCGATCAGTTGGACAGCATCATCGAGCGCAAGAAGCCGTTCCAGAAGGGTGAGGAACTGTTCAAGGCTGGCGATGAACTGAAATCGCTCTACGCCATCCGCTCCGGGACCATCAAGTCATACACCATCACCGAGCAGGGCGATGAGCAGATCACCGCCTTCCACCTTGCAGGGGATCTGGTCGGTTTCGATGCCATCCACAAGCAGGCGCACCCCTCCTTCGCCCAGGCGTTGGAAACCGCCATGGTGTGCGAGATCCCGTTCGATGTACTCGACGATCTCTCCGGCAAGATGCCCAAGCTTCGCCAGCAGATCATGCGACTGATGAGCAACGAGATCATGGGGGATCAGGAGATGATCTTGCTGCTCTCCAAGAAGAATGCGGAAGAGCGCCTCGCCGCCTTCCTGCACAACCTGTCGGTACGTTTCTCCGAGCGCGGCTTCTCCGCCAAGGAGTTCCGTCTCTCCATGACCCGTGGCGACATCGGCAACTATCTCGGCCTCACCGTCGAGACCATCAGCCGTCTGCTCGGTCGTTTCCAGAAGTCCGGCCTCATCAGTGTCAAGGGCAAATACATTACCGTGCTGGATCACGTGGCCCTCGGCGTCATGGCCGGTGCCACTCGCCCTCCCTGCGGCTGATCACGCCCTTTCCCACTGTATTGCCGGATCGGTTCACCCTGAAATTTGATCCGGCACACCTTCCCGTCTCCCCCCTTGGGCTAAGCTGTAATGGCTAAAGAGTTGCCATCATTGGCGTTTTTGCCAAGGAGGAGAACATGGTCAAGTACCGAAATATTCTGGTGGTGATCAACCCGGAGGAGGAGCGCCAGATCGCGCTCGAGCGCGCGGTCAAGGTCGCCGAGCTGGACGAGGGTGCCCAGCTGACCCTGCTCCTGACGATTTACGATTTCTCGTACGAGATGACAGCCATGCTGTCGGTGGATGAGCGGGAAGAGATGCGCCACGGCGTCATTGCCCAGCGTCGGGAGTGGCTGGACGAGATACTCCAACCCTATCGCGCCAGAGGCCTGGAGTGCGAGATCAAGGTGTTGTGGCACAATCGTCCCTTCGAGTGTGTTATCCAGGAAGTGCTGGAGCATCGCCACGATCTGGTGGTCAAGGCGACCCACAAGCATTCCTTCCTGCAAACCTTCATCTTCACCCCGACCGACTGGCACCTGCTGCGCAAGTGCCCCTGTCCCGTCCTGCTGGTCAAAGAGGGTCACTGGCAGCGGGGCGGCAACATCATCGCCGCCATCAACTGCTCGAGCGATGACCTGGAGCAGAAAGTCCTCAATGAGCGCATCACCCGCGAAGGCGTCGCCATCGCCGATCTGCTTGGATCCAACCTCTATCTGGTCAACACCTACCCCGGCACACCGGTGAATGTGGCCATCGAGCTGCCCGAGTTCGATCCCAACGCTTACAACGATGCCATCCGCAAGCATCACGAAGATCTGCTGCGAGAACATGCCGATCACTTCGGCATCAATCACATGTGGACCAAGGTGGCGGAAGGATTACCGGAGGAGGTGCTGCCTGACATGGCGGACGAGCTCAAGGCCACTTTGATGATCATGGGTTGCGTCGGCCGTACCGGCCTCTCCGCCGCCCTGCTCGGCAACACGGCAGAGCATGTGGTCGATCGGCTCGACTGCGACATCCTGATCCTCAAACCGGACGATTACAGCTGCCCGGTGGATGACAAGCGTCATCCTGCATAAGCGTTTCTTGCCCTCCCCCGGGACATGGCTATAATAAGCCGCTTATTTTTGTCCCGGGTTTGAGGCCATGCTAGAAGAGCTTAACGCCAAAGAGAAATACAGTTTCAACAAGCTGCAGAAACGCCTGCGGCGCAACGTGGGTCAGGCCATCGCCGACTTCAACATGATTGAAGAGGGTGACAAGATCATGGTGTGCCTGTCTGGCGGCAAAGACAGCTTCGCCATGCTCGACATCCTGATGAGCCTGAAGGCCAGCGCCCCCATCCATTTCGATCTCGTGGCCGTCAACCTGGATCAGAAGCAACCCGGCTTCCCCGAACACGTGCTGCCGGAATACCTGGCCACCCTCGGCGTCGACTTCAAGATCGTCGAGGAAGACACCTACTCCATCGTCAAGGACAAGGTGCCGGAAGGCAAGACCACCTGCGCCCTCTGCTCCCGCCTGCGCCGCGGCATTCTCTACCGCACCGCCCAAGAGCTGGGTTGCACCAAGATTGCCCTCGGCCACCACAGGGATGACATCCTCGAGACCCTGTTCCTCAACATGTTCTACGGCGGCAAGCTCAAGTCCATGCCCCCCAAGCTGGTGAGCGACGATGGCAAGAACGTGGTGATCCGCCCCCTGGCCTACTGCAAGGAGAAGGATCTGGTGCGCTATGCGGAGGTCAAGGCCTTCCCCATCATCCCGTGTAACCTGTGCGGCTCGCAGGAGAACCTGCAGCGCAAGGCCATCAAGCAGATGATGCAGGACTGGGATCGCCGATTCCCCGGCCGGATAGAGACCATGTTCACCGCCATTCAGGACGTGATCCCGAGCCACCTGCTCGATCACAAGCTGTTTGACTTCAAGAGCATCAACCGCGACTCCGGCATCATCGACGGCGGCGACAAGGCATTCGATCCCCCCGAGCTGCCGACCGCGCCCCTGCTCAACATCGACGAGATGGACGTGCTGGATGTGATCGAGGTGCGCTGAGCGCCCTGCCAGCCACCACGAAAAAGGAGCGCCATGCGCTCCTTTTCTTTATCTGTCTTTCACCCGGCTTTTTCAGCCCTTGTGCAACCAGGGGGTCAGTCGCAGTATCTCTCCCGCAAGCTGCAACCTGCCCGCCGCGAAATCGGCGAGTTGCTCATTGCGAAGCAGCAGCTGGCCATCCTGCCAGGGGAGTGGTTGCTGACGGGCTCCATCGATGAGGTAGGCGGTGCCGCTCGGCTGCACCAGGGTCACCCGCACCCCCGCCATCTCCGGCAGGAAGTACTTGCCCACCATGCCTGCCAGCTTGTCCAGCAGCGACTGCATCTCCTGCTGGCGTGTCACCACCTCGCTCACCCTGAACCCCTGGCTATCCGACGCTGGGGGCGCATCGGCCATCACCTGCACCGACATGTCACAGGTGGCATGTGGTTCGGTCAGCGTCACCACCACGGTCGCCTTGTCGAGATTGAGATCGTCGTCATAGGGCAGACGCAGCTCGCTGTCGATAGTCACCTCGGCGGCAACATCCCGATCCAGGGTCGAGACCCTTGCCGAGACGAGCCCGCAGCGCTGGCCACTTTGCGGATCGGTCAGATAAAACCCCAGCCTGGCATCACCAAACTCGCCCTTGGCAAAGGTCTTCATCTGGCTGTAGAAGGTGCTGTATTGCAGATCCAGCGAGGGCGCCGCCACGCACAGCGCCGGCACTATCAGCAGACTTGCCGCCATGCCATGTCGAACCAGCTTCATATGCCATCCTTTTGCATCACGCGTTGAAATGATCGGGCCCCTGCCCGGAGGCGGCATTGTCCGCCACTTCGGTCACCTCCACGGCAACCCCGCACAGATCCCGATAGAGGATCCCCTTGAGGTTGAAATAGAGGGGGGCCACCCAGATGAGGCCTATGCCCATGGGAATGAGGGCCAGGAAGAACAGCGCCAGCATGACGCCATGCAGCAGCACTATGCTGGGCCAGCCACGGGCGAACAACTTGAGGGAGACCAGGATGGCCTGGGCCGGCGACAGGCCGCGCTCCAGCACCAGGGGCACGGTGAACACCAGCCCCATGCCCACCAGGGCAGAAGGAACAAAAGCCAGCATTACCGGCAGCCCCAGCAGCTCGAACAGGGGACCAAACAGGCTGGTGATGAGGCTGCCGAGCAGGCTCAGGGAGCCCAGACGCAGAAAGTGACGGAAGAAGTCGAACACCTGGTTAGGGCGGGCCCGCACGCCCACCGACTGCTGCAGTCCCAGCATGTCGAGGGAAGAGGTCATGGGGGACATGATGACGGTGATGAGCAGGCTCAATATCAGGGCCATGTCCATGTCACCCCCTTCCTGGCTGACATAGGGGGCCAGCAGGGTGTTGCTCAGCAGGATCCAGATTGCCATGACCCCGGCGATGGCCAGCGCCAGACCGAAACCGGTGCGGCGAGTCTGTTGCCAGGCCTCTTTCAACACCCCTTGCAGGTCCAGACGGTATCCCTGGCTGAGGGACTGTTCGAGGGTTCCACCGATCCGCATTCTATTACTCAATTGACTATCCAACATTCAAAAACGACTGTTCCAAGGTGGCACATTATAGCGGTTTGACCGGGCATGCGTAGTCGTTTTTCCTGTTATCTTCCGTTCAGAAAGCCATTGATTTCACTGACATGGGTGCGCTCGCCCTGCCCGCTGTCAGCCCCCCGGTCGCCTGGCTTGGCCCTGGCCCGGCATGGGCGTAGGATGGATGACCAAGACTCGACAGACTCGCACTCTCGCGCAGTCCATCCCGGATAACCTACACAAGGAAAGCTGCAATGTCCGAACTGACGCTCTATCTCGCCCCCGGTACCTGTGCCATGGCGGTGCGTATCGCCCTGGTGGAAGCCGGTGCCCCGCACCGGATCAAGCGCCTCGATCTCGCCGCCGGGGAGCAACGCACCCCCGCCTATCTTGCCATCAACCCCAAGGGGCGGGTGCCGGCCCTGGTGACCGAGTGCGGCGTACTGACCGAAACCCCGGCCTTGCTGCTGTACGTGGCCCAGCGCTTCCCGGATGCCGGGCTGGCGCCCCTGGATGACCCCTTCCTGCTGGCCAGAATGCAGGAGGTGCATAGCTTCCTCGCCTCGACGGTGCACGTCGCCCATGCCCATGGCCGTCGCGGTAGCCGCTGGGCGGATGACGAACACGCCATCGCTGCCATGAAGGCCAGGATGCCGCAAAACATGCGCGACGGTTTCGCCGAGATAGAGCACCACTATCTGGCCGGTCCCTGGGTATTGGGGGAACGTTTCAGCCTGGCCGATATCTACCTGTTCGTGGTGGCCAGCTGGCTCGCGAGCGACGGGGTCGCCATCGACGAGTTTCCCAAGGTGGCGGCCCATACCCGACGCATGCTGGCACGCCCCGCCGTGCAGGAGGCCCTGATTCTCTGATCCCCTCCTCTGGTTGTACGGGTGCTCTTCTGGCACCCGTTTTCCTGCTGTCAGCCACTTCATTGAGATCGTTTTCACATTTTCGTCATCTGTTCCTAGACCCGTTAACGGTTAGCGCCTATCTTTCACCTCAACGACGCAACCGGTTGCGTAACCGGTTGCCCAGATAAATATTGACGATGCGGTCACAGGCCGCCGAGGTGTTGTATGAAACGAGGCAAGCTGCTCAATGCTCCCCTGAGTGCTCTGGTGGCACGAATGGGTCACACCGACGAAATCACCGTCTGCGATGCAGGCCTGCCCATTGCGGCGGGGCCTGAGCGCATCGATCTGGCACTGATGGCGGGCACTCCCAGCCTGGACACCGTGCTGAGCGCTCTGCTCACCGATCTGGTGGTGGAGAAGGTGATCATGGCGAGCGAAATAAAATTGATCAGCCCGGATGCCCATCAGGCGCTGGTTGCGCAGATCGAGGCTCACGCCCTGGCCCAGGGCAAACCCATCGCCGTAGAATATTGCCTGCACGAGGCGTTCAAAGCCCGCTCCCACCAGAGCAAGGCCATCGTGCGCAGCGGCGAGGTCACCCCCTACGCCAATATTATTCTCTGCGCCGGTGTGGCGTTTTAAGCCTCTTCAAGGAAGCTGCAAATGAGCACAACCTCCCCCCTCTCCCCCCTTGTTGGGCTCACCGGGAGCGTTAACACGCCCCCCTCGCCCATTCTTGAGCTCACCGGGATCGTCAAGACCTTCCCCGGGGTGCGCGCTCTCGACGAAGCGGGTCTGCGGGTCTACCCGGGTCAGGTGATGGCCTTGCTCGGCGAGAATGGCGCTGGCAAGTCCACCCTGATGAAGGTACTGACCGGCATCTACCAGGCCGATGCCGGCAGCGTCAGCTATCGTGGCCAACCGGTCCACTTCAAGGGACCGCGCGACTCCCAGGATCAGGGGATCAGCATCATCCACCAGGAGCTGAACCTGCTGCCGGAGTTGTCGATTGCCGCCAATATCTTCCTCGGCCGCGAGCCGCGCACCCGCTTTGGCAGCATTGACCACAAGCAACTGCGCGAGCGGGCCAGCACCCTCCTGGCCCGCCTCGGCGTCAAGCACGGGCCGGACACCCGGCTCGGGGATCTCTCCATCGGCGAGCAGCAGATGGTGGAGATCGCCAAGGCGCTGTCATTCGATGCCAGCGTCATCATCATGGACGAGCCCACCGACGCGCTGACCGACACCGAGACAGAGCAGCTGTTCGTGGTCATCCGCGAGCTGCGCGAGCAGGGTTGCGGCATCGTCTACATCTCCCACCGCCTGAAAGAGATCTTCCAGATCTGCGACCGGGTCACCGTGCTGCGCGATGGCAAATGGATAGGCGAGCAGGCGGTGAGCGAGCTCGACGAAGACAGGATCATCGAGATGATGGTGGGTCGCCGGCTGGAGGAGCAATACCCGCGCCTCGCCCGCGAGCTCGGCCCCGTCAGCCTGCAAGTGAAGGATCTGGCCGGCCCCGGCGTGCACGGGGTGAGTTTCTCCCTGCGCCAGGGGGAAATTCTGGGCTTCAGTGGCCTGATGGGGTCCGGGCGCACCGAGCTGATGAAGCTCATCTACGGCGCCAGCCCCATCAGCAGTGGCGCGGTCGAAGTCGATGGCAAGGTGCTGGTGCCACGCACCCCCGCCGACGGTCTGGCCGCCGGCATCGCCTACATCTCCGAGGATCGCAAGGGGGATGGCCTGGTGCTGGAGCTCTCGGTGCGCGAAAACATGAGCCTCTGCGCCCTCGGCGAGTTCATCAGCCACGGCAAGATTGACGGCCAGGCCGAGCGCCAGGCGGTGGGCGACTATGTGCGGCTGTTCAACATCAAGACACCGAGTCAGGATCAGCTCATCAAACTCCTCTCCGGCGGCAACCAGCAGAAGGTGGCCATCGCCAAGGGGCTGCTGACAAGGCCCAAGGTGCTGATCCTCGACGAGCCGACCCGTGGCGTCGACGTGGGCGCCAAGAAGGAGATCTATCAGCTCATCAACCAGTTCAAGAAGGAGGGGATGAGCATCATCCTGGTCTCCTCCGAGATGCCGGAAGTGCTCGGCATGAGTGATCGCATCCTGGTGATGCACGAAGGGCGCATCAGCGCAGAGTTCAACACCCGCGAGGCCAATCAGGAGAAACTGATGGCGGCGGCAGTCGGCAAACAGTGGCAAGCAGAGCAAGAGGCAGCACAATGACAACCCAAACCCTTCCCCGCCGTGGCGTCATGAGCAAGGCCTGGTGGATCGAGAACAAATCCCTGGTGGCGCTGCTGGTGCTGATAGGCGTGGTCTCCTTCCTGAGTCCCAACTTCTTCACCGCCGACAACCTGCTCAACATCCTGCGCCAGACCTCGGTCAACGCCATCATGGCGGTCGGCATGACGCTGGTCATCCTCACCGCCGGCATCGACCTGTCGGTCGGCTCTGTGCTGGCCCTGTGCGGCGCCCTGGCCGCCACCATGGTGGCCATGGAGCTGCCCATCTGGCTGGTAGTACCCCTCACCCTGGGGGCCGGTGCCCTGCTCGGCGGCGTCAGCGGCCTCATCATCGCCAAGGGCAAGGTGCAGGCCTTCATCGCCACCCTGGTCACCATGACCGCCCTGCGCGGCGTGACCATGGTTTACACCGAGGGGCGTCCCATCTCCACCGGTTTCAGTGACGGCGCCGATCACTTCGCCTGGCTGGGGACCGGTTACCTGTTCGGCCTGCCGGTGCCCATCTGGCTGATGGCCATCGTCTTCCTGCTGGCCTGGTACCTGCTCAACCACACCCGCCTCGGTCGCTACATCTATGCCCTCGGCGGCAACGAATCGGCCACCCGCCTCTCCGGCATCAACGTGGCCAGGGTCAAGCTCGCGGTCTATGGTTTGTGCGGCATGTTGTCGGCGCTGGCGGGGCTCATCGTCACCTCCCGCCTCTCCTCGGCCCAGCCGACTGCCGGCATGGGTTACGAGCTGGATGCCATCGCCGCCGTGGTGCTGGGTGGCACCAGTCTGATGGGCGGCAAGGGCCGCATCATGGGTACCCTGATCGGTGCCTTGATCATCGGCTTCCTCAACAACGCCCTCAACCTGCTCGACGTATCCTCCTATTACCAGATGATCGCCAAGGCCAGCGTCATTTTGCTCGCCGTGATGATCGATAACAAAAGCAAGTAAGCACACACAAGGAATGAAATGATGAAAAAGCTCAATACCCTGCTCGCTGCCGCCATCATGTCCGTGCTGGGTACCGCCCAGGCCGCCGATCAGACGCTGGCCATGGTGGTCTCCACCCTCAACAACCCCTTCTTCGTCACCATGAAGGAGGGTGCCGAAGCCAAGGCCAAGGAGCTTGGTTACGAGCTGGTGGTGCTGGACTCCCAGAATGACCCGGCCAAGGAGCTCTCCAACGTGGAAGATCTCACCGTGCGCAAGGTCAACGCCATCCTGATCAACCCGACCGACTCAGAAGCGGTGGGCAACGCCATCCGCCTGGCCAACAAGGCCAACATCCCGGTGCTGACCCTGGACCGCGGCGCGGCCCAGGGGGAGGTCAAGGCCCACATCGCCTCCGACAACGTGGCCGGTGGCAAGCTGGCCGGTGACTTCATCACCGAGAAGCTGGGTGCCGGCACCAAGGTGATCCAGCTCGAAGGGATCGCCGGCACCTCTGCCGCCCGTGACCGTGGCGAGGGCTTCGCCCTGGCCGTGGCCGCCAACAAGTTGCAGGTGCTGGCATCCCAGCCCGCCGACTTCGATCGCACCAAGGGTCTGAACGTCATGGAGAACCTGCTGGCGGCCCACCCGACCGTACAGGCGGTGTTCGCCCAGAACGACGAGATGGCGCTGGGTGCCATCCGCGCCGTGCAAGCCGCCGGCAAAGAGGTGATGATCGTCGGCTTCGATGGCACCGATGATGGCAAGGCCGCCGTGGCCAAGGGTAAACTGGCCGCCACCGTGGCCCAGCAGCCGGCGCTGATCGGTGCCATCGGCGTGGAAACCGCCGACAAGGTGCTCAAGGGCCAGCCGGTGGAGCAGTCCATCCCGGTACCGCTGCAAATCGTCAGCAAGTAAGCATGACGGGGGAGGCTCGCCTCCCCCGCTCTCTTACCATGCCTCCCGGCCTGGGTGCTCCAACCCGAGCGTCCAAGCCAAGATGCATCAGGAGTAGTCAACATGAATCGTCTCGTCGTTCTGGGCAGTGTCAATGCAGACCATGTGCTGCGCGTTCCCCACTTTCCTCGCCCGGGTGAAACCCTGACCGGTCACAGCTATCAGGTGGTGCCCGGCGGCAAGGGGGCCAATCAGGCGGTGGCCGCCGCTCGCCTCGGTGCTGCCGTCTCCTTTATCGCCCGCATCGGCGACGACGCCATCGGCCGCCAGATGAAGGCGGGCTTCGCCAACGATGGCATCGACGTGAGCGCAGTGGCGCAGGACGAGCACCTCCCCACCGGCATCGCCATCATCTATGTGAGCGACGAGGGGGAGAACAGCATCGGCATCTCCGCCGAGGCCAACGGCGCCCTCACTCCTGCCGTGGTGAAATGCCACGAAGCCTTGATTGCGGACGCCCACACCCTGCTGCTGCAACTGGAAGTACCGCTGGAGAGCGTCTTCGAGGCTGCCCGTCTGGCCCGCACCCACGGCACCCGGGTGGTGCTCAATCCGGCGCCCGCCCGGCCGCTCTCGGCCGAGCTGTTGGCGCTGGTGGATCTCATCACCCCCAACCAGACCGAAGCCGAGCTGCTGACCGGGGTCAAGGTGAGTGACGAGGCGAGTGCGGCACAGGCGGCCGCCCGCTTCCACCAGATGGGCATTGGGGAGGTGATGATCACCCTGGGCTCTCAGGGCGTTTATTGCAGCAACGGCCGACAGCAGGCGCTCATTCCGGGCTTTCGGGTCGAGGCGGTGGACACCACGGCCGCTGGAGATACCTTCAACGGCGCCCTGCTGGCGGCCGAGCTGGCCGGCGCTGACTTCCATGACGCGGTGCGCTTCGCTCACGGCGCGGCGGCGCTTTCTGTCACCCGGTTCGGCGCCCAAAGCTCCATTCCGAGCAAGCAGGAGGTCGACACCTTCCTGCTGGCGCAAGCGGCGCAGGGGCACTGATGGCCAATATCAAGGAGGTGGCGGCGCGAGCGGGCGTCTCCACCACCACCGTCTCTCACGTCATCAACGAGACCCGTTTCGTGGCCGAGGAGACCCGGGAGCGGGTCTTCAGTGCCATGCGCGATCTCAACTACGCCCCCAGCCTGGTGGCCCGCAGCCTCAAGGTGAAGGAGACCAACAGCATCGGCATGCTGGTCACCACCTCCAGCAACCCCTTCTTCGCCGAGGTGGTGCGCGGGGTGGAGCGCTACTGCTTCGAGCAGGGCTACAACCTGATGCTGGGCAACACCGAGGGGCAGGCCGAGACGGCCCTCTCCTACCTGAAAATGATGTTGCGCAAACGGGTCGACGGTCTGCTCATCATGTGCAGCGAAGGACAGCAGGAGGTGTTCAACCAGCTCGACTGGCTCAAGAGCCTGCCGGTGGTGGTGATGGACTGGGGCATGGAGAGCAAGGAGGTGGATCTCATCGCCGACAACTCCCATCGCGGCGGCTATCTCGCCACCCGCCATCTCCTTTCACTCGGTCATACCGACATCGGCTGCATCACCGGCCCCCACCGCCGCGCCCCAGCCAACCAGCGCCTGGCTGGCTTCGAGCAGGCCATGCAGGAGGCCGGACGGGCCATCAATCCGGCCTGGATCCAGGAGGGAGATTTCGACTGCGCCAGCGGCTTTGCCGCCATGACCCGCCTGCTTGCCCTGCCTGCACGCCCCACCGCCCTCTTCGTCTGCAATGACATGATGGCCATGGGGGTCATCAGTGCCGCCCATCGAGCCGGGCTCGTCATACCGCGGGATCTCTCCCTCGTCGGGTATGACAACGTGGCACTGGCCGAGTTTATGTCCCCCCCGCTGACCACGGTCAATCAACCGAAAGAGGAGCTGGGTCGCCTCGCCGTCACCCGCTTGCTGGCGCGGATCAACGGTGAACGGATAGATAATCGCATGATCACCGTGGACCCAGATCTGGTGATCAGAGACTCCTGCGCCCCCTTCCCGCCCCCCGCGGCCCTCCACCCGCAGTGATTTGCTCAAAACGACAAGGGCGGCCTCGGGCCGCCCTTGTCGTTTTCCTTCATCGCCACCGAGTCAACAGGGCTCCCGCTGTCTCCTCGTCTCCCCTTCTTGCTCTTCTGCCGGGCGACCCAGACGCAACAGCCCCAATTGCCGCGCCAGGGGCTGCAACAAGACATCGTGATCCGAGGGGTCGGGCAGCCAGTAGCGCACCGGCCAGCCCGCGCGCAACAGTGCGGGGGCGCGACTGCCCAGCTCACGCAATGCCAGTACGCAGCCGCGCTGGCTGACTTTTTCCAGCAGGGCGGCATCCTCCGTCAGGGTCGGCAGCGCCAGGATGAGCACTTTCTCTTCCAAGGGGGGCAGGTAGGCCAGGACATGAGCCAGCTGAGACTGCTGATGGAGCACCAGCAGCAACGGCTGCTGGTGCTCGGCGTCCGTCAGCAATCGGGCCACCACTTGTCCCAGCACACCGCGCTCCTGCATCCAGTCCATGTCGCACCCCTGCTGTCCCACCCGCCAGCGCAGGCTGATGTTCAGCACCCGCTGCCCCCGCTCATCCTCCAGGGTCTGTGATATCGTCTCCAGCGGCGAGGGTGCCGTCCCTGCCAACCACTCCCGCAACTGATGCAGCTGACGCTGACTCATGCTCAGAGAGGCCTTCATCGCTGGCTGGAACCAGATCAGGGTCGCATTGTCCCGCTTGGCCTGATTCAGTGCCAGTATGGCCTGCTCCAGCAGCTGATCCGCGTCCTCCCCTTCCATAGCCCTGGCTACCCCGAAACGACAGGCAAGATCGAAGCTGCTCTCCCGGGTCACGAACTCGAACTGCAACAGGCTCACCATGGCGTCCATCTGGGATTCGAGGCCGGGCTGCTCGCCGGCCAGGACCACCGCAAATTCGTCCCCCCCCAGCCGGTAAGCCCGACCGGGATAGGCTTGCCGCAGCCGGGCGGAGACCGCCTGCAGCAGGCGATCGCCGACCTGGTAACCGAGCAGATCATTGACCTGCTTGAACCGTTTCAGATCCAGCACCACCAGGGCCTGGGCATGATTGCGCTGCAGGGATTGTCTGAGCTGTCCCTGCAAGGCGCGGCGATTGCCAAGCCGGGTCATGGGGTCGAGCAGGGAGAGGCGGCGATTCTGCAGATTGGTGCGGATCAGGGCAAACACCAGCACGCCTCCCATCACCAGCAGGATCAATTGCCAGATCTGGATCCAGAACAGGCTCTGGCGCAGTTGATTGAGCGAGGCTTCCCGCTCCTGCCCGGAGAGAATATGATCCCCTATCTGCTCCACCTGGCGGGTCAGTGCTGCAATCCGGGCCTGCGAACGGACAAGGGCCTCGCCCTCTTGCAGCTTACCGGCCTGCATCTGGGGTTCGAGTGCCTTGACCTCCTCAAACAACCTGGCCAACACGCTTCCCAATCCATGACGAGTGCGCGCATCGGCAGTTTCGCTGCTGACCAGAAACACATCCAGCCGATTCCACAGCAGATCGTAATCCAGGCTCAGGGTCTCCATCTCGAGGGCTCCCGCCCGATAGAGGCGCAAATCGTAAAGGAAACGCTGGGATTCCAGCATGACCTGGCTGATGTTCCAGTGGGTGTTGCGATAGAACATATCGACCAGTTGCTCGTGCCGATTCTGCAGCAACAGCCCCCAGACGGAAGAGAAGAGAAACAGCAGAGAGATGGCCGCGAGCAGCAGATTGTGGCGCTGTCGACGAGTCACGGGATGACCTCGATGCGCACCAGTTGCCACACCATGTAGCTGTGGATGGAGGAGACATCGAGTTCAGGATATTCCGAGAAGGGCATCAGCAGCCAGACTGGCCCCTTGTTGCGACGGGTCAACGGCTTGTCATCCTGATAGCGCACCAGAGTCAGCGGCACCTGGGCAAACCGGGCAAGATTGAACTGTTGTTGATAGTCATTGAGGCCGGTCACCCGGACTTGAGTGACATCCTTGAGCCCCTGAGCCATCAGCATCGCCTTCAGGGTCGGGCCACGATAACGGTGAACCCCGACGGTCCAGGGGGTCGCCGTCTCGAACTCTGTCTGCGGCAAGGCGGCCAGTGTCGCCTCATCCAGAGGGATCTCCCGCTTGTCTGGCAGGATCAGCAGCAACAGAGGTGAGGAAGCGGTGGCCTGAGTGCTGAACGTTGTCAGCACCAGCAGAAGAAAAACGGTCCCACGCTTGAAAATGTCCATATACCTTGCGCCAGCTGCATCCTCTATTTTACGGGTCAGTGTGGCGGCTTCATTGAGCCAATGCAACTATGTTGTGACTCAATAGGCTATGGTCCACGCATCTCCATCCAGTTATGACCGTCGATCTGTTTGGGCTGGTGTATGCCGCAGCTTTGCAACAATTCGTCCACGAAAGCCGGCACCAGTAGGGAGGCAGGGCCATAGCGCTTCTCGTCAAACTGGCTGCCAACCTCGCTCGGCTCCAGGTTGAGCTCGACCGTGTGAGCACCGTTGAGGCCCGCCTCGTGCACAAACCCTGCCGCTGGATAGACGGCTCCCGAGGTGCCGATGGAGATGAAGAGATCGCATTGCGCCAGCGCCGAGTAGATGCGATCCAGTCCGAGCGGCATTTCGCCAAACCAGACCACATGAGGCCGCAACGGCTGGGGCAACTGGCAGCAGGAGCAGAGCTCCTCCTGATGGAGCTCCCCGCGCCACTCGATCACCTGCCCGGAAACCGGGCAACGGGCCTTGAGCAGCTCTCCGTGCATGTGAATGAGGTGCTTGCTGCCGGCGCTCTCGTGCAGGTTGTCGATGTTCTGGGTGACCAGGGTCACGCGACCCGGCAGCAGGCGCTCGAGGCGTGCGAGGGCATAATGGGCGGGATTGGGGTGGATCTCGACTCGTTGCAACTGATGGCGCCGTGCGTTGTAAAAGCGTTGTACCAGCTCAGGATCCCGGGCGTAGCCCTCCGGGGTGGCCACGTCTTCCACCCTGTGCTCCTCCCACAGGCCGTCGCAAGCCCGAAAGGTCTTGATGCCGGATTCGGCCGAGATGCCGGCGCCGGTGAGGATCACGATATGTTTGGCTGACTGCACCATGGTTGATTTCCTCCAACGGGTGACAGGCTGACCTTAGCACAGCAGGTCGGCCCGGCACATTCGCCCTTGGTCTTATGCATGCCGGGGCATCAGGGTATCGAGGACGCTCAAGTCCAGCCGGACAAACACCATCTCCCGGCCCGTCACCAGGGTGAGCGGGAGCCCCAACCCCTTCAGCAGGGCCAGCATGGGACGATTCTGTCCGAGCACCTCGGCGGTCCACTCGCGGATCCCCTCCCCGCGCGCCAGCAGGGCCAGCGCCAGCAAGAGGCGGCGCCCGGCGCCCCGATGCTGAAAATGATCCGCAACAATGCAGGAGAACTCCGCCCTGTCGGGATGCAGGCGCCGTCGGATGGACTGGGCCATGGCCAGCGGCCGCCCCTGTTCGTCGGTGAGCAGCAGCCCTATCTGGGGCGCTCTGGGATAATCGAGAAAGAAGGCGAGCTGCTCGGCGGTGACTGGCTGTTTGGCGCGCATGAAACGCAGGTAGACACTCTGTTCGCTCAGCGCCTCATAGGCCGCCTTCAAGCGTTCGGGATCGGCCCCTGCCAGCTCCTGCAACCGGCAGGGGATGCCGCCCACGTCCATCATCAAGGGCAAGGATGCCCGTGAGCCGGGATGCACCCAACCCGCCAGTGCCCGGTGCAGGCGCGCCTCATCGGGAGGCCAGCAAAGATAGCGCGGCACGGGCTACCAGCGCCCCGCCATGCCGCGATCCTGCCACTGGGCGGCATCCTGCAGGTTGAAGGGATCGTCGAGATAGAGGGCCATGCCCAGTTCGCGGGCCCGCTGGATGAAACGGGCCAGCAGGGAGTCCGCGGCTATGGCCTCCAGCTCCGGCAACAGATGCTGCCCCAGCAGCAGGCTCTGGAGCGGCAATCGCTCCAGTTGATCGAAAGGCAGATGTTGGGCACTGTCGAGCAGCAGGGCGAGCCTGGCCCCCGCCAGACTCGCCTGCAACACCAGGGCGAAGCGATCCGCCTGGCTCAGCAGGTGATCCCGCCGGTGGATGACCAGGGTCAGCTCGCTCGCCTGCCGGCCATGCTGCTCCAGCCATGCCTTGAGGGGCTCCCAGTGCGGGGGCAGGCTGCTCACGGCCAGCCAGACCGGCAGAGGGCAAGAGGCCGCATCCGCCAGCAAACCAAGCTGACCCCGCGCCTCTCCCTGCCAGCTGCGAATGGTACGCTTCAAGCCACCCAGTCTGCGTTGACGCTGCGGCCCCAGATAGAGCGTCTTGAGCAGACGCAGCAGATCGTCGCTCTGCAGCGGTTTGGCCAGCGCGGCCAGCACGTTGAAGCCGGCGTCGTGCAGCAGGCGTCTGGCCCCGTCAATCAGGGTCTGATCGTGGGCGGACAGCAATATGATGGGCAAACGACGGTACTGGGGGTGGTTCATCAAGAGACTGATGGCATCCTGCTCCGCCAGACTGAGATCGCAGACCAGCAGTCCCACGTCCCCCTCTTCCAGCACCTGCAGGCAACCCTCGCCGTCCTGCACCCAGTGGCAGGGTAGTCCCAGCGCCTGGATCTCCTGCTGGATGCAGGCTCCCTGGAAGGGATGATCCTCGAGCAGCAGGATCTGGAGCTGGGCGAGCCAATCCCGCCACCCCTGCTCCCGAGCCTCCACCCCCTCAAGCCAGGGATCCGACAGGCGATAGATCCCCACCCCTGGAGTCTGCAGCCGCGGCAGATAGTCGGTTCCCGCATGGGAGGCGGGATCGAACAGAGCGATGGCCCCGGCGGCGAACAACCCCTCCCACTGCCAGCTCGCGTCGGGTCGAGTACGGTGCAGGCTGGCATAGGCCGGCAAGCCCGCCTCCTTTGCCGCCCGGTGTGAGACAGCGTCCAGGGCATAGACGCTGACGGGGTGAAATACGGGTTCCTGGCTGACGTCAGACTCCAGCAACGCCAATAACTCTTCATCTGTGATGATCATCTCATGCTCTCTCGCCCAGTTGCCGGCAGACTTCTTCCACGGCCTGCTTCAATTCTTCCACCAGGGGTTGCCCGGGGGCTCGCTGCCAGCGTTCGATCACCTGAACCAAGGCGGCGGCCCCCACCATTTTGGCGGCCCCCTTCATCTTGTGTAAAGCCGTATTGAGGGCACCTTCATCCCCTGTCGTGACGCACCCCTCAATATCAGCCAGATCCTGGCGAGCCGACACCAGGTAGAGGTTGATGAGTGCCGGATTGAGCAGGGTCGTCATGGGCGTGGCATTGACAGCCGCGTCCTCCGCCAGAGGCCCACTGCTGCGACCCGAGACGGTGCGCAGCAAGATGGCCAGCTCCTTCAACAGGACGGGTTTGTCCAGATGGCCCTGGCAACCACAATCGGCCAGACGTTGGGCCGCCTGCTCGCTGAGATCGGCGGTGATCACATAGACGGGCAACTGCTGCCAGCGCGCCGAAGCCCGCAACTGCCGGCACAGCTCGGCACCGTCCATCACCGGCATCTGCAGGTCGGTCAGCACCAGATCCACCGATTCCGATTGCAGGATGTCCAGCGCCAGACGGCCATTGGCGGCGCTCAGTACCCGGGCTCCCAGCTGACTCAGCTGCATGCTGATCAACACCCGGTTCACCTCGTGATCTTCCACCAAGAGGACACGCATACCGGCTCCCGGCAGATCCGCGACCTCCCCGCCCCCCTGAGCCAACCTGGGTTGCAGCAGGCTCACCACAGAGCCCGGGATCCAGGGCTCTCCCTGCCAGGACCAGGCACTCAACCCCTGCTCATCCAGGGTGACGGCAAGAACGGGCGCCATCGCCTCCTCGGTCACGCCAAACTCGGCGAGCCAGGCCCGCATGTATGCCAGCGCCTCGGGGGGGAGCTGCAGAGAAATCTGTTTGAACCGTGGCTGCCAGGGCGCCTTCTCCTGCACCTGCCTGAGTGGCCAGGCGCAAATGAAGCGGCTGCCGCCGGTGGCCACCGGCTCGAACCGGATGTTCCCTCCCATCTGCTCCATCAACTGACGACAGATGGCCAGCCCGAGACCAGTACCCTGGGCCCTGAGCTGTCCCAATTCCTCCCCCTGCTCGAAGGGCAGGAACAGCCGAGGCAACAACTCGGCACTGATGCCGGGCCCCTCGTCATCTACCCCGCACCAGATCCACTCCCCGTGCCGGCGGGCCCACAGCACCACCTCGCCCCGCTCGCTGAACTTGATGGCGTTGGAGAGCAGGTTGTGCAGCACCTGCTGCACCCGGTGAGGATCCAGCGCCATCAGGGCGGGCAGCGTCGGGTCCAGGTTGAGACGCAGTTGCAGGCGTTTGGAACGCGCCTTGGACCAGTGCACCGCCGCCACATGCTCGCACAGCTCCACCAGATCGGTCGGCTGCAGGGAGAGCCGCAGCTGGCGACTCTCGTTGCGGCTGAAGTCGAGCACGTCGTTGAGCAGCCCCAGCAATTCGTTGCCCGCCTGCCTGACGTGCGCCAGCACCGAGGCCTGCTCCGCAGAGAGCTCGGTCTGATCCAGCCATTCCAGCAGACCCAGGATGGCGTTCATGGGGGTGCGGATCTCGTGGCTCACGGCAGCGAGGAAGCGTCCCTTGGCGAGCACAGCCTGCTGGGCCTGCTCGTGGGAAAGTTGCAGGGAGTGCTCCTGCTCGACCCGGTTGGTCACATCCTGCACTACCCCAAAGACACGCCACCCCTCCCCCTGCCGGCGCCCTCTGCCGGAGAACTGCAGCCAGCGCGTGCCCTTGCCGGGATGCTGGTAGCACAGCAGGTGGGAGAAAGGGCGCCCGGCCTGCAACATGGCCAGCATGGGAGCCCGCATCTCCCGCCTGTCCTGGTGCGAGATGCGGGTGAGCGCCTCGTTGGGATTGAGGCGGATCTGCTGACTGGCCAGCCCCAGCAGCTCATGGCTGCCGCGACTGACAAACTCCACCCGGGTGATGGCCCCTCCGAGCAGGGTGAACTGCAGCACCACTCCGGGCACCGTATTGGTAAGGGCCCGCAGGCGTCGCTCCGCCTGACGCAGCAAACGGGTGCGCTCGCGCAGGGCGCTGATGTCGGACAGGGCGATGAGATCCCCGGCGGGCGCCTGGGGTCCCAGGCGCAGCGGGATCTGGGCATAGGAGTAAACCTGATCCCGCAAGGCGATCTCCCCTTCAGCCCCTTGCAACTGGGGAGACGGCAGGACGAGATCGGTGGCGTAACGCGCCTCCATCCGTTTGGCCCGCTTGTTGCGCTTGATCACCTCCCCCTTGTCATTGCGCAAAAACACAGGCACGGGCAACGCCTGGAACAGGGACTCCCTGAACTTGCTCTCCAGCGCCAACGCCTGCTCGGCCTTATGACGCTCGCGCGCCTCCTGGGCCAGCTGCTGACGGGAGCGCCAGACTGACCAGATCACTGCCGCGCTGATCAAGAGCGCCAACAGGACAGAGCCAAGCCAGAATCCGTAACTGACCCCCTCTTGCTGGTTCAGGACGAGGCGCCGCCAACGTTGTACCAGCTCGCTCACCTGCCTGTCGTTAATCGTCATCAGGCTCTGCTCCAGCACCCCGGCGAGCCTTGGCTGATCCCGCCTGATGGCAAAGCCGAGGCCAAACACCTCCGGCAGCTCCGTGATGCTCAGCTCACTCAGCTGGTTGTTGCGCAGCGGATATTGCAGTTGATAGAGCTCGGCAAGCATGGCATCGGCCTCACCGCTCTGCACCGCAGCCAACCCTTGCTGCAGGTTGTCGGTCACCGCCCAGTCGTGTTGCCCAAACCGGGCCAGCAGGCTGGTGTCGTAGAGCATACGAGGCACGACCACCTTGCCCTTGACCTCGGCAAGGGCGTTATAAGCCCCCCGCTTGCGGCTGACCAGTGCATAGCGACTGGTTGCCACCGCACGGGTGAACTCGAACTCCTCGTGCAGGGTCGGAGACTCCAGCAGACCGGCCATCATGGCGGCCTCCCCGCTGCGCAACCTGGCCAGCGCCTCCTCCTTGCTTGTCACGGGGATGAGCTCGAAATTCAGCCCCGTCTGGCGGCTCACTTCCCGCAGCACATCGCCGCTCCAGCCGACGAGCTCACCCTGCTGATTGACGCCGCTATAGGGCATGAAGCCGGGATCCGCCACCAGCTTGATGGTGCGCGCGCGACCAACCAGCCAGGCCTGCTCCTTGTCGGTGAAGTGCAAGGGATTGATGTCCTGCTCGCTCTGGGGCAGATAGCGCCCCAGATCCCGGTAGAGGTTACCCGGTGGCAGGAAGCGGATCGCCGTGTCTATCAGCTCGTGCAATTGCGGCCTGTCGCCCATCATCAGCCGGTAGCTGATCACCAGATCGTCGCTGCGCAACCGCCGCAGGCGCAGCCCCTCATCCGGGAACTCGCGCATCAGATAGCGCAGTTGCAGATAGTCGCCGAGGTAGGCGCTGCCTCTGCCCGCCACCAGAGCCCCATACCAGTTCTCCGCATCCGTCAGGCGCAACTGGGAGGAGTGGGGATAGAGCCGCTGCAGGGTCTCTTCTGCCTGCCAGATGGGCGAGACCAGGAAGGTCGCCTGCTCGAGCTCCCCTCGATAAAGGATGGCGGACTCCGCCTCCAGCATGGCACGGCTCAAGGCCGTACCGGGCAGGGTCTCCCTGGCAGGTCCCACATGGGGGATGAGATCACACTGTCCGTGCTGCAAGCCCTGCAGAGTTGCAGTCCAGTTTGGCAATTTTTCGAAGCGCAGCGGCACCGGCAGTTGCAGGGCCAGTCGTTTCATCTGATCGATGAGCAACCCCCCCTGCTCCTCCAGATAGGGAGGACGCTGCAGGACCGGGTAACAAAAAGTCAGCTCGGTGAGCGTATCGACATACGCCTGGGTCTCGGCTGACAGGGGGAGCATGGCGGCACGCAGCGGCAGGGCCAGCAGCGCACCGAGCAGAAATAGGGTCTTTATCATAGAAACGCAAAAGCCAGGCATTTGCCTGGCTTTCTTTTACTCGTTGGGTTCAACATTTTCTACCCTGGCCTTGAGCTTCTGGCCAGGCCGGAAGGTCACCACACGACGGGCGCTGATGGGAATATCCTCACCCGTCTTTGGGTTACGTCCAGGACGCTGGTTCTTCTCACGAAGATCAAAGTTACCGAAGCCTGAAATTTTGACTTGTTCACCGCGCTCGAGCGCCTGTCTGATTTCCTCAAAGAAGGCTTCCACCATGTCTTTGGCTTCACGCTTGCTCATCCCGAGCTGGGTGAACAGGTGCTCTGCAATGTCGGCTTTGGTAAGCGCCATAGATCAATCCCTCAAGGATGCATTCAACTCTTCACCAAGGGCCCGCACGACATTGTCTACGGTCTCGGCAATCTCTTTCTCCTCCAGGGTGCGCTGGGTGTCTTGCAACACTAGACTGATGGCCAGGCTCTTCTTGTCCTCTGCCATACCAGCACCCTGGTATACGTCGAACAAGTTTATTCCAACTAACTGATTTCCGCCAACTTTTTTAATTACTGCCAGTACGTCGCCTGCCAGAACTTGACGATCTACCACCACGGCGATATCACGACGGTTGGCCGGGAAGCGGGATACTTCGGCTGCAACCGGCACCTTGGCAGGGGTCAGCTTGTCCAGCTCCAGCTCGAACATCACGGCGCGGCTCTTGAGTCCCAGCTTCTTCTCGAGGCTCGGGTGGATCACGCCGATATGGCCGATGACGGCGCCATTGCGCAGAATAGCGGCACTCTGACCCGGGTGCAGGGCGCTGTGCTCGGTACGCTCGAAGCTGAAGGTGGCCCCTTCGGCGGTGAGATCCAATACCGCTTCCAGATCCCCTTTCAAATCAAAGAAGTCGCTGCCACGGCTCTTGACGTCCCAGTGCTCGTCGCTCTGGTTGCCGGTGATGATGCCGGCCAGCATGGGCTCCTGACGGATGCCGTTTTCGGCGTTCGCGTCTTTGATGAAACGCAGGCCCTGCTCGAACAGACGCACACGGCCCTGCTGACGGTTCTGGTTGTAGACCACAGCCTGCACCAGACCCGGGAACAGAGACACGCGCATGGCGGACATCTCGACCGAGATGGGGTTCGGCAGCACGATGGCGTCGCTCTGGGGGAACAGGGTCTGCTGAGCCTTGGGATCCACGAAGCTGTAGGTGATCGCTTCCTGGAAACCGCGATCGACCAGCAGGTCGCGCACCCGCTTCAAGGTCACCTGCCCTTCTGCCTGCTCAACCATGGCCAGAGAGGCCGCCGGTTTCAGGTTCGGGATGTTGTTATAGCCGTAGATGCGGGCCACTTCCTCGATGAGGTCTTCCTCGATGGCAATGTCGAAACGCCAGGAGGGCGCCAGCGCGGTCCAACCGTCAGCATCCACTGTGACCTGCATGCCGAGACGGGTCAGGATCTCGACCACCTGCGCATCCGCCACGCTGATGCCGATCACCTTGTCGAGCTTGGCGCGACGCAGCTTGATGGGGGCAGCCTTGGGCAGATGGGCATCGGATTTGACCTCGATGACAGGACCCGCTTCACCACCGCAGATATCCAGCAGCAGACGGGTAGCACGGTCCATCACCTTGGCCTGCAACTCGGGATCCACCCCGCGCTCGAAGCGGTGGGAGGAGTCGGTGTGCAGACCGTAGGCACGGGCACGGCCTGTGATGGAGAGCGGCGCGAAGAAGGCACACTCCAGCAGGATGTCGGTGGTGGTCTCGGACACACCGGTGCGATCGCCGCCGAAGATGCCGGCCATGCAGGCAGGGCCTTTGGCATCGGCAATCACCAGGGTGGTCTCTTTGAGCTTCACTTCGTTGCCATCGAGCAGAGTCATCGGCTCATCGCTACGGGCGCGACGTACCACCAGTTCCCCGTCAAGCCGAGCCAGATCGAAGGCGTGCATCGGCTGACCGTATTCCAGCAGCAGGTAGTTGGTGATGTCGACGATAGCATCGATGGAGCGGATACCGCCACGACGCAGCTTCTCTTGCATCCAGAGCGGGCTCATGGCTTGCAGGTTCAGCCCCTTGATGACGCGGCCCAGATAACGGGGGCAATCGGCGGTTGCTTCAACCCGGATCGGGAAGGTCGCATCAATAGTGGCAACAGCCGGCGCCCAGGTCGGCTCGACCACGTCAACGCTGTTGAGCACGCCGATTTCACGGGCGAGCCCCGCGATACCGAGGCAATCGGCACGGTTCGGGGTCAGATCCACGTCGATGCTGACGTCGTTGAGCGCGAGGTATTCGCGGATATCGGTCCCGATGGGCGCATCAAGCGGCAGCTCGATGATGCCATCGGCTTCGACGTCGATACCCAGCTCGCTGAAGGAGCAGAGCATGCCGTGAGACGGCTGGCCACGCAGCTTGGCCTTCTTGATGGTGAAATCACCCGGCAGGGTCGCCCCGACCTTGGCCACACACACTTTCAGGCCGGCGCGGCAGTTCGGCGCACCGCAGACGATGTCCAGCAGCTCAGCTTCGCCCACGTTGACCTTGGTCACCCGCAGCTTGTCGGCGTCCGGATGCTGGGCACACTCGACCACTTCACCCACGACCACATTGTTGAACTGGCCAGCCACCGCTTCCATGGCGTCCACTTCAAGACCGGCCATGGTGATCTGCTCGGCCAGCGCGTTGTCACTCAACTCGGTGCGGACCCACTCCATCACCCAGGATTTACTGAATTTCATGTTCTCTCGCCCTTACTTGAACTGCTTGAGGAAGCGCAGGTCGTTTTCGAAGAAGGCACGCAGGTCGTTGACCCCGTAACGCAGCATGGTCAGGCGCTCAACGCCCATGCCGAAGGCAAAGCCGGAGTATTTTTCCGGATCGATACCGACCGAACGCAGCACGTTCGGGTGCACCATGCCGCAGCCCAACACTTCCAGCCACTTGCCGTTCTTGCCCATCACGTCTACTTCGGCGCTCGGCTCGGTGAACGGGAAGTAGGAAGGACGGAAGCGAATGGTCAGGTCTTCCTCGAAGTAGTTGCGCAGGAAGTCGTGCAGGATGCCCTTCAGCTCGGTAAAGCTGGCATGCTCGTCGACCAGCAGGCCTTCGACCTGGTGGAACATCGGGGTGTGGGTCATGTCGTAGTCGTTACGATAGACACGGCCCGGCGCTATGATGCGGATCGGCGGCTGTTGCTGCTGCATGGTGCGGATCTGCACACCGGAGGTGTGGGTACGCAGCATCAGATCAGGATTGAAGTAGAAGGTATCGTGATCGGTACGCGCCGGATGATGAGCCGGAATGTTCAGCGCATCGAAGTTGTGGAAGCCATCTTCAATCTCGGGACCGCGCTCGACCTTGAAACCCATCTCGCCAAACAGGCGCTCGATGCGTTCAATGGTGCGGGTCACCGGGTGCAGGCCACCGTTCTCGATGCGACGACCCGGCAGGCTGATGTCGATGGTCTCGGCGGCCAGCTTCTGGTTCAGCACGGCAACTTCGAGGGCGTCACGACGCGCGTTCAGGGCATCCTGAACCTGCTGCTTGGCCTGGTTGATCACCGCGCCTGCGGCGGGACGCTCCTCAGGCGAAAGGGCGCCCAGGCCCTTCATCTGCTCGGTGAAAAAGCCCTTTTTACCCAGATATTTGACCCGGATTTCGTCGAGGGCGGCGATGTCGCTTACGCCCTCAATTTCGGCCTTGGCCTGGCCGACTACTTCTTCAAGCTGTTGCATGTCTTCCTCGTCACCACTCCCGAAACAGGAGCCTGTAGGCTAAATAAGGTCAAGAGGGGAATAATACAAAAAAAGCCCCTTCGCTGACCATAGTTACGGCGGGCTTTTCTCCCTATAAATCATTTTGTTATATCAAGTGAGTCTCAAGTCGTTCTTCTCACTCGCTTAAAATATTGAATACCTGTAGCAGTTTGTTGGCATATCAGACATTTTCACGTCAGCAACCACAGCTGATGCGCTGTGTGGCAAACAGGGTCGAAAGTAAAAAACGGGCAACAAAAAAGGAGGCCTTAGCCTCCTTTTATCTTTCATAACAGAACCGGATTAAACCAGAGCTGCTTTGGCCTTTTCAACCAGGGCGGTGAAAGCCAGCTTGTCGTGAACGGCGATATCGGACAGGATCTTGCGATCGATCTCGATAGAAGCTTTCTTCAGACCGTCGATCAGACGGCTGTAGGACAGACCGTTCTGACGGGCTGCAGCGTTGATACGCGCAATCCACAGCTGACGGAACTGACGCTTCTTCTGGCGACGGTCACGGTAGGCATACTGACCAGCTTTGGTTACCGCTTGTACCGCTACGCGGTAGACACGGGAACGGGCGCCGTAGTAACCCTTGGCGGCTTTCATTACTTTCTTGTGACGAGCGCGAGCAGTCACACCACGTTTAACTCTTGGCATTTTTCACATCCCCCTTATGCGTACGGCAGACAAGCGACAACACGTTTGTGGTCGGCAGCAGAAACCATGAACTTCGGCCCCAGCTTACGCTTACGCTTACTGCTCTTCTTGGTCAGGATGTGACGCAGGTGGTTGTGCTTGCACTTGAAGCGACCTGAGCCAGTCTTCTTGAAGCGCTTTGCAGCACCCCGGTTGGTTTTCATCTTCGGCATTTCATACTCCGCATTGTGAGTGACAACAAAATCGCAAGGCGAACCGACTCATGGGGCGAGCCCATGAGTCAATTTCTTGTGGGCCTTAAGATTTCTTCTTGGGTGCGAGGACCATCACAGCTTGACGGCCTTCGACTTTCGGGAACGACTCGACTACGGCCAACTCTTCCAGATCGTTCTTGACTCGCTCCAGAACCTTGATACCAAGATCCTGGTGGGCCATTTCACGACCACGGAAGCGCAGGGTGACCTTCGCCTTGTCCCCGTCTTCCAGAAAGCGAACCAGGTTGCGTAGTTTTACCTGATAGTCGCCTTCGTCAGTGCCAGGACGGAATTTGATTTCCTTTACCTGGACGACTTTCTGCTTTTTCTTCTGTTCTTTGGTGGTCTTGCTCTTTTCGTAGAGGAATTTGCCGTAATCCATGATTCGGCAAACGGGCGGCTCAGCGTTAGGACTGATCTCGACCAGATCCACTCCGGCTTCAAGGGCCAAGTTCAGGGCATCCTGGATGGTGGTGATACCAATGGCTTCACCGTCCAAACCAGTCAGACGAACTTCTTTCAGACGGATCTCTTCATTGATCCGGTGAGCGCGGGCTTGCGGTTGCTTGCCCAGTTTTTTTCCGCCTTTTATAGCTTATTCCTCCACTTTCTTTTGTCCGCGGGTCTGAACTTCCTGGGTTAACAGAGCTATCAGCTCTTCAACAGGATAAGAACCCAGGTCAGCCCCTTTACGAGTCCGTAGTGCAATCTTGCCGGCTTCTACTTCTTTATCACCGCAGACCAGCATGAAAGGCACTCGCTTCAAAGTATGCTCGCGGATTTTAAAGCCAATCTTCTCATTTCTCAAGTCCGCTTTTGCGCGAAGGCCCGCATCATTCAATGCCTTGGCAACTTTCACCGCATAATCGGCCTGATTATCCGTGATATTCATGACCACGGCCTGAGTCGGTGCCAGCCAGGTCGGGAACAGTCCGGCGTACTCTTCGGTCAGGATACCGATGAAACGCTCGAGGGACCCGAGGATGGCCCGGTGGATCATCACGGGTACGTGACGTTCGTTGTCTTCGCCCACATAAGTAGCGCCAAGACGGCCCGGCAAGGCAAAATCGAGCTGCACGGTACCACACTGCCAGGCACGATCAAGACAATCGTGCAGGGTGAATTCGATCTTGGGACCGTAGAAAGCACCCTCCCCCGGCTGCAGATCGTACTTCAGGCCGTTGAGCACCAGGGCTTCCGCCAGGGCGGCTTCCGCGCGATCCCAGGCTTCATCGGAACCAATGCGCTGCTCGGGACGGGTGGATAGCTTGACCACGATGTTTTCGAAGCCAAAGGTGCCGTAGACGTCATAGACCATACGAATACAGGCCGAGACCTCTTCCATGATCTGATCTTCGGTACAGAAGATGTGGGCGTCATCCTGAGTGAAGCCGCGCACCCGCATCAGACCGTGCAGGGAGCCTGAGGGCTCGTTGCGGTGGCAGGAGCCGAACTCGGCCATGCGCAGAGGCAGGTCCCGATAGGACTTCAGGCCCTGGTTGAAGATCTGCACGTGACCCGGGCAGTTCATCGGCTTGATGGCGTACTCGCGATTCTCGGACTGGGTGGTGAACATGGCCTGGGCATATTTTTCCCAGTGACCGGAACGCTCCCACAGCACGCGATCCATCATGAAGGGGCCTTTCACCTCCTGATAATCGTACTCCTTGAGCTTGCCGCGGATGAAGGTTTCCAGCTCGCGGAAGATGGTCCAGCCATCGTTGTGCCAGAACACCATGCCGGGGGCTTCTTCCTGCATGTGGTACAGGTCGAGCTGCTTGCCAATCTTGCGGTGGTCGCGCTTGGCGGCCTCCTCGAGACGCTGCAGGTAGGCCTTGAGCTGCTTCTTGTCGGCCCAGGCGGTACCGTAGATGCGCTGCAGCATCTTGTTGTTGGAGTCGCCACGCCAGTAGGCGCCAGACATCTTCTGCAACTTGAAGTGGTGGCAGTGACGCATGTTCGGCACGTGAGGGCCGCGGCACATGTCGACGTACTCTTCGTGATGATACAGACCGGGCTGATCATCACGGGCGATGTTCTGATCCAGGATCTCGACCTTGTAGGTCTCGCCGCGGGCCTCGAACACGTCGCGCGCCTCCTGCCAGGAGACCTTCTTCTTGACGACGTCGTAATCCTTGGCGGCCAGCGCCAGCATGCGCTCTTCCAGAGCAGCCAGATCTTCATCGGTCAGGGTGCGGTCGAGATCAACGTCGTAGTAGAAACCATTGTCGATGACAGGACCGATGGCCATCTTGGTCTGGGGCCAGAGTTGCTTGATGGCATGACCCAACAGGTGAGCACAGGAGTGGCGCAGGATGTCCAGACCGTCTTCGTCTTTGGCGGTGATGATGGCCAGGGAGGCATCGGCTTCGATCAGCTCGCAAGCATCCACCAGTTCACCGTTCACACGGCCGGCAATGCACGCCTTGGCGAGGCCCGGACCTATGTCAGCGGCGACGTCCATGACGGAAACGGCGTGGGGAAATTGACGTTGGCTGCCGTCAGGCAGAGTAATGATTGGCATTCGGTGTTTCCTTATACAGTGGTGCCCCCTACCAAAGGGCACATGCAGGTTGGAGAAAACCTTTCATTTCAAGCAGTTCACCCCTGAGTTTCACCGTTCACAATACGGTTGGTACGCAGAAGTGGTACACACCCTCTTGGGTGTGCAAGGCCATCAATGGACAGGTACAGCGGAGGATTGTATCAGACGTCACGACTCAGACAAGTTGCCTTGCCGATTTTGTATACCATGGAAAGTGGAAGCGAGGAGAGGCGTCAACAGAGGCACCGGAACGATGCACATGCGATGTGGGTCCCACCTCGCCCTCTGTGTGCTAGGGTTCCAGTGAGGCGTCTGCCTGAACAAGGAGAACATGATGTACACCTATGACATTTCGTTTCCGGAGCATGCGGAGAAGATTATCCACCCGGATCACCTGTTGACGACACACTGCCCCGTCCATCTCGGGGAGTTGGTGATCCTGAGCGATGGCAGCAAGCGCGAGGTATGCAGCATAGTGCACAGCGCCGATCGCAGCACCCTCTATGTCACCGACGTGACACCGGGCAAGATCACCGCCAGCCGCTGAGGGGTTAACCCTCCCCCAGCAGTGACTGGCCATTGAAATCGAAGGCGCTGCGACCCTCTTCGGCCAGCGCCAACTCCTGCAATACCGTCAACGCCAACTTGTTACCTTTTTGTGAGGCCTGATAGAGCCACTGCTTGGCCTCGGCCATGTCGACCCGACCGTTGGCCCCCATCAGATGGAGCACCCCCACCTTGAGCATGGCGGGCACGTCCCCGTTGCGGGCCGCCCGCTCCATCCAGTGAAAGGCGATACGCAGATCCCGTGGCACCCCTACCCCGCGCAGATAGAGCTCCGCCAGCCGGTACTGGCCAAATGCATCTCCCGCCTCGGCGGACTGGCGATAGAGGCGGATGGCCTGCACCAGATCCTGCTCGCTCCCCTGCCCTAGCTCATGGCTCCATCCCATCAGGGCCTGCGCCCTGGGCTGGCCCTGCTCGGCCAGCGGCTGCCAGATACCGGTCGCCTGCTCGAAGTGACCCACCCGCCAGGCGCGGTTGGCCGCCGCCAGCTCCTGCTCGGTGGAGAGCGGGAGCTGACGCCAGGCGACCAGGGCAATGACGGCGATAAACAGCCAGCGGTAAGTGGTGGGGCTCATGATGATTTCCGTGATCTAGTTCGCATTTTGTCTATGTAAACGAAATGTAGCGACAGATCAAGCAGGAGATCCCGTTCTTTGACCGAGTGAAATAAGGGAAGACTGGCCGGACTTGATGTTTGGCACTACGGGAATTCAGATAATAA
>NZ_CDBZ01000015.1 GCF_000819985.1 Aeromonas media | reverse complement strand
CAATGCTGTTCACTTAAGCGGAGCCGCATTGCGATTTACCGGAAAACGGGTCTTTGATATCTTCACCGCCCTGGGTCTCGATGGCCTGGGGCGTTTTTCTATGAACATGACGCCTATGCAGCCCCGCAACTCCGCCAACCTCCGTGGCGTATGGGCTGGCGATAACGCGCCCGCCATCACTGCCATCTGGTTCGCGATGAACTGACAGGCAAACTTAAAGCTCACCTCATTGGGCGCTCGCTGATGGGCTACGGCGGCCTGGCTGGCCTCCCGCCTGACCAGATTGTATCCAAGCAGCAATCCCCACAGCTCCTGATAGACCAAGTCCACTTTCTTGCTTCTCAGCGTGATGGCGTTGTGCTGCATCGCGCTTTTGATATCCCGGTATCCCAGCTCGATTTCCCAGCGCTCGTGGTACAGGGTCGCCACCTGAGCTGCGCTGAATCGCGCCACGGGCAGGGAGGTAAAGACCGTTTTCTCCTTGCCTGCCACCTCATAGGTCACTGCGCGAACTTGCCAGTGTGTCGGCAACGCCGGGTTTTTCTTGCGAGCCTGAGGCGAGACCGTCATTTGCAACAGACGGTCACCGTCGCCATAGCGCTCAAGTTCCGTGTATACCAGCCCCTTGCGTTCCGGGATGAGCCAGTGACGGTCGGTGTCTTCGGCCTGAATACGCAGCAACAGGTCGGCACCGAAGAAGCCTTTATCCAGCAGGGTCACTGACTTGTCCGGCAATGAGTGAATGAACTCGCTGGCCAGGGGGATTTCCCCTTTGCGGTACGGGCTGATGGCCGCGTTGGCAATGACATGCGAGCGGACATTCATGAGCGTGACCAACCGCAGCATCGGGTAGGGTGTCTGCCGGTTGGTTGAGGTGTTACCCGAGCCGAAATGTGCTCTGAGTTCAGGCATATCCTGGGTTCGGAACAGGGCCCCATCGATGGCAAAGACCTGTAAACCGTGCCAATGGTCTTCAGGATAACGTTCCCGCCCCCACACATCGGCGCACTGTTTGAACAGCCACTCGAGCGGCTGTTTGCCGAGTCGCTGACGGGCCTGAGACAGGGCACTGTCCGCGAGCAAGGCATCATTGGCCAACCCTTCTGCACAGATGTTGAGGCGCCGAGCGACCTCGGAGATGGGCTCATTGCGGAAAAAGGCCATCCCCACGACGAGCCACAAGACCATATCAGAAGGTAAGCGGCGTCGGCGGATAGTGGCCTTTTCAGACAAGGCGGCAGCGGCAGTAATCCATTCGTCGGGAATATGGTCGGCAAAAATGGCCAGCCGAGCCAGCATGTCGCCAGATGCCTCAACAACATCGTTCAGATCGTTTGCAATAGACATAAAAAATCCGGAACCAGTGATTGGTTCCGGATTGTCCTACAGCAGAAGGATCGGTCAATGGATCCTTAACTGATCAGCATTG